>JACKEA010000010.1:30000-319427 GCA_020633235.1 Polyangiaceae bacterium | reverse complement strand
GGGCGCGGGGGCCGGCTGCGGCGCGGCTGCCGCGGTGCAGTGCGGAACCGGCGGGCCCTGCGCGTTCCCCCAGGGCGTCCCGGATCCGGACTTCATCGCCGCCGCGTGCACGTATCAGGACACCGACAAGTCCGTGGACGACGCCGTGAACGCCGTGATGGCGACGCTCAGCGGCTGCGGCGTGGGCAGCGATTGCCCGATCACGACGGTGGGCGGCAGCGACGTGAACGAGATCTGCCAGAACTGGTTCGCCGCCGTCACTGCGGAGCTCAGAAACCAGGGCTTCTGCGCGGGGCAGCACGCCGTGGGCAGCACCGACGAGATCGCCGTCAGCAACACCTGCTGCGAAGGCAAGTGGTACGGCTATCACATCTGCAACTATGGCGGCGGCAAGGTGGTGTGGAACCCGGGGGCGCGCCGCGGCTGGTGGCAGATTCAGTCGAGCTACTGCACGCCGTAAGGGTGGGTCAGAGCTCCAAGGCCGCGCGCAGCTCGCGTTCCAGGTCGGTCAGAGCTTCGGGCGCCAGACCGGGGGGAGCGAACAGCTCGAGGTGGAGCGCGCCGCGGAAACCGAACGCGACCACGGCGGGGACGCGAATGCCCCACACGTTGGGGCCGATGACGGCCACGGACTCCAGGTCGTCACCGAAGGCGGCGAGGCCGTCGTCCACCTTGCCGACGTTGGTGAAGACCAGACCCCGGCTCAGAGGCAGATCGATGAGCAGCGGGTGGAGCCAGCGCACGATGCGACGCGCGACGAAGTGCGGCGCGCCGAACGCGAGGGACAGGGGCGCGAGGACGAAGGCTGGGCCCGCGAGGCCGCCGCGCTGGCGAGCGGTGATGCGCGCGACCGCGCGGGCGCTGGTCGCGAGGTCCTTCGTGACGCTGCGCGGGACGAAGGCCGTGAGGATGCTCGACGTGTTGGCGGCCGTGAGCTTGGGCGTCCCGGCGTAGCGCCGCAGGTCCATGGTGTACATCACCGCCAGTGGCCCCTGACTCGAACGACCCGCGGCGACCCGCGCGAGGGCGGCGAGCAGGGCGTCGTTCACACTGGTGCCGGAGCGCTGCTTGATGCGGGCGAGGTCGTCCGGGGCGATGCGCAGGTGACGCCACGCGGCCGGCTCCGCGGTGGCGGCCGGAAAGTGCCGCTCGCGCCGCGCAGCGCCCAGCGTGCGCAGCGGAAAGGCCGCGGTCGCGGCCATGTCGCGCAGCAGCACCGGCAAGTGCCACGCCCGGAGCCCCGCCAAGGATCCGGCCACGGTGCGATCGCGGTCCACGGGAAACGCCGGCGACACCCCGGCGAGATGCGCCCCCAGTACGTGCCCCACCGCGGCGATGCCGCCGCCGTCCGCCGCGACGTGGCTGATGCTGAAGAGCAGCCGCGTGCCCTCGGGGCGTTCGATGCTCACCAACCGCAGCGGGCGCTCGCGCCGCACGTCGATCGGGCGCCGCGCCCAGCGCTCCGTCTCGGCGTCCACGTCCACGGGCACCGACACCTCATGCACGGCGCGCGAGACGGGCGCGCTCACCGGCAGCCAGCGATCGCGCCACAGGCCCGGCTCGTATCTGCAGCCGAGCACGGGAAACGCCTCGACGGCAGCCGCCAGCGCCCGCGTGAGCTCCTCGCGCGAGAATCGCCGTCGCAGATCCAGCACCGCGTGGATCCCCAGGTCCCCGTAGCGATCGATGGACGCATGCAGCGCGACGTCCGGCAGCTCTGCGGCGAGCACGGCTACTGGCTCCGCAAGTGCTCCGGCAACAGCGACATGCGCGTGCTCACGGGGTCGCCCTTTTCCGAGTGCTTCTCCACTTCCTTCACCAGCTCAGCCAAGTGTTCTTGCGACACGTCGGCCGCGTCCGCGATCTTGTCGATGATGCTGCGCTCGTCGGCGCTCAGCCCTTCACTGGAAAAGGCAATCGCCAGCGCCACGCGCAGCCCGGGCTCCGCCGCGTCGCAGTCGTGCAAGATGGCGCCCACCAGCCGGGCCCGCGGCTCCGCCCCCGCCGCCTGAATCACCTCCGCGCTGGCGCGGATCAGGGCGTCCACCAGCTCCGGCGTGAGGTTGGTCTCCAGTAGCGTCTGGAACACGTCCGACAACAGCGCGCGTTCCTGCTCGTCCACCGTGCCGTCGGCGTTGGCGACCAGCACGCCGATGTCGATCACCGGCGTGGGATTGTAGTCGTGGCGCTCGAAAGCAGCGCACAGCTCTTCGATGGCGGGGGCGATCACGGCGTGCATGGCTCAGCCCTCCCCTCCGTGGCGCTTCTCCATGCCCAACATGAGCTGGGCTCGAAGCGCGCGCATGCCTTCCAGCACCTCCGGCGCCGCCTGGCTCTCCTCCGCGTGGTGCAGCGTGGCGTCGAGCGTGGCGATGTGCGCGTTCTGCATTGCCCTGAGCGAGTACGTCATCTGCAGGAACGTCTCGAACAGATCTTCCAGCTCGTCCCCCTTTCGGAGCCGCGCATCCACCGCCAACCGCCCGGTGCTCACGCGGCGGAGCAGCCGCTTCATCTTGTACACCGGCCCCACGATGCGATGAGTGATCACGATGCCCATCAGCGTCAGGATCACGAGCAGCACCACGCCGGCGCCGATCAGGAGCATCTGCATGCTCTTGCGATCCTTGCCGATGCTTTCTTGCAGCGCCTTCACCTCGTCCAGGTTCTTGCTCTGCTTCTTGTCGACCTCCGCCAGGGATTCGTTCATCGCCGCCGCGAGCCCTGCGTTCTCGGGCCCCGCCATCTCCACCGCGCCACGCGCCAAGATGTTGTTGGTCTTGGACTCCTTGAACGCCTTCTCGGCTTGAGTGACGGCAATCTGCGCGGTGTCCGACGCCCGGCTCGCCAGCCGCGCGATCAAGAAACCGAGGCCGACCATCACCGCCAACACGACGACGACGAGGTAGCTCGTCCACTTCAGCTGAAAGCGCGGATCCAGGAGGTACCGTCGAACGCGACGAGGCGAGGCCATGCACCCACGCTACAGGTTTTGCCCGAGCCCAGCATCACCCTCGACGCACCCACATGGTGCGATTCCCCCACATTTCACGGTCTCCGCCCCGCACCCACTCGGGTTCGACCTCTCTACGGGCCGCGAGCCGCTCGAGGAACCCCACCCCTTCGGGTATCGGGAAGCGCGTTCGAAGGAGGACGATCACGCGGGGCTTTCGATACGTCCGCGCAGGGCGCATACATCGAAGGACATGTTCGTCCCGCGACGACAGCACTCCGACCGCGTCGTTTCCGCGGCGAGCCAACAACAGAAGGCGGCCAGCGAGGCGCATGGCTGAGCGAGTGCTGGTCACGGGGGCGACGGGATTCGTCGGGCGGCACTTGGTCCCGGTGCTGGAGGCGGCGGGACTGTCCGTGGTGTGCACCAGTCGCGACCCGGAGCGGGCGCGACGGCGGCACCCTGGGTGGGAGCTCCGGGAGCTGGACGTGGACCGCCCGGAGACGATTCCGCGGGCGCTCGAAGGCGTGGCGCGCGCCGTGTATCTGATCCACGGGATGGGCGCGGGGGACGATTATCCGGAGCGGGAACAGCGCGCCGCGGAGGCGTTTCGCGAGAGCGCGGAGCGGGCGAGGTTACGGCGGGTGGTGTATCTCGGCGGCATCGAGCCGGCGGCCACGCCGTCGCGACACCTGGCGAGCCGCCTGCAAACGGGACGGACCTTGCGCGCGGGCAGCGTGTCGACCATCGAGCTGGGCGCCAGCATGATCATCGGCGAGGGCAGCGAGAGCTGGCGCATCGTGCGAGATCTGGCCACGCGACTCCCGGTCATGGTGCTGCCGCGCTGGCTCGACTCTCGCACAGAGCCCATCGACCTGCGAGACGTCACGGCGGCGATCGCCCACGCGCTGGCCCTCGAGCACGAGGGCAGCGCGGCGTACCCACTGCCGGGGCCGGAGCTGATGTCACTGCGGGAAGTACTGCGGCGCACGGCGGCGCTGGCGGGCATTCGCCCCGTGATGCTGCCGGTGCCGTTCGTGACGCCGCGGCTGTCGAGCTACTGGCTGCGACTGGTGACGCGCGCCAACCGCCACATCGCGGACGAGCTGGTGGAAGGGTTGACGAGCGACCTGTACACCGAGGGCGAGGGCTTCTGGCGCTTCATGCCGGAGCACGAGCGCGTGCCCTTCGACGAAGCGGCGCGGCGCGCGTTGGCGGCGGAGGCACGCGGCCTGTCGCCGCTATCGCGATCCGCGGAGGGCGTGCTGCAAGCGCTCTCGCGGCGGGCTCAGAAGTAGCACTGCCCTGCGCCGCGGTAGGTGGGCGCGCGCTCCACCACGCGATCTCCGGAGACGAGCAGCACCTCGGAGAAACGCTCCATCAGCTCACCGGCCTTGGCGTGCCGGAAGAAGACGGGAGCCCCGAGGTCGAGCGCCACCCCGCGGGGGACGCGGAGCGGCGTCTGCACCTCGCCGCACATCTCGTGGGGCAAGAGCGAGAGGCCGTCCGGGAGCCAGGGGAGCGGGACGCGATCGGCGCCCGCTTCCCCGGAGGCGACGTAGCCGCCGCCCAGGCACGTGATCATGTCCGCGGCGGGCTTGCGCGTCGTTTCCAGGGCGAAGAAGCACGCGGGCTCCAGCGAGCGGACGAAGGCGTCGCTGTAGTAGTCGAACAAGTGCGGCTTGTAGAAGCCGGAGCCGGCCGTCACTTCCGTGATGCCGGGCTCCGCCGTGGTGGTGGAGAGCGATCCCGTGCCGCCGCCGTTCACGACGGACAGCTCGAAGCCTTCGGCGACGAGGGCGTCGACGATCGCGCCGCGGCGCGCGCGCACCTCGCGAGCGGACACGCGACGGATCGCGGCCTTGGCGGGGTTCATCCACGACGCGAAGGGGCTCGCGTCCCCCAAGCCGGCCACCTGCGCTTCGTAACAGAGCAATCCGACGAGGCGCACGCCCGCGACGCCGCGCGCGAAGCGCGCCAGCTCGACGACGTCGTCCACGTCGTGCAAGGGCGAACGCCGAACGCCGACGTGCACGCGGCCCCGCGCCGCGCGCAGACTCATGTCGACGCACAGTACGATGTCCGTCCCCGGCGCGCGGCCGCCGATCCGCTCGATGCCTTCCCGGGAGTCCACCGCGACGCGGATCGTCTTGCCCTCGGCGGCGAGACGGGCAACGACGTCGAGGTCCGAAGCTTGCCACGGCGGGTACGCGAGCAGGAAATCGTCGAAGCCCTCCGCCGCGAGGTACTCCGCCTCCCGCGCCGCGAAGCACATCACGCCGCGAAACGCCGCAGCTCCTTCGCGGAGCACGCGCCGCAGCAGCGAGACGACGCGCACGGACTTGCTCGCCGCGCGGAGCGGCTTGCCCCACACTGCGACCATCTCCACGTGCCGCGCGACGTTGCGGTCGAGGGCATCGACGTCTACGACCACCGCCGGCAGCCGTTCCCCGGAGAGGGCCGCGCGCAGCCGCTCGTACTCTCTGCTCATTCCGGCGCTACGCTACGGCAGCCATCGGCGCCGCGGAAGTGAGGGGCCGTGGTAGCCTGCTCGTCTGCGGGGCCTCACCGGAACCGCCCACGAGTGAATCGACGCCCCGCCCATGAACGGAAACCCGCGTCCCAACCAGCTGGACTTCAGCGGTCCCGGAGGATCGAAGCGACTGCTTTGGGTCATGACCCTGTTCGTGCTCGCCCCCATGCTGGTCTTGGGCGGCGTGCTGTTCGTCGTGTTCGTGGTGATCTACCCGTCACCGGGCACTCCCATCGCCAGCGTGGACGTGCGCCCGGACGTGCCGTTTTCCCTGGAGTTCACCTCGGACGGCGAGAAGAAGCGGGCATTCTTGACGGTGGACTGCACCGGCTGCGGCGGCGACATCGCTCACGGCACCTTCGGCGTCTGGTCTGGAGATAGTCAGGTCGCGAGCCATAGCATCGACGACATGGACAACGGCTACGCCTACACGAGCGAGGAGTGGGCCAATCGTGATCGCCGCGTGGGCCACCTCTTGTTCGACATTCCGCCGCAGCCCGCGGGCGCGAAGGTACGCATCACCGGCACCCTCACGTTTCCGCCGCCCACGCTGATCGGCATCTCGCCCCCCAGCGCACCCCACGACGGCCCGCCCCCAAAGGTCACCGAGTGCCGCATCTGGGTGGCGAAGTAGCGCGCGTCACTCCTTCTTCATGTTGGCGACGAACTCCGCCTCGGCGGCCTTCAGCTGCTCCGGCGTCAGATCCTTCACGTGCGTCGCGAGGGTCCAGGTCTGATTGAACGGGTCAGCGACGTGAGCCATGCGGTCGCCCCAGAACATGTCCCCCGGCGGCATCAGCGCCTTGGCGCCGGCCTCCGTCGCCTGCTCGAACGCTGCATCGCAGTCCGCCACGTACAGCCAGATGCTGCTCTGGCTCTCGCGCCCGCCCATCTCCGGAAACACGTCGTTCACGTAGATCATCGAAGTTCCGATGCGCAGCGACGCGTGCCACACCTTCTCGCCGCTCGGGTCCTTGGCAAAGTCCTTTACCTCCGCCCCGAACGCCTTCTTGTAGAACTCGATGGCCTTGCTGGCATCCTGCACCGCGAGCTGCGGCGTGATGGTGTGGTACCCCTCCGGAATCGGCTTGACGGACATGTGACCTCCTCGCTTCGAACGCTCCAGGGCGCGGTGCCCTCTCCGCTCTTCGGATGACAGAGGCGCCACGGGCCGTCAACGGACGCCGCCGCGGGCCGTTTCCGCGCCGCAGCGACATCCCCATGCAAAGCTGGATCGTTCGTTTGTTGGTGCGGCGCGGAAGCTCGCGGACGCGCTGTCCGGCTGGTGTAGTCTGCGAAATCGTGACCAGAGTCCTAGTCGTTGGTGGCGCGCTGGCGCTCGGCGCGTGTGGCGGTCCGCAGAGCTCGGGCCCGGCACAGGCGAGCAAGAGCGTGGTCGTGGAGCCTGCAGCGGCGAGCACCCCGACGCCGGCAGTCGGGGACGGTGGCGCGGACGCGAGGGCGGACGCGAGAACGGACGCTGAAACGCCCGCAGCGGAGAGCGCCACGGACAAGAAGCGCGTGTTGCGGGTCACGCAAGTGTCGCGCGACGCTTCGCCCTTCAAGGGACAGTACGGAACGCATCCGTGTGATTTCGATCGCAGCTATCGCGGAACGATCGACAAGACGCCGCTCACGGTGCTGCTGTCACCGGGCTCGGCAAGCGAAACGACGCTGACCGGCGCCGTGCACTACGACCGCGCGGGCCCCGAGCTCGCGGTGCACGGCAGCCGGAACGGCACGGCGGTGCGCTTTTCGGAGCGCGGCGGCGGCAACTTCGACGGCACCTGTGACGCCGCCACGGGACGCGTTTCCGGCAAGTACACCCTCAAGGGCAAGACCCAGAGCTTCGAGCTGTGGCCGCGCCCCAAGGAGTGGCCCCCCCTGTACCGCGTGCTGCGAGAAACGGTGGTGGCCCCGAACTACCCCGGCTGCGCGAAAGTGCAGAAGCCCGACGCCACCACCACGATCGAGATCCCGGGAGACGACTACGACTATGCCGTATGCGCGCCCACGGAACCGAAGGCGCGACGCCAGGCCATGCGGGAAGAGGGCGCGGCCTGCGTGGCGAGCGACCTCGGGGTGCGGGTGTTCGGCATCAAGAACGCCGCCCTCGTGAATCGCGCCCTGGCCAACGCTTCGTCCTACGCGGATCTGGTAAAGGGCATCAAGAAGTGCTGGAGCCCGCACTCGCACAGCGCGTGGTCCTGGTTGGTGTCCGCCAATCGGGAGCTGCTCACGGTACAGCCACTGTTGACCGAGTATTACTACCGCGCCGCGCACCCCATGAACTCCACCGGCAGCGGCGTCGCCATCGATCTGACGACGGGACGCGAGGTGCAGCTCAAGGACGTCGTGACGAACAGCGACAAGCTGCGTGATGTCGCGCGCTCTTGTGCCTGGGACTACTTCGCCGTCGAAGCCAGCCAGAAGACCGGCGAAGTGCGCGCGTACCCGCCCAGCTACCCCGGAGGCTGCGACGGCGCCCCGGTGGGCTACTTGATGTGGGACTGCGACCCGAGCGCGCAGCACAAGACCGGCCCCAGCTGGGCCCTCACGAACGAAGGCGTGGCCGTGCTCGCGCAAGGCTACGCTCACGTCACGGCTGCGCTGAACGGACGCGGCCCCATCGTCTCCTTCGCTGCCCTCGCGCGCGCCGGCATCTTGAACACGAGCTCGTCGGCCGCGCACCTCTGGAAGGACGCGAAGCCCGCTCCCACCGACGCCGCCGCGTGCACCGCTGCCTACGACGGCGACCCCACGCTGCTGCGCTGGTCCGTCGTCGACTCCGGGAGTTGATGTTGCTCAATCGCGAGCAGCGCAGGGAACGACACGCTCCCAGCACGGTCGCGTCGGAGCCGGCGTGGAGTACTTGGCGCTCACCAAGCCCTATGGCGTTACCACGCGGCGCCGCCCAACCTGTGTGTGTCGACCGGCCCGGCGATGTCACAGCTCGTGCTGCACTGACGCCGCCGCCACCCAGCCGGCGCGAGGTCCGAAATCCGGACATCTGAGCCGACTTCGAGCACTGAACGGCCTCGAATGTCCGCTTTTCGGACCTCGCAGCCACATTTGGTTGTCGAGCCGCCGCGGAACCTCGCGGCGCGCGGATTCCGCGGCGGACCAACATCCTTGCGGAAGGGCGAGGAGGATCGGGGGGCACTGCGTTCGCGGGATCGAGGTTCTCGGAACGCAGCCGATAACCTTGAACCAGGCGTCAGCCCTCCAAGTATGGCTTTCCGATCATCCCTTTGAGCTCGTCGAAGTTGCGCGCTACCAAAATCGCAAGGGTGGCATCGAGGGGGATGAACGGTATCGCGACGATGGGGAAGGGCTCGCGTCCGCGCGCGTCGAACGCGAGTAGCTCTCCGCCACCACTGCTTGCGAAGCCGAAGAACCCCGGCAGGTGCTTGGACAGCTCGTAGTCTGCATTCGACTCGATCACGCTCTCCGCCTCCCAAAACACGATCCACCAAGGTTGGACCGTGAGCGAACCTTCGCCGCCATTCGACATGGCTAGCTGGTCCAGGTAGCTGCGGGGCAACGTGAACGGCGCGGCACGCTGGAGCGCGTCGAGGTCGTCTCGACCGGCCCCACGGCAAGGACGCCAAACACCTTCAACCAGTTCCGGCATTGCATTCCCGGGTAAGCAGAATGGCGCGCGTCCGTATCACAACGCCGACCGCAGCCGTTGGTGTAGGTCGTGGATCATCCTGAAGCTGGGGATCCGCGGCGGCTTGGAAACGTGATCGAAGGCGATGCGCATCTGCGCGGCGCAGCGGCGGGCGTCCATGGCTCCGATGCCCGTTCCCAGGCCGGGCACCACCATGGAGCGGATCTGCGCCGCTGGATTCGCAGCGTTGTGGCGAAGCACCGCCAAGAGCGCCGCTCGAAAGGAGAGATAGGCGTTCAACGTGTGTGCCACGCTTTCGGGAACGCGCATGGTGGGAGCGACGACGAGGAACGGCCAGCGGGCGTGATGGGTGGGCACGATCTCGGCCGCACCGACGGGAAGCTCTCCATGGTGTCGCTCCAAGATGCGCGCTTGCACGTCCGTCTGTACGTGCCCACCGAGCTCCGCACGGATCGCCGCATCGAGACCGCCGTCCATGA
The DNA here is from genome assembly GCA_020633235.1 of Polyangiaceae bacterium. Taxonomy (NCBI): domain Bacteria; kingdom Pseudomonadati; phylum Myxococcota; order Polyangiales; family Polyangiaceae; species Polyangiaceae bacterium. The sequence goes on along the minus strand of JACKEA010000010.1, from coordinate 309,831 downwards.
TCCCAAAGCTGTTGGCAGGGCTGACCATGGCGTCCGCGTCGAGGGCGAAGAAGTCGCCGTCGTGGACGTGCACCGCCTCGAACGGCGCGAAAGCTTCGGACCAGGCGCGCGTCAGTGGCGCCCAGTGGTCCGCGAGGATCAGTGACGGTAGCGGCATGACACGACGTGGCTCAGGGTACCGCGGCGGCTACTTCCGCGCGAGGGTGCGCGGCGCGCGGATTCCGCGGCGGACCAACATCCATGCGGAAAGGGCGAGGAGGATCGGGGGGGCACGACGGACCGACGCAGGGTGCCGGGGATGTGCAATCATCGTGTGGGGACGAGAGTTGGCGCGCGACACCCTGAGGTTCGGAGAGCACGTGCTCGGCTTCGAGATGCGAGGTGACGATCTGTGGCGCGTGCTGATCGATGGCCGCCCGATTCCGATGACTCTGGCCACGGCCAAGACGAGCGTCTCGGGCTCCGGGCACTGGTACGAGACCAAGACGGAGCCCTCCGCCCGTGATGGGGTGCCGTTGGGGCCGGCCATGCGGAGCAGCGCGGAGTGGGAGCTCCGGCTGGGCCCCCCCGTGGTGCTGTGCTGCGCTTGGCGCGACTCCTTCGGGATGTACAACACGGTGTTCTACGAGAGCTACGAAGCCAGGCTCACGCTGGCGGAGGATTTGAGCGCGGTGGCCATCGAGCTCAAAGAGCACTCCGACGGATCGACCTGAACATGCATCACGACGACCTCATCCGACGACTGCGCGCTGCGGTGGCGGCAGTGGATCCCACGGCGGCAGCGGATGCCTTCGTGGCCAGCCTGGGCTCGGCGCCGCTTCGCTACCGCTCCACGCTGCGGAGCTGGGCCTGCGCGTCGCTGATGCCGGACCATTGCTACCTCGATTTGAACGACTGCGCCGTGTGTGGCGTGAGCCAGACCGTCGACGACGACATGGCGGAGCTCGTCGAGATGAAGGAAGAGGGCGCCTGCTACGGCACCCCGGACGCGAAGGCGTGGCTGGTGGATCTGGAGCACTTCCAAACCTTGCCGCCGGTACGTCCCAACGAGCAGGATCGGGAGAAGCTCCGCGAGATCGTGACGACGGCCGCAGAGCTACCCGACGGCTCGCGCGCCAAGGCGTTCGTGAAGGCGCTTCGGGGTGTCATCGGCAAGAACGCCAGCGACCGCGAAGACATCGCGGAGACCCTCGCGGTGTGTGGCGTGCTCGCGGTTCGCGACCATCCGACACCCGCCACGCGGTGGGTTTCGTTTTGGGAGCGGCAAGAGATGCCCAACATCCAGACCGACGCGGGCAGCCCCCTTGCCTGGTGGACCACCGAAGAAGGCATCGACGCAGACTCTCGCTTCTTCCCGGAGCTGGAGCTCTCCATCGTGCGCCGACCGCTCCCGCCCCGGAGCATCGATCCCGATCCGGTTCGGGTGGCCGGCGTTCGGGGCGTGCGCCCCGCGATGACCCTGGAGCCGGGAGATCTGCTGGCGATCACGATGGACGGACGCGTGCACACGGCGTGGGTCCTGGGCAGCACGGAAGACGGCAACAAGCGGATCCCGGTGCTCGAGCTCGGCGCCGTCTACTACGACCAGATCCCGGCTCCGGAGACCGCGCGCTCCGCATCGCCTCGCCTGGTGGGTCGCTACGCCGCGGGCACGCCGTGGCGCCGCGAGCCCTTGGCGATGGAGGGCCTCTCGCTCTTCGGCAAGGCCTTTCACGGGACGCTCGATCGCATCGCGACGCGAGCGCCGAGCCCGCATCCGCCGCCCGACCACTGCCGCGTGGTCCGCGAGCGCAACGTCCTCTACGCGCTGTCCATGCTCACGGGAGAGGCGATGCTGCGGACTACTTGAGACGTCAGCGCGGAACTGGACGAGCGAGCTGTCCCGTCGTGGGATCTTGGATCGAATAGTACGTCCCGGGACCGCGTCCCGCGACGATGGGCTCACCGGGCGTCGGGGGCGGCACCACGTAGCGGCGGAGACGCCCGGTGACGCGGACGACCTCGTCGCTCAGGTCGTAGTCGCCGTCCACGTCGACGCCGCACACGGTCGGGATCTTGGTGCGCGACTGCTCGCCGACCAAAGTGACCACGGTGCCGACCCGCGCGTCGAGATCCGCGGGGCAGCCCTCCGGAGCTTCGACGGGCACTTCCGTCACCGGAGGTACGGAGCTGCCGGCCGTCTCGGGGGCGGCCGTTCCGGACGCAGCCGTCCGGGGTGCAGCCGGTTCGGACGTCACCGGCGGCGCACAGCCGGCGAGCAGTAGCGTCAGGGGGAGGAAGCGCATGTTCACTTGGCGTCCAGCCGGGCGACGTGCTCTGGCAGCGGTTCCGTGGGCTCGAGCTCGCTCGCGAAGTCGTCCTGACCGGCCAGCTCCACTTGAAGAAACGCCGTCGAGACGCGTTGGATCACCGCGTGCGCTTCTTGCCAGGCGAGGTTCTGCGCGCCGCAGCCGTCCTCGAACTCCGTCACGCTGAGCCCGACCAGATCGATGAGGCGACACATGTCCGAGAAGGTGAAATGGCCGGCTCCCTCGACGCCCAGGAACCACGCCGGAGATGGCAGCGACTGATACGGCTTCACGTGCTCCTCGGCGTAGGGCGTGAGCTCGTCCAAAGTGCCGCCTTGGATCATCGTGCGAGCCGCCACGTCGGCAAAGCCGTCGCGCCCGCCCGCGAACATGGCCTGCGCGCCACCGGGCGCCTGCGCCAGGGCCACGGTGAACCGCGGGTCGCGCTGCGACGCGGGCATCGTGCCGCCGTCCCAGCCATTGCAGATCAGTCCGCCGTTCTGGGCGCAGTCCGCCAACACCGCGTCGGAGTCGATGGTGGCGCCGACCACGCGCAGCGTGGTGAAGCCGCCAAAGCTGTGGCCGGCCACGCCCACGCGGCTGGCGTCCGCGACACCATGGAGCAACGAGTCCGCGTCGTCGCTCGCAGCGAGCAGGGCGTCCAGCGTCTTCGACACGTCTTCGGGACGAAGCCGCGCCATCTCCCCGGCCGGGATGGCGAGACCCGGGTTGAGCATCTCGGCAAAGGTGTTGCCGACGTGATCCGGCGCCGCGACCACGAAGCCGTGGCTCGCGAGCCACTCCGTGAGGTACACGCTCTGGATCCGCACGCCACCGTTGCCGTGGGAAAACACCACTACCGGATACGGACCACCGCGAGCGTCCAACGGCGCATCCCTGAGCGCGCTCATCGGAGATGCGAGCCGCGCGAGCTCCAGCGCGCCCGCTTGGAGCACGTACTCGGCCACGTCGCCTCCCGCCTTCGCCGGGTACCACACCTCGATGGGAAGCGTTCGCCCGCCACTCTCGGCCTCCAGACTCGTGACGCCGATGCCGTACGGCCCAGGTGCCTCCGGCGGCGAGACTCCCGGCGCGGCCTTCGTGACCGCGGCGTCCTCCGCTCCGCAGGCGAGCGCCAGCCAGCCCAGCACAACGAGCCCCAAACGCCTCATGAGCGCGATGCTATCCGCTCCCGTCGACTTCTGCCCGTGGGTTTTGTCTGCCGTTGGCTCGACGCGGATTCCGTTCACGGGCGCGAGGTTCCGCGCCGCAGCGACATCCAGAAGCCTGATATCGTGGTGGGCATGCGACGTCTCTTTGCTTCGGCGATGGCACTGTCCTTGGCCTTGATCAGCTGCAGCTCCGATGACTCCGGAGGAACGAGCGCCAGCGGCGGAACCAGCGGTGCGGGCGGCGGCAGTGGCAGCGGCGGCAGCAGCGGACTCGGTGGCAGCAGCGGCAGCGGCGGTGGTGGACAGTGCACCGCTACCTTCAAGTGGCTGCAGAAGGACGCTTACAAGGATACGGCAGGGCGAAGCAGCGAGCTGTGGCCGCCCCACACCACCACCACGCTGGACGTGACCTGCGAGGGCATCGTGGTGAGCAGCACCTTCCGCGAGAACCACGGCACCAAGCCGGGAGAGAAAGACAAGAACGGACAGGTGTTCCTGCAAGAGGTCGGCTCCATGACGGTGAGCGGCTCGCAACAGGATCTGGAAGCGTTGGTGAACGACTACGGCGCCTGCGAGTGTGGCACGCAGTTCTTGAGCCTGGATGCGCTACAAGACACGGCCATCCAGAAGCTGGTGCAGGAGGTATCGACCTACGTCACGGATCACCTCACCTGCAGCGGCAGCGTGGACGCGGCAGGCCTCGTGCAACTGCTGCAACAGGGGGACATCTCCGGGGTGATCGCCGAGCTGCCCAACTGCACCTGGGACGCGGGCTCGGATTGGGCGGGCGGCTTCGACGCGGCCCTGCAGAAGATCATCGCGGCCGCCAACGAGACGCTTTCGGACTATCACGTGTGCAACAACGACGCGGAGCTACAAGCGGATCTCGTCACGCGCTTCCAGGCCACCGGAAAGTCCAGCGCGTGCGACGCGGACTCGGCGCTGTGCCACGGTCCGAAGTGGTTCTACACGCCGTAGAGCTCAGGGCGCGTACGCGCCGTAGCCGTCCGCCGCTGGACTCTGCGCGTGGAAGTCCGCGCTTTGGGGCGCCACCAGCTTCGGATCGATGCTGACCACGGACGACACGCAGCTCCCGGAAGCGCCCGCTCCGAAGACGACGTTGTCGTCGATGGAGAACGCGGCATCGTAGCAGTCGTTGACGAGCTTCGCCGAGCTCACGAGTATGTTCTTCGAAATTGTTGCCGGTCCGGCCGCACCGGCGCCATCGACGTTGATCTCCGAGCGGCTCGCCGACGATGATCCGCTACCGTTCTCGAAGAACGTGTTCTTGTCGATGGTCACGCCGCTGGTGGCAGGCCCGGCGAAGCGAATGCCCGAGTAGTAGTTGTCGTAGATCAGGTTGTGAGAAACGGCCAGGCCGGCGAGCGGACCAGCGCCGGACACGTTGATCACGATGCCGTCTTCGTAGTCCGCGTGACCGTTGCCGTAGATCCGGTTCTGCTCGATGGTCACGTTCTTCAGGCTGCCGAAGGAACCATCCGCGGTGTAGAGCTGGATGCCGCGCGACGAATTCTCCCGGATCACATTGTTCCGCAAAGTGATGTCGGATCCGGCGGACAGGTACACGCCGTGATCCAAGTGCCCGCCACTGGAGCAGTGACCGAACTTCTCGATCAGGCACGCCTCAATCAAGATATTTTTGGCGCCGTCCTGCTCCGTGGAGATGTGCCCGCCGGAAGCACCAGTAGCGCAATCGCCCGTCAGCGTAAGGTGGGACAGCGCGAGGTCCGATGCCGCGCCGATGGTGATGGTGTTGAAGGACCCCGACTTGGAGTAGCCCGTGAGATCGAAAGTCATGTTGGCGAGCCGCAGGTGATCCGCGGAAAACGTGGCACGATGGTGGATCACGACGCCATCTCTGCTCTCGCCGACGAAGTAGATGGGCTGACTCGCGCTGCCGCCGCGGGAAAAGAGCATGAGCACGTTCGCGCTCGACGTGTAGTTGCCGTTCTTGATCAGGTAGCAGGTGCCGGGCCCATCTCCAGAATAGGCGCCCTCGCCGCGGCTGGCGTCGGCGATCTGCTGTGCCGTGCTGAGCGGGACCTCTGTCGTGCCGCTAGGGCATGCGCCGGGCGCGTCGGTCCATTCGCCGATCGCGAGGCCGCCTGCCCCGCCGGTTCCGCCGCTGCTGCCCGCAGCGCCACCAGCTCCGCCGCTGCCTGCCGCACCACCCGTTCCTCCAGACGCTCCCGCTGCTCCGCCGCTGGCCCCCGCTGAGCCACCGGTCGCGTTGCCGCCGCTGCCCGCCGCACCCCCGGAGCCGGGAGGCGTGATTCCGCCTCCGTCTCCGGAGCACGCAGTGACCAACACGCCTACGAAAGTGAAAACGGCCGCCCTCATACGGCCATCTTGCCACAGCGCTATCGCCGGCGGCGCAGCATCAAGCCGAGGCCGAGAAGCAGCCCGAGAGCGGCACCACCGGTGTTTCCACGCTGGCTTTCGGCGACACGGCAGCCGCAGCCGCCCTCGTCGTCGCCGGCGACCTTGGTCTTCTGTGTCAGGCCGTTGCCTCCACTGCCACCGCTGCCACCGGCACCCGCGTCACCACCGCCGCTGCCGCCGAGGCCCACGCTCCCCGCGCTGCCTCCGAGCCCAGTCGAGCCGGCCGCGCCGCCGGTTCCTGCGGGGCCTTCCTCGACCAAGATCTGTGCTTGCAGCTGGTTGTCCGGCGGCCCGCCCTGACCCGAGTCGCTGAACCACGTGACACCCTCCTGCACCACGCCGAAGTACTCGTGATAGGTGCCCACGTCCGCGGGCGCGTGCAGGTTGAACTCGAACTTGTAGGTCTCGCCCGGGTTCACGGTGCCCTTCACCGCCGCCGGGCGATTGGGGCCGAGCCAGCTCGAGTCGGCGAAGGCGCTGGAGCGATCTCGCGGCTCCGTGGTGCCGAGGCGTGTGGACGAATCCCACGGCTTGCTCCCCACGTTCTTGAGCTCGATCCACGCGGGGATGGTCTCCCCCGCCTTCATCGGCAACGCATCCACCGCCAGCGGGAACGACTGCCCCACGTACTCTGCGGCGTACGCCGTGGTGACGCTGCCACCGGCGAAGGCCTTCAGCTCCGCTAGGGTGCCGTTGAACACGTCGCGATCGAAGCCCTTGCCGTTAGTGCAGTACTTGGTTTCACCGTTGCAGTACTGCCAGAAGGTCCAGTTGGTCCAACCCGGCGGCAGCGACGGACAGCTCGGTCCGTACGCCGCAATCCAGATCGGATACTTTCCGAAGGACGTGTCCTTCACGTTGTCCTGCCAGAAGTAGGAGCCCGTGTAGATGATGGGACGCTTGCCGGTGCCCTTCTCCACGATGTCGAGCCAGGTCTTTACCTTGGAGGCGATGGTGGCGGGAGACTGACCGCCCGTGGCTTCCACGTCGATCATCGCGGGCATGTCGCCAGGCCCCAGCTTGCCGACCTTCTGCACCATCAAGTTCGCCTGGGTGGTGGCGTTCTGGCCGGGCTCGAAATACTGGTAGGCGCCGCGCAGGATCCCGAGATCCTTCATCTGCTTCCAGTTCTGGTCGAAGTACTTGTCGATGTAGTTCGCGCCGTCGCTGATGCGCGCGTACCCGTACACGACACCGGCGGCGCTCCAGTTGAAGTTCGTCTGCCAGGCAGAGACGTCCGCGCCCTGGGGTCCGGCGTACTTGTCGACGCCGCACACCTTGGTGACGGGCTCCCCCACCTCCCCGACGTCGTAGCCAGCGCCGGCCGCGTTTCCGAAGTCCTCGGCGCCGCAGCTCATCAAACCAAAGAGCCCGAGGAAACCGACGGCGAATAGGGCGCGCGAAGCTTTCATGGCGGTCAGCGAATGCAACCGCCGCTCCATCCCACTGTCACCTACAAACCGCGGTGTTTCCGCGGCGAACCAACCCAATAGCCAACCCGGAGTTGGCACTTGGAGTTGGCAGCGACGCGCTTCGTCCGGAAGGGCGTCCGGACGCGCGCCACGCTGTGAGCCGAATTTTGTGCCTCAGGCGTCAGATCCTTCGACGGGGTGGCGCGTACCAGCGCAACAGGAGGTGTCTCGCATGAGCCTGAGGCCGTGGTTTGTCGGGTTGATAACGCTTTGTCTCGCGTCTGCCGCTCAGGCGCGAAGCCCGAAGGACGATGACGACGACCACGCGGCGCCCGAGATGATGGCGCCCATTCGCATGGCGCCCAAGCCGGCCATGCGCATGAAGAGCATGGGAGCGACGCCCGGCGGCGCGCAGGACATCGACTACGCGCGGGATCGCATCAACGCCGGCGAGGTGCCGCACGAGAAGACGTTCACGGCGGAGGGGCTCTTGAGCCAACACGACTTGCCGCTCCCCAGCGCGCGCGCCTGCAAGCAGATCCTGTGTCTGACGTCGGCTGCGGCGAAGGCGGATCTGATCGCGCAGCCGGAGGTGCGCTACCTGGCGCAGCTGGGCTTCGCTTCCAACCTGGATCCCAAGAAGTGGAAGCGCGAGCCGTTGAACCTGGTGGCGGTGGTGGACAAGAGCGGCAGCATGAGCGGCGGTCCACTTTCCACCGTGAAGGCGAGCCTGCGGCGCATCGCGTGGCAGATGCAGAAGCAGGACCAGCTCTCCATCGTGCTGTACGGCGATCGCAGCCACGTGCACATGGCGCCCACCAGACTCTCCCAGCGCGCCAAGGTGCTGCGCGCCATCGACGCCATCCAGAGCGCCGGTAGCACTGCCATGGAGGAGGGTCTGAAGGTTGGTTTTTCCGTCGCGGAACAGAGCCGGCAGCGCTTCGTCGGAAACACTCGCGTGATGCTGTTCACGGACGAGCGGCCCAACGTGGGAGCAACGGACAAGGACAGCTTCATGGGCATGGCGCGCAGTGCGTCCCGCCATGGCATCGGCATGACGACGGTGGGCGTGGGCACGCAGTTCGGAGCGGAGCTGGCCACGGCCGTCAGCAGCGTGCGGGGCGGCAATCTGTTCTTTTTCCCCGATCGCGACAAGATGGAAGAGCGCTTCAAGAAGGACTTCGACACCATGGTGACGGAGCTGGCGCACGACATGAAGCTCACCGTGAGGCCCAACGCGGGCTACGAGCTGGTGGGCCTTTACGGCGTGCCGGGGGACATGGTGAAGCGCACCAAGGACGGCGGGCTCTCGATGACCATCGAGACCATCTTCCTGAGCCACGACAAGGGCGGCATCTACTTCGCGTTCAAGCCCGCGGGTGCCGGCTCGCTGCCGCCCAAGAGCGGCCCCATCGCCACGGCCCGCCTGTCCTACGTCGACACGCAGAAGAAGAAGCAGTCTGACGCGCTGGGATTCAGCGAGGTGCGAGGCAAGCTGCCCCTGGGGCTCGCGCGCGGGCTCTTGCTGGTGGACGAGATCACCGCGTTGAAGAAGGCTTCGGTGTTGCACCGCCAGCAGAACAAGACCGAAGAGGCCTACCAAGTGATCCGCGCCCTGAAGAAGAAGCTCTCGGACACGCGGGTGAGCGGCTTGGGCAAGGAGCTGGCGCTCGTCCAAAAGCTCGACAAAACGCTCACTAAATTGAGCGGGCATCAGGGCGAGGCGCCCACGCAAGGCGCCATCGCGCGGGACGCGGTGAGCGGACTGCCGCGGTAGTGCTATAGCGTCGCGGATGCGCAGCTCCGCTCTCTTCGCCGTAGGTCTCGTCGTCGTCGCCTGTGGCAGCTCGAACAGCGACGGCGGAGGCAGTGGCGGCACCGGCGGCACTACTACGGATTCCGGCGTGGACTCGAGCACAGGTGGCACTGCGGGGAGCGGCGGTTCGGCAGGCAGCGCGGGCACGGCAGGCAGCGCGGGCGCCGCGGGTGCACCCGTGGACGCCGGCACCGACGGGGATGCAGCGGCCGCCGCGTGGCACCTGCCGCAGTGCACCACCGTGAGCGGAACGTCGGCGGTCACCTTCACCAGCGACGACGGCGCCACCCTGGCGCCGGTGAGCGGCGTGCTGACGGGCACGGTGTACACCCGAGGCCTGGTCGCCCTCGAGGTACCGAACGTGCTGCTCGCCGCGAGTGGCAGCAACTTGCTGCGGTCCGAAGATGCCGGCTGCACCTGGAGCGTGGTCGACTCCCTGCCGAGCTCCATCATGACGCTGAACCGTGGCGTCGGTGACCGCGCCTGGGGCTTCCAGGACAACGACGCAGCGCTGGTGCGCATCGACGCTGGCACGGCGACCCAGCTCAAGGAGCCCGTACCCAACATCATCGGCTTCGGCGCAGATCCCAAGAACGCGGACCGCGCACGGCTCGGCGGCTCCGACGGCACGCTGTGGGAGACCACCGACGCCGGGGTCACCTGGTCCCCCGTGGGTTCCAAGCCTTCCACCGGCGGCAATCTGCTGGCCTATCGCTTCGGCTTCGACCCGCAGGACCTCGATCACGTGTTGTTCGGTGCTGCGACCATCGGCGCTTGGGTAACCTTCGACGGCGGCAAGCTGTGGAAGAAGTCCACGGGGCTGTCCACGGGCAACGCGAACGCCTTCGAGGTGATCGTCTCTCCCATCGATTCCAACGTCGTCTGGGCCGAGGGCATCGACATGGTCGAGAACCTCGCCAACGCCAAGAGCGAAGGACGCCACATCTACCTCTCGACGGACGGCGGTCAGAGCTTCACGAAGGTCGTGGACCACGATCCGGGAACCGTGACGCTCACCAATGGTGTGCTGCTCGCCCCGAGCCCCGCGGACGCGAACGTCGTCTACTTCGAGTTCGGTACCTACTTCCAAGCGTACGGCACCGACATCTTCAAGTTCGACGCCGCCGGCAAGAACCTGACCCAGACGCACAACGCCTACGACGACGTCTCCGCCATCGCGTTCTCGCCGGCGGACGCCAAGCTGCTCTACTTCGGCATCACCAGCGAACAGATCAACTGATCAAGGCCCGGCGTCGGCGTCCTTGGGCTGGAACTGGATGGGCAGGGCGACGTCGATGCAGCCGTGCTCGGGAAAGTAGCGATAGGGCATTTGCGCCAGACCCAGGACGCAGGTCCTGAGCTCTTCCGAGCCGACGGTGTCCTGGGGCAAGCTGGCGCTCAGCACTTCACCGTGCTCACCCACGCGAAACGCGACCTGGAGCCGCCCGCGGAGCTTCGGATCCTTCTGCAGCGCACGCTCGTAGCAGTCCCGCGCGCTCTGGGCGCGCTGACGGATCGCCGCCATGAGCTCGGCAGTGATGGCACCTTCGCAGCGGCGGGTACCCGCGTCGGGCTGCTGCTCCGCGACCGGGCGATCGACGGGGGGCGCCGTGGGCGCCGCTGGGGAAGACGCGGACGCCGTCGGGATCTCGTACTCCGGAGGCGATGCGCTCGGGGCGGGCTTGCTCCCCGCGCAAGCGCCCAGCGCAAGACCGACGGCCATCAGGGTGTGGCGCATGCCCGAAGCTGACCCCTGGTTTCGAGTCCCCGCAAGCGTTCAGCGCCGAAATGCCACGCTGGGAAGCTCATGGCTCGCCGCGTCGTACAAGCCCCCCATGACCGCTTCCACCTACCTGCCCACCGTGCATCCCGGCACCATCGTCGGAATGCCGGCGTTCGTCCCGGCTGCTCCTCGGGCAGCGGAGGCGGAAGCTCGGGCGAACGCCACCACCCTGCGTTCCGCTGGCGTCGAGCTGCCCGCCGCGCCCCCCGTCCCCCAGTTCCCCCCAGAGTGGCTCACGGAGCCTGCTCCCGTCTCCGACGCCTTCCATCCCGACCGCTGGAGCGCGCCGCCCCCGGAAGGCCTGGCTCCCATCGTCCCGTGCGACGAGCCGGAAGAGGACGACGTCGCCAAGGTGATGCCGTCGGTGGCGCCGCCGCCGGAAGCCGCGCCGCAGGGTCTCGCTCTCGACGAGCCCGTGGAGCTGCCCTTCGGCCACCGGCGCGGGGGCGACTCGATCCGTCTGCTGTTCGCCGCGGGCCTCGCGTTGCTTTCGCTCAGCGCCGTCGTGACAGTTGCTCTGTTCGCCCTGTGAGTGACGCGTCACCGTTACGCTCCGCCGCCCGTAAGTATCGAATATCTCGCCGCCACCGGACGGCACGCCACTTGCTGAATCGCAGCACATGACGCGACTTGCTGTAGGCATCGCACTTGCGGCTTCCTTGGTACTTGCATCCGGCTGCGGAAGCTCGAGCGACAATGGCACGAGCAACGGCACCGGTGGGGGCAGCAGCGGCGGCAACGTCACACAAATGGCCACCGCGGCCTGCCAGCACAAAGAAGCGGCGGGTTGCCCTCAAGACGATCACTGCGTCCCCGGTTTCGAGGACGACGCAGCCATCGCCAGCGTGTTCGGCTGCGACAGCGCCTACCAGTCGTACCTCTCGTGCCTGGGGCAAGACGGCTGGACCTGCGAGACGGTCAACGGCGGCTACAGCTGGACCACGCCGACGCAGTGCGAGGACATGCACTGGGACTACCTCGACTGCAAAGGCTCCTACTCTTACGTGGGTGGCGGCGCGACGTGCCAGGGCAGCCTCGAGATGAGCCAGCAGACCGTGAACGCCAGCTGCGCTTCCGGCAGCTGCACCTGCACCGACGGCCCCAAGAAGGACACCGCCTTCACCATCTCGGAATGCAAGACCGCGCCGTTCCTGCAGGGCATCAAAGACAACTGCTTCTGATTTTTCTGTTGGTCCGCCGCGAGCCCATCAAAGGACGGGGACCACGCGGTGTGACGGCACCGCGCCGTCCCGACATCCAGATGCTCAGGGCTCGGCAATGGAGATGGCAGCTTGGACCTGCGGCGGGTTCGTCGTCGGCTTGGTGGCGACCACGCGAAGCGTCATGCCGTTCACCGGCTCCACCTGGAAGAACACCGTGATGCGCTTGGTGCGCGTCCAGCTGCCATCGCAGCCGGCGAAGGTCTCGAAACCCTGCGCGATGGTGGTGCCATCTGCGTCCGCGCTGAGCGTGGCCTGCACTTCCGCAGGCTCGGGCGTGTCGTAGAACAGGCGGGACCACACGTAAAAGTGGCTGCCGCCCTGCGGCCCATAGATGCGCTGCAAGGTCATGCCGTCCACGATCGGGTCGTAGCCGCTCCCGCTTTGCACCAACGCCTCGAGCACCGGCGCGGTGCCGGGGGCCGGCTCGTCGAAGTTGCACGGTGGCACCGGATTCTCTTTGGGCGGATCGCTGGAACAGGCACTGAGAACAGCCAGCGAAAGCAGGAGGCGGAACCGACGCAGCACGCCGGGAGTCTACCTCCGGGTCGGGCGAAGGCTGGGAAATCAGCGAAATTTGCAGGGTGTGATGGCGCTTCGGGACGATCGGGCACAATGGGCGTCCGCGCGGTGCTGGCTGGTGGCCGCATACCGTCCTAGGTAAGGGCGGGGCGCCGGCTCGCGCCTCCTCGGATTCTCCCGTCTCCATGCCAGAACGCGACAGCTCACCCGCGGCCGAGATCCCCACCACGCTGTGGGCTCACTTCAAGCGTCAGGCCCCCCGATACGTCGTCGGTTTGGTGCTGCTCGCGGGCTATCAGTACAGCCAGTACTGGTTCGACACCCGGCTCAAGAACGCCATCGACCTGGCGCTGGCCGGCAAGACCAACATGGCCGCCAGCATCGGGGCGTGGCTGGTGACGGTGGCCGTGGGCGCCTTCGGCATTCGCGTACTCTCTCGCGTGGCGGTGTTCAATGGCGGGCGCATCGCGGAGTACGAGCTGCGGCGCGCCCTGTTGCACCATCTGCAAAAGCTCGGCCCGTCGTTCTACCGGCGCATGCCCACGGGCGAGATCATGAGCCGCGCCACGAACGATCTGCAACAGGTCCGCTTGCTGTTGGGCTTCGGCATCCTGAACGTGATCAACACGCTGTTTGCGTTGGTCAGCGCGCTCTCGGTCACCTTGAGCATGAGCGTGAAGCTCACGTTGGCTTCGCTGGCCACCTTGCCAATCTTGATGATCGTGACACGCCGCTTCTCGCGGCTGATCTACACCCGCACGCGCGCGAATCAGGACGCCATCGGCAAGATGAGCGACGCCGTGCAGTCGAGCATCGCCGGCGTGCGCGTGGTGCGCTCCTTCTCGCTGGAGAAGAGCGAGCTCGAGCGCTTCGAGGTGCAAAACCAGCAGTATCTGGAAAAGAGCCTGGCCCTGGCGCGGCTGCGCGGTTCCATGGGACCGATCATGCAAGCCATCACCGCCATCGGCATCCTGGTGGTGTTCTGGTACGGCGGCTACTTGATGCTCCAGAAGGAGCTGACCCCCGGCGCGTTCTTGGCCTTCTACCGCGCGCTGGCACGCCTCACCTGGCCGCTGATTGCGCTCGGTTTCCTTGTTGGGTTGGTGCAACGCGGTCGCGCCTCGTACTCGCGCCTGGAAGAGATCTACACGGCCGAGCCCGACATCACCGATGGCTCGCTGCCGGAGCCGGAGGTCGTCCAGGGACGACTGGAGGTGCGCGGGCTGTCGTTCTCCTACGGGGATTCCCAGGTGCTCAGGGACGTGAGCTTCGAGGTTCCCGCCGGGGGCTCCTTGGCGGTGGTGGGACGCACCGGGAGCGGCAAGAGCACCTTGGCGGTGCTGCTACCACGGCTGCAGCCCACGCCGGAGGGAGCGGTGTTCTTGGACGGCAAGGACATCTGCGATCTCCCGCTCACCACCGTGCGCGGCGCCATCGGCTACGCACAGCAAACGGCGTTCTTGTTCTCCACCACCGTGGGGCGCAACGTCGGCTACGCGCTCGACGAGCCGGACTCCGGGCCCAGCTTGCTCACCATTCGCGAGGCGGCCTCGGAAGCCCACATCTTGGACGAGGTGTTGGCACTGCCGGACGGCCTCGACACGGTGGTGGGCGAGCGCGGCGTGCAGCTCTCCGGCGGTCAGAAACAGCGCGTGGCGCTCGCCCGCGCGTTCGTTTCGGACCCGCGCATTCTCGTGCTCGACGACCCCTTGAGCGCCGTGGACGCACGCACGGAAAAGGCCATCTTGGAGGCCATCGATCGACAGAAGCAGCAGCGCGGCGTGGTGCTCATCACGCACCGCGTGGCCGCGGCGGCGCGCTGCGATCAGATCATCGTGCTGGACGAGGGGCGCGTGGTGGAGCGCGGCACCCACGACGAGCTGTGCGGGGCCGGAGGTCTGTACGAGAACTTCGCGGAAGAACAGCGCATCGAGCGGGAGCTCGAGAAGCTGGGCACGGACGATCTGCCGGCGCAGGAGGCAGCCTCGGCATGAGCGACGAGCAGCCGCAGAAGAAATCGCGAACGGAGGAGGTGCTCCGGGCCTTCCACGAAGAGGGCGCGCTGGGCAAGGCCTACGACTCGCGTCTGGTGGCACAGCTGTGGCCCTTCGTGCGGCCGCACAAGCTGGCCCTCACGTTGGCGCTGATCGGCGTGGTGCTCACCGCCGCGGGCGCGCTGGTGCGGCCGCTGATCATGCTGCACGCCATCGACAAGGGCGTGCTGGCCGGCGACATGGCCGTGCTCACCAAGAGCGGCCTGTTGCTCGCGGGCATCGTGTTGGTGGAGCAGGTCCTGCTCTACATGCAGATCTACGCGCTGCAGGTGGTGGGCGCGCGGGCGATGGCGGATCTCCGGCGCCACGTGTTCGTGTTCCTGCACTCGCTCCGTCTCGGCTTCTTCGACCATCAGCCCGTCGGGCGCCTGGTCACCCGCGTGACGAACGACATCGACGCCATCCTCGAGCTGTTCGCCTCCGGTGCGCTGAACGCCGTGGGAGATTTGATCCGGCTGGTGGGCATCGTGATCTTGATGGTGGTGCTGGACTGGAAGCTCAGTCTCATCGCCTTCGCGGCCACACCACCGGTGGCGCTGATGGTGCTGTTCGTGCGCCGCCGAATGCGGGATGCATTCCGGGAGATCCGCGCCAAGACCGCGCGCATGAACGCCAACATGAACGAGCAGGTCTCGGGCATGGCGGTGGTGCAGGCCTTTGGTCGGGAAGACGCGGCGGACGCCGAGTTCGACGAGATCAACAGCGCCTACCGAGACGCGAACCTCCGCTCCATCAAGTTCGAGGCCATGCAGGACGCCGCCATCGAGATGATCTCGGCGGTGTGTCTGGCGTCCATCGTGGTCGCCCTCGGCTACCACCACGTGACCTTCGGTACCGTGGTGGCGTTCAACGCCTACCTGGTGCAGTTCTTCGAGCCCATCAGCGCGCTGGCGCAGCGCTACACCCTGCTGCAAAGCGCGATGGCCGGCGCGGAGCGCGTGTTCGGGCTGCTCGAGAACGCCAAGGGGGAAGAGGACGCCCCTGCCCTGGAGCCCGCTCCGGACGGAGACGACGGCCTCGCCTTCGAGATGTCCGACGTGACCTTCGAGTACAAGCCCGGCGTACCAGTGCTCTCGGACGTGAGCATCAACGCCAAGCCCGGAGAGAAGATCGCCCTGGTGGGGCCGACGGGCGCGGGGAAGACCACCGTCACGGCGCTCCTCCTGCGCCTGTACGACGTGGCCCTGACCAAGGGTGCGGTACGGGTGGGCGGCAAGGACGTGCGCGGGCTGTCGCGGGAGGAGCTGCGCTCGCACTTCGCCGTGGTGCCCCAGGACGTGTACCTGTTTCCCGGCACCGTGCTGCAGAACATCGCCGCCGGCGAGACCCCGGATCGCGCCCGCGCCGAAGAGGCGCTGCGACGCTTGGGCGCGCTGGACCTGTTTCAGCGCCGACCGCAGGGGCTCGACCAGCCGGTGGCCGAGCACGGCTCGAACTTCTCCGCCGGCGAGCGCCAGCTCATTGCCTTTGCACGAGCGCTGTACCGAGACGCGGACATCCTGATCCTGGACGAAGCGACGGCCAGCATCGACAGCGATACGGAGGCCCGTCTGCAGCGCGCGTTGGAAGAGCTGTGGCGAGGGCGCACGGCGCTGATCATCGCGCATCGCCTGAGCACCATCCGCAAGGCGGACCGCATCGTGGTGTTCCACAAGGGTCGTATCGTGGAGCAGGGTACCCACGAGGAGCTGCTCGCCCACGAAGGCCTCTACGCGCGACTCCACGCCCTCACTTTTGCGCGGCAACGCGAGAGCGGGCACGGGAACGCCCGCGACGAAGCTCAGAGCGCCGCTGCGCCGTAGCCCTTCCCGAGCTGCGTGCTACGTTGCCCCGCCATGAGATTGGCTGGCGGGATCTTGGTCTTGGCTTTGTTGGCTGGCTGCGGCGGCAGTGACGAGGGCGGCCTGTACAACGCCGGGGGTGGCGGAAACACGGGCGGTGGCTCCGGCGGCGTGGGTGCGACCGGCGGCTCGGGTGCCGCCGGTGGCTTCGGTGCCGTTGGCGGCTTTGGCGCAACCGGCGGCAGCGGCGGCGTGGGCGCGACCGGCGGCGTGGGCGGATCCGGTGGCAACGTCGGCCAGGCGTGCAGCTTCGACAAGGACTGCACCCCGTTGATCTGCAACACCAAGCTCGATCAGTGTCAGCCACCGCTGAGCGAGGGCAGCCCCTGCAACTTCGACAAGGAGTGCCTGAGCGGTCTGTGCAACAGCAAGCTCGACCAGTGCTCCGTGCCCGCGCCGAACGGCAGCCCCTGCAACTTCGACAAGGAGTGCCTGAGCGGCCTGTGCAACAGCAAGCTCGACCAGTGCTCCGTACCCGCGCCGAACGGCAGCCCCTGCAACTTCGACAAGGAGTGCCTGAACGGCCTGTGCAACAGCAAGCTCGACCAGTGCTCGTATCCGCTGCCAGCGGGAGGCGCGTGCAACTTCGACAAGGAGTGCATCAGCGGCAATTGCAACAACGACGTCTGCGGCTGAGCCATGCGCTGGCCGTCCATGCTGTTGCTGCTGTCGGCGTGCAGCCGCTCCCCGGCGGAGAAAGCGCCCGTCACCGTTCCGCCCGCAACGCCACCGGCCAGCGCCGAAGGCCCCGCGAAGCCGCCGACCCGCTCTGAGGGCCTCCCAAAGCCGCCCGAGATCCGGCCCGTGGTGTATGTGGGGGCGCCCTGCCTGGGCCGCACGTACGAGCGCGTCGTGACCCTCGGCCCGGACGACAAGATCGAGATCGCGGATCGCGTGGCCCCTTGCCCGCCCGGCGCCGCGTGCGTGTGGTCCGGCATCGTCGTTCGCAGCGGGACCTATGCGGCGGAGCCAGGAAAGGGTTCCACGCGACTGATCCTGTCCATCGACGCACCTGACAGCGGTCAAGCGCGGCCGCTGCCACCCACCCTTTCATGGTGGAGCTCGCGGGGCGAGCTCACGGAGCCCGGCGAAAGCTGCATCTACGTTCGTCAGCCCTGACCGGCGAAACCGCGCGGGCTCTGCTATCGTAAGCCCAGTCATGATCTGCGCAGGGTGTGCACTCTCGGCGGGCGCGGCCACGGTGATGTGGGTTTCCGGTCGCGTGATCACGTGGCGCGCAAACTCCAAGCGCGCTCGCGCCATGGCGGCGGTAGAGGCGGAGCTTTCGGAACCGGCGGAAGACGCGAGCGACGCGCCCGCGCAAGAAGCAACTCCGGATCCGGTCCCCGCCTGAGAGGCTCGTGACTGGCACTTGGTAGCCCTCGCGGTTCGCCGTCAGGTGCTCCCATGCCTCCAACGGCTCGGCGACAACCGAGTACGTACCCCACCCCATCACGGGTGGCCTCGGCGTCGAGATGGCCGTCACCGCCCTCGCCTACTGACTACTTGCAGCAGCGAATGCCGATCACGGGTGGCTTGTTGTTGCGCGGCGAGCTGAGGCCGTTGTCACAGCGCAAGATGGACTCGTCGGCGTTGTAGGAGCCACCGCGCACGCGACAATCGTCGCCCGAGCCATTCTGTGCGTTGCAGGAGTCTTCCCACTCCGCAACGTTGCCGCTCATGTCGAACAGGCCGATCACACCGCCGACACAACCGCTCATGGTTCCGACACCCACCGGTCCCGGGGGCAACAGGTGGTCTTTGCCGTTGCAGGTGTTCGGCCCGTAGGTGTCACCATACGGGAACGTGTTCTGCGCCTCGTTGGAACAGGCGGCGTACCACTCGCTGCGCTGAGGATCCTTGTAGTCGGCGTAGTCGTTCGAAGCGCCGGTTCCGCGCCGCCCACACAATCTCTTGCCCTGGCCCTTGCAGTAGGCGTAGGCATCGCACCAATCCACGCAACGCACGGGCTGGTTCGCGGTGCCGAGACAGGCCAGGGAATTCCCACGGTCGTAGTCGGCGTTCCACGAGCACTCGGCCGGCTGGTCCTGCAACGACGGGTCGTTGTTCAGCCAGCCGTCGTACTGGCCGATGGTGACTTCGTGCTTGTCGATGCAGAACTGGCCTTGAAAGGCGACCATGTCGTCGGGGCAGTTGCCGCCACCCCCCGCCGCCCCGGCGGCGCCACCGCTGCTTCCGGCGGCGCCGCCGCTCGGGTTGCCCGCGCTGCCACCGCTGGCGGTTCCTGCGGCGCCACCCGTCACGCTCCCGGCAGCACCGCCGCTCGCGTTGCCCGCGGCGCCGCCCGCCCCGGCGCTGTCGCCGGCGGAGAACTCGCTGCCACCACAGCCGCCCAATGCCAGGGCGAGCACCAGGGCCAATTCCCTCTCATGAAGCAGAGTCACGGAATCAGAGCATAGCAGGCTGAGAAGCCCCGGCGTTTGCCCTACACTGTCCGTTCTTCTCTCACCCCAGGATTGCCGCCATGACCGTCCCGCCCTTCAGCGCCCGTAGCTACGAGTTTTGCGAGTGGGCTCCCGCGAGAAACTACGTCTTTGGAGAGCTCTCGGAGGCGAGCACGGGCAAGAGCATGCCGGTGGAGAACCCGCGGCACGGCAAGGTGATGAGCTCTGTGACGCTGAGCGGTGCCGAGGACGTGAACCGCGCGGTGGAGGCCGCCCGCCGCGGTTTCGAAGCCTGGCGAGAGGTTCCCATCAAGGAGCGCGCCCAGGTCTTCTATCGGCTGAAGAGCTTGCTGGAGCGCGATCTGGAAGAGCTTTCGTGGCTGGTGAGCCACGAGAACGGCAAGACCATCGAAGACGCGCGAGCCAGCGTGCAGAAGGGCATCGAGTGCGTGGAGTTCGGGGCGTCGCTCCCCGCCGTCGCGGCCGGAGAGCACCTTGAGGTGAGCCGCGGCGTGACCTGCACCGAGAGCCACGCGCCCCTCGGGGTGGTGGCGGGCGTCACGCCCTTCAACTTCCCGATCATGGTGCCCATGTGGATGCTGCCTCAAGCCATCGTGGGCGGGAACGCGTTCATCTTGAAGCCGAGCGAGCAGGTCCCCCTCACGCCGATGAAGATCGCGGCGCTGTTCGAGGAAGCGGGCTTGCCCAAGGGCGTGTTCAACGTGGTGAACGGTGGCCCCGACGCAGTGAACGCGCTGGTCGATCATCCCGGCATCCAGGCCATGGCCTTCGTGGGTTCCACCGCCATCGCCAAGATGCTGTACGCCCGGGGCGCGGCCGTGGGGCGCCGCATGCTGTGCCTGGGCGGCGCCAAGAATCATCTGATCGTGGTGCCGGATGCGGATCCCGCCATCACCGCCGAGAACGTGGTGGCGTCCTTCACGGGCGCCACGGGACAGCGCTGCATGGCCGCCGCGGTGCTGGTGGCCGTAGGGGACGTAGACGCCATCATCGACCGTATCGTGGAGCGTGCCGCGGCGCTCGAGCTCGGCAAGGACGTCGGTCCCGTGATCAGCAAGAAGGCCGAAGAGCGTATTGGCGGGTACATCTCCGCAGCGCAGAAGGCCGGCGCCACGCTGCGTCTGGATGGTCGCGGTAAGCGGGGTCCCGACGGCGGTTACTGGGTCGGTCCCACGGTGATCGATCGCGTCTCGCCCGACATGAGCGTCGCCTGCGAAGAGATCTTCGGCCCCGTGCTCAGCATTCTGCGGGTGGGCAGCGTCGACGAAGCCATCGCCCTGGAGAACGCGAGCCCCTACGGCAACGCCGCGAGCATCTACACCACCAGCGGCGCCGTTGCGGAGTACGTCACCGGTCGCGTGGAGGCGGGCATGGTGGGCGTCAACATCGGCGTGCCCGTGCCGCGGGAGCCCTTCGGCTTCGGTGGTTGGAACCAGAGCAAGTTCGGCCACGGAAACATCACCGGAATGGACGGCTTCCGTTTTTGGACCCGCGCCCGCAAGGTGACCGCCAAGTGGGCGCTCCGCGCCGACAACAACTGGATGAGCTGAAGCGCTATGCTGGGAGCATGGCTCGCTCCCGCATCGCCCTCGCCCTCGGCGCCCTCGCCCTGCTCGCCCCGGTCCTCGGTGTCTCGCAGCCCAAGGCCCGGTTCCCCGCAGACCAACCGGTGCCGCTTTCGGCGCGGGTGGCTTTGCTGGAAGGACGGGTGCACGACTTGGAGCAGCAGGTGCAGGGCCTGTCGCAAGGTCGCCTCAGTGCGCGACCGGACGGAAGCTATCAGATCGACGCCAATGGCGCGCGCGTCATGATCGGCGCGGATGGAACCGTGACCACGTCCCCCAGCCCTGCCACGAGTCCCATGGCGTGTGATCCGCCGTATACGGTGGACAAGGCCGGCATTCGCCATCCGAAGCCGAGCTGCCGCTGACTACGCCTGCGCGAACCGCGCCACCTCGCGGGCAAACGCCCGGAGATCATTCAGACCCTGCGTGGCTGCCGAGTGAACCATCGTCGGATTCACGCCCGCATAGCCATGCACGACCACGTTGCGGAGCCCGACCGCACGACAGAGCGCCTCGGCGGTTTCGGGCGTCAGCACACCGTGGTCACGCAGCCGATGAAAACCCTCGGCCAGGGTTCGCGCCACAGGCCAGCCCTCGTCAGCGATTATGTGACTCGCAACGTCCGCACAGGTCTGCACCGCAAGCATCAAGTTGAAGCTCACCAAGTCCAACGCATCCGCATCCTTCGAGAGCTCCTCTACCGATTCCGGGCAGTGCTTCTGAGCACGCTCGACGCGTTCTGCGAGCTCCGCGAGCTTGGCCGCCAAGAGATCTCGATTGACCATCAAAGTCCCTTGTCGGCGACGCGCGTAAGCCACGCATCGCGCATTCGCGCGTACCACGGCCGGTCCGTCTCCAGCTGGACCAACGTCCGAGCACGCCAGCTCGCGTAGTCTCCTGGCTCCTTCTCGTAGAGCACGATCCCGTCGTCTATCAGCTCCGACATCAGCGGAATGGTGGGAGCACCAATGTCCACCACGTCCACGTCTACGCCAACCTCTCGTCCGAGCGCCGCGGCGATGCCTAGCAGATCCGCGCCGGGTGCCAGCACCGCGACGTCCACGTCCGAAGCACCATTGGCTGCGTTTCGCGCCCAGGAGCCAAACAGAAGGGCCAGACGCACGTCGCCCCGCTGGGCAAGCGATCGCCGCAGGGTGGCGAGAAGGGCATCGCGGGACACCTGATGATGTTACCAGACGTCGTTTTCCGCGCCGCTCCCTAACGCTCCTGCCGTCTCGCTGGTCCAGCGGACGACAGGAGGTTTTCATGCGACGCAGCCTTTCGATATCGGCAGGAATACTGATGCTGGGCGCCCTCGGGGCGTGTAGCGGTGCCGAACCCAGCACCGGAACTGCGCAGACCGGCGTCACGGCCGAGCAGACCCAGGCACCTCCCGGCGCCCCGCCGAAGCCGCCGCAAGAGGCGTTCGACGCGTGTGCCAGCGCCGGCGAGGGTGACGTGTGCACCGTGACGTTCGACGGCCACCAGCACGACGGCAAGTGTGTGAGAGGTCCCGACGCGTCCGCGCCCCTCGCTTGCGCGCCGCCCCGACCCAAACCCCCACAAGAAGCGTTCGACGCCTGCACCGGCTCCGCTGAGGGCGACGCTTGTACCGTGACGTTCGGTGGCAAATCCCACGACGGCAAGTGCGTGAGCGGTCCCCACGGCGAGCTGCCCATCGCGTGCTTGCCCAACGACATGCCGCCACCCCCACCCGAGGCACCGTGAAGCTCGTCGACGTGATCGCCGCGGGACTGGGCATGGCCCTCGGCTTCGGCGCGGTGGATTGCGCGGCGGGAATGTCGTGCGCGGGCGGCCTGTGCCTGCCCATGCCCACGCAGTGATCAGCGGCGGGCCCGCAGCGCGCGAATGTGCGCGAGGTAGTCGTCCACCTGACGAAACGCGGCAAAGGGCAGCACCCGCTGCCCGCCGCGCATCGTCGGGAGCTCGTGCACGTTGAAGCCCTCGCTCCAGTCGAGCTCCAACGTCTGGCGCCGCTTGGTGCTGGGCACCGGTTGGTCGAAGGTCTTGCTGGGCGGCGCCCCCAGGCACTCCACGTACCACTCGATGGGCGCCTCCGGCGGCTCCGTCGCAGTTTCGTCCACGGCGACGTGCCCCACGGTTCCCGGCTCCATGCCCAGTGCTGGCTGCAGCTCCTCCACGAGATACGCCGGCATCCACTCCGCGTAGCCTGCCGTCCACACCAAGATGAACGGCGGCAATCGGCCTTCGGCGAGCACGCCCGCGAGCTCCGGCACGCTGATCGGGTGCAACGATCCGTCGTGATCGGCCCAGTACCAGGAGTGGCCGGACTTCTCCACGGCGGCACTTTATCAGGCAGGCCGCGCCTCGTCAGCTCACTCAAAATGTGGGGCGCACCGCTGGCAGCTCGCCGTCGTTCTGCGCGCGAAGCACGGTGTCCAGGGCTCGCCGCAGGTCCTCCACCTTGCGCTCACCGATCACGTCCGCCCAACCCGATTCGAGCTCGGCATAGATGCTCTCCACCGCCGTGAGGGCGCGCCGCCCCTTGGCCGTGAGCTGCACGCGCCGTGCGCGCGCGTCGCTCTCGTGGGCTACCCGCCGCACGTAGCCGTCGCTCTCCATGTTGTCCACCAGCTTGGACGCCGCTTGTTTGGTGAACCCCAGCAACGTGGCCACGTCCCCGACGCTCATCGGCGCCTGCCGGCACGAGAGCAACACGAAGCCGTAGGCCGGGCGGATGTCGCCGTAGCCCCGCGCCGCGAGCCGCTCGTGCAGCCCGTCGATCAGCGAACGGAACGCCATGGCCATCAGCCGAGCCAGAGGCTCGCCGCTACTCTGCCCACGGGGGCGTGAACTCGCTGCCATCAGCAAGGCGTGCCCGACCGCCTACCGGAAAGCAAACCAATGCCGCGAGCGGCACGTCGCCCACGGTCTGGATCGAGAAGTCCGTGTCTTTGGGCACCACGATGGAGTCCCCAGCACCCGCCTCGGTCACGCTGCCGCCGATGCTCACGCGAGCCTTGCCCGACTGAATCACGAACACTTCCTCGTCCGTGAGCTGGTGCAGCGTTGCGGGTGCCCCCGGAGCGAGCTCCACGCGCCACACGCTCTGCCGCGTGGATCCGCGCTTGGGCGACACCAACGCGGTGAAGCGCGCTCCATGCATCTCGAAGGCCTGGTTGTCCCCGGCGAATATCACGGCCATGGCCACCTCCATTTAGTCAACTTGGTGGACTATACGCCGCAGTCACAGATAGTCAACCCATTTGACTTCTTCCTTTGTTGATCCGGCGCGATCCCCGTCGCGCCCCGTCACTTCGGGACCTTGCTCACCGTCGTGGATGCCCCCACCCACACCCATTGCCCGTCTACTCCATACACGGGTCGGGGTTCGAGATGGGGAATCGCAGAAGTCGCGACAGCGCCCATCCGCCAGCGGGCTCTTGCAGTCGGAGCTCACCACGCAGCCTCGCGACAGCTCCGCCAGGACGCGCTTGTCTTCTGTGGAGCCGGAACCACCGGCGGCCACCAGACCTCGAGCGTCTTTTTCATGAGGTTCTTGTCGACTCCACTCGACAGCCAGCACGCTCCCGAGAGCGATCGAGCAGCAACGCGGGCAGGCACCAACGTCGACTCCAGTCGACAGCGAGTCGGGCGCCCTCGACAGCTCGAAATCGCAAAAAACACCGAGGAATCCTCTGCTAAACCGAACGCATGGCCCCTCGCGCAGCTCTTCTCTCGGTGGTGGTGTTCGTGGTCGCCCTCACAACGCTCTCGGCCTGCGGCGGCTCAGACGACGAAGTCGCCGCCGGCTCCGGAGTCGGTGGCAGCGGCGGTCAATCCAGCGGGGGCGCTGCGGGGTTGTCCGGAGTAGCTGGAGGATCCCAAGGGGGTTTGGGCGGCGCGGGTGGCATGGCGGGCGTCGGAGCAGCCGGCGCGGCAGGCACGCCAGCAGTGGGCGGCAGCGGCGGCACGGCCGGCGCGGGCACGGGCGGCGGCGGCACGGGCGGCGGCACCACTGTCCTACCCGGTCCCGACATCAAGGTGATGACCTTCAACATTCGCGTCGGCACCGCGAACGACGGCGCGGACTCCTGGTCCCCCGATCGCAAGCACCTCGTGTACGACGTCTTCAAGCAGCGCGACGCAGACTTCGTCGGAGTACAGGAGGCAAAGCCGTTTCAGCTCCAAGACATCGACGCGGCGGTGTCCGGCTACAAGCACATCGGCGTGCTCAGCCACGCGGGCGGGGAGATTTGCGCGCTCTACTACAAGCCTTCTCGCTTCACGCTGAAGAAGTCCGACACTTTCTGGCTGTCGACCACTCCCGAGAAGGTGGGCTCTTCGAGCTGGGGCTCCAAGCTGCCGCGGGTGGTGACCTGGGGCCGCTTCGTGGAGAAGAAGACGGGGTACGTCTTCTACGTGTACAACACCCACTTCGACCACGTTTCGCAGAACGCGCGGGAGCAGAGCGCCGTGCTGCTCTCCAAGCGCATCGACAAGGAGGTGGACAACCACCCCTTCGTCGTAACGGGGGACCTCAACGCGGGGGAGAGCAATCTCGTCATCCGCTACCTGAAGGGCAAAGCCAAGATCGACGGATTCGACAACCCTCGACCCATGCGGGACAGCTTCCGGGTCGACAATCCGGATGCCACCGACGTGGGCACGGCGCACGGCTTCAGCGGCAAGACCACGGGAGCCAAGATCGACTACGTCTTCATCAGCAAGGGGCAGCAGGTGAAGAACGCCTACATCGACCACTACCACGTGGGCGCCCGCTATCCCTCGGACCACTTCCCGGTCATCGGGCGAATGCTGTTCCCGGACCAGTGAGGGAAATGCGGCCCGCACCCTGAGCCACGTTGCTCGCGCCGCGAACTCGTGGAACAACCGCGGGGTGACGGCGGCTCCAGCAGGTGACGAGCCCCAGCTGAAACGGGGGAGCAGCGAGTGACGGCACGACGGGTGGCCATCCTCGCGGTGAACCCGTGGCAGAGCGTGGAACCCTCCTTCCACCCGTTCAGCTTTGGCGCGTATCGGGTGGCTGCCGCGGTGCTGGGCGACGAACGCACGGCAGGCGTCGACGTCCGGGTCATCGACGGCCGCGGCTTCGACGAAAAGCGATGGCTCGAGGAGCTGGCGAGCTTCGATCCCGACGTAGTCGGCGCGTCCTGCTACGTGTGGTCGCTGCCGATCTTCGCGGTGGTGCTGGAGCAATTCAGAAAGCTACGACCAGACGCTTGGATCGTGCTTGGAGGGCCGTCGGCCCGGCCGGAGATGCTGGCGCTGCCGCCTTTCCGGGCGTTGTCCCAGGTCGTGGATGCAGTGGTGCTCGACTTCAACGACGCGGTGTTCCCCGAGCTCGTGCGGCTGTGGCCGGAACGAAAGCTCTCCAGCATCGCCGGCATTGGCGTGCCGGACGGCGAGAGCTACCGCCGAACCCACCGCGCGCCACCGATGCCCCGAGCGTTCGCGCCCCACAGCCCGTTCCAGATGGGGCTCGCGCCAGAGGGCCTGACGGCACACCTGCAGACCTTCGAGGGCTGCCCCATGCACTGCTCCTTCTGCGCTTGGGGCGATGCAGAGCGCACCGTCAGCGTCAGCCCGGTGGAGTTCCTGGAGGCCGAGCTGGCCGCCTTTCGCCGCGCCAACTGCAGCTCCGTGATGAGCGTGGACGCCGGATTGAACCTCAGCGCTCGCGCTTTCGAGAATCTGATGGAAGCCGAGTCCCGAGTCGGCTTCCTGTCGAAGGTGCCGTTCCACACCGAGGTGTATCCAAGCGCGGCCACGCCGCAGATGTTGGAATTCCTCAGAGGCGTCGCCTACGCCGAGATCGGCCTCGGCCTTCAGTCCTACGATCCGGCGGTAACCGAGCTCTCTCGGCGGAAGTTCCAAGTACCACGCTTCGAACGCCTGGTGAGCGACCTCGCGGAGTTCGCTCACGTGAAGGTGGAGCTGATCCTCGGCCTGCCCGGTGACGACCTGGCCACCTTCGAGCGCACCTTGGAGCGGGTGCTCGCCCTGCCGGTGAGCGTGCAGGTCTTCTTCTGCTTGGTGCTACCCGACGCCATGCTCAAGCATGCCCCCGCGGACTGGGAGCTGCGGTTCGATCCCATCTCGCTTCAAATGCTGTCCTGCAAAGGCTGGAGCGCCGAGGAGCTGAGTCGCGCTCGGCGGCTGTTGGACGAACGCTCGGCATCGCATGGCGGCCTCGTGACCACCCAGTGGCCGCGTCCGCGGGACGAGCTCAGCGAGCCTGCGCAGCTGGGACGCATCCCCGCAGCGCCCATGTGGTACTTCCCCAATCATGTTCAGCGTCGCGTCACGGCCGAAAGCCCAGCTGGCTGAGGCCCGCGGCTGGCTCGCGCCCGGCGCGCCGAAGGCGCTGGTGATCGAGGACGCGCTCGAGCCAGCTCGAGCAGCGCGCATCGTCGAAAGACTGACGGCGGACGCGATGCCGCGGCATTCCTTCTCCCCCGCCTTCGAGGCCTATTCCTTGGGACGCATCCTCGATCAGGCCCAGCCCGATCTCGGGGACTACTTCGCGGAACGACCGCGCTACTTGGACCTCCTGACACGCATCGGCGCGGGCTCGCTGGAGCACGACGTGCGGGCGCTGCTCCAGGAGCTGACGTCACTGCCCATCGAGGTTCCCACTCACCCCGAGGACGGCGCCTACGGCCTCTCGACACTGCGCTACTTGCCCGAGAGGGGCACCATCCCCCCGCACTGTGAGCGGGAACAGCTGTCGCAACCAACCCACGCGCATCTCACGACGCTGCTGGCGGAGCAGCGCCTGTTCAGCTGGTACTTGCTCCTACGCGCGCCCGAAGAGGGCGGCGAGCTCGCGCTCCATCCTGTATTGGCGGACTCCGATGCCGGCCGTTCCATCTACGCGGATCGCATGAACGCGCGCGACTGGCTGCCCCTGGATGCCGCAGAGTGCGTCGCCGCACCCACCGGTGCGCTGGTCGTGTTCAGCGGGGATCAGGCGTTCCACGAGATCCTGCCGGTCAAGGACCCGGGCGGCCGCTGGACGCTGGGCGGGTTCTTGGGTTTCGGCAAGGCGCGGGTCTACGCCTTCAGTTGAGCCTTCAGGAGCACCACGCGGAGATGCCCCGTGCGGCACAGCGCGCCAAGGGCAGCCGTGCCGCGGTCACCAGCGTCCGCCACGCTCGACGGATTCGCGATGGCGTGGGGTCCGAGCATTGCTTCGAAAGTGGGCGCCACCAAGGGCGTCAGGTCGCGTTCCTCCACTACGCAGAGCCCCGCAGCGACGCACAGCTCCGCAAGCGAGCCGCTCGTCAGCATCGGATCCGGCCAAGGGCCCAGGCCCTCCGTGATCTCCCGCACGCGCTCGCCATCTGCCGCGAGGTCCACCACCAAATCGCTGAGCACGACCACCCCGCCCGGAACCAGGACGCGGGCGACCTCCGCCAAGAACCGCCGCCGCGAGGAGAAGTGAAACGCCGCCTCCACCGAGACCACGCGCTCGAAGCTCGCCGCTTCGAAGGGCAACGCGCAGGCGTCGGCACACACCCAGCGCACCGGGTGTGCCACGGAGCGGCGCGCCACGTCGAGCTGCGCCTCGTCGATGTTCACGCCGGTGAGCTCGGCGGATGGCTCGCGCTGCGCCAGCGCTGCAAGGGTTCCGCCGATGCCGCAAGCGACGTCCAGCACGCGTTGGCCGGAGCGCACGTCGAGGGCGTCGAGCAGTACGTCGTTCAAACGTGCTTGGGCGGCACGCACGCCCTCCACGCCGTCGTCCCAGTAGCCCAAGTGCAGAAATAGCTCCGCCTCGGAGAGCTCCGCCGGCAATCGACGGAGCAAGTCCCGGAGATAGTCGGGCCCACGGCTCACGACGCGAGTGTGACATGAACCTACGTGCCGCGGATCGCGACGGGGCTCGCGCCGGACCGACAATCTGCTTCGGAAGACGCGGCGGGAAGCCATGTTACGTGGGCACGACGAAGATCTTCCCGATGGAACTCCGGGCCGATGATGCACACTAACGGAAGCTGAGGGGACGGCTGCGGCAGGACGACTACCAGGAGGACGATGACGGGATTGGAGCAAGGGACGGGGTGCGTGCGGCGGGGGGTGTACTCGATGATGTTGCTGCTGCTGGTGTTGGCAGTTGGATGCAACGTCTCGGAGGGCGGCGAAGAGAGCGGCGGGATTCCGCCGAAGCCGCCCAGTGTCATCGAAGGCGATTGGACGCTCTTGCAACCGGATCCGTACGTGGTGGAGCCCGGCATGAGCTTCGAGATGACCGTCACGGGGCTCACCGTGCCCCCGAGCGACGTCGTGCTCTGGCTCGAGAACGACATCGCGCTGTATCCGCGATCGATGCGCCTGGTGAAGGACGGCGGTGACGACGACAGCTACGCCGACGACACCTACGCCTTCGAGCAGTTCGTGCCCTACGTGCAGGCGGGAAGCCACAGGCTGTCGCTGGGAACGGTGGATGCGACTCACACGGGAGAGGCGCTCCTGTACGTCGTCATTCCCGAACGGCGACTGCCTCGCGAGACCGTCGCAAGCGTCATCCAAACCGGCTTGACACGAACGCTGGCGTCCATCCGAAGCCACACCTTCGAATCCACGAACCCCGAGCAGAAGGCGTTCATGGAGGCGCGCTTCGGCGCGGAAGGAGTCCAAGCACTGAGGGACGTCTTGGATGGCACGGAAGAGGTCGCGAAGACGTTCAGTGCCGACTACATGAAGCTCGAGCCCACGCAGGAACGTGCCCTCCAAGCGATGCTCTACAACACGGGGCTCTTGCACTGGGCGGAGCCAAAGCTCGACGAGATCTACTTCCAAAAGCAGGGCACTACCGCCCAGGCGCTCAAGGTCACGGGACCCTTCGACGCGAACGCGCATCCGATCCACCAGTCCTTCTTCGAGCTGGATCTGACCAGCGCCATCGCGGGAGCAGCGGGCGAAGCAGTCGGCATCGTGGAAATCGCCTTCGCCGCCACCGGCGTGGGCGCGCCGGTGAGCACCGCCCTATCGGTGGCGAACTTCGTCAACGCCGTAGTGCAGGTGCTGATCGACAACTTCATGCCCACGGACCTGGTCGCCGTGGAAGCACAGGACCAGCGATCGCTGCTGGTGGGTGAGCCCTCCACCTGGATCTACTGGGGAACGTTCGAGCCCGAGAACGGCAGCGGAGATCCACTGAGCCTCGACACCATCGCCGCGGAGATCATCTCCGCCGCCATCCCGGGCGGCAACGGCGTGAAGAAGGTGCTGAAGAGCGCGGCGCTCAAGCAAGCGGTCATCAAGGGTGCCAAGGCAGCGCTCGGAACGCTGCTGGCCCGCACCGGCGTCGCCATCACCGAGCGCCTCGGCGTGCTGGAGAAGTACCCGCCGACGCCGGTGAAGATGGTCCTCAACATGCAGGCCTACAGCTTCAAGATCTCCAGCGTGCTGGAGAAGCTTCCGATCTTGGGACCGGTGTTCCGGAGCATGAAGAACTTGCTGGACATCGAGCTGTCCCAGTCCGTGGATCTCGACACCACCAATGCGCCAACCTGGGCCGAAGGCGCAGATCTCGATCTGGACTACGAGACGGACCAGGTGACCGTGACGGACGTGACCTGGCCCAGCGGAACGGACGACGTGTGGGTCGGCGCCAAGGCCACACTGTTCACCTACAAGACCCGCAAGAAGGCCTTCGGCTTCATCCGCTATCCCGGCTACGACACCTTCGAGCTGACTCACGACCCGGTGCAACTGCGCCGCATCGTCGATCCGAGCGATCTCAACGCCGACAAGACCGACGAGGACTTCGTGCTGATGGACGTGTACTCACCTCAAGACCTGGACGGCGATCCCGTCGCGACTCAGTACGTCGAGGTCGATACCGAGCCGAAGCGCGTGTATCGCATCAAGATCTCCGACCTGGTGACCCTGGCCACGGACACGGCGGCCTTCAGCGTGACGGTGAACGGAGTGGCGCAGAAGGACTACGTGTCCTTCAGCCCCAAGCAGCAGACGCTGGACCTCGCCTTGAGCCCTGGCGAGAACACCGTGACCGTGGGCTGCGAGCTCGAGCACGCGCAGGCGGGAACCTACGGCAAGCACATCAAGATCGGCGTCGAGATCCCCCAGGGCGAGAATCACACTGCCGCGCAGTTCTGGCTGGACGAGGGGGAGAGCCACACGCTTCGGATCTGGACGCCCCCTGCCGTGACCGTGGGCACCAGTCAGTAAAGCGAGCGAGCGTCCACGGTCACTCCCGTGGACGACCCGGGGCCGCCGCGGTGCGGTAGTGCTGGTTCGCTCTCTCCGCGCCATGGCGATCGCGACGGGTATCGCGACGCACCGACAATCAAGCGAAAATGGCCGATGCGGCAGTGGCAGGGCGCCTGGGTTCTCAGAACAGGCCGATGCTGAAGTGGAAAGCGCCGATGTCTTCCCAGAAGCGCTGACGCGTTCGGTACGGGAACAGCTTGTCGAGGACACGATCCACGTTGAAGCCGTAGTCGAACACCAGCGGGCCGATGGGCGTACCGATGCGCAATCCGCTGCCCACGGCGTAGCGAAGCTTGCTGGGGTTTACGAGATCGGGCTTGCGCCAGAGATTGCCGGAATCCAGGAACATCGCGGTCTGCACGCTGCCGGAGAGCGGAATGCGGAGCTCCAGGCGCGGATTGATGAACGCGTCGCCGCCGCGGATCACGACCTCGTTCAGCGTGAGGGTAGAAGCGGGATCCAGGAGCTTTTGGGCGATGTCCTCCGGCACCAGGGAGTCCTGCAAGAAGCCGCGGATGGAGTCCACGCCACCCATGAAGAACAGGCGATCCGGGTACGTCTGCGAGTTCGGGATGAGCTGCGTGTTGAGCCCCCAACGGAAGCTGGCAGCCAGGGCCAGGCCCTTGTCGCTGAGGCGGACGTAGCCCGCGAGACGATTGTTGAAGCGCAGGAACTGACTGGTGGTGGCGGCGAACACGCTGGGCTCGCCGGTGCTGGTCTGCGCGTCTTGTCCGCCGACGGGGGTCGCGCGCACGTGCTCCACGCCACCGGAAACCAACGTGCCCTTGGTGGCGCCCAGGGGATTGTCGCGACGATCCCAGGCGAAGCCGATGCGCTCGGCGACGGCGACGGTGGTGCCTTCGGGAACGCGGAAGGTGTTGCGGAACTGCGGGTTGTTCTGGACGTACGACTCCAGCGCGCCCTTCTGTGTGGAGCCGAAGATCTCCGCGGTGTTGAGCTCCAGGGAGCCGCCCAGAGTGGCGGAGAACTGCCGCTCGGGTCGGAAGATGAGGGTGACGATGCCGGCGTCCTTGGTGATGCCGTAGTCGCGCGCGTTGTCGCGCACGTCGATGCCTTCCACGCTGAAGCGAAACAGCGGACCGAGACCGATCTCCGGGAACTCCACGGTGGCGCTGTTGCGGCGCTCGAGGCGCTGGCCCACGTCGAGCTCGTCGTACTTGTCGCGGACGTCCTTCTCGATGATGAGCCCGGTGGGCAGGTAGCCGAGCTGGGAACGGAGCGTGAGCTGAATGGCTCCACCGCCCAGATTCCGGTGACCGTACTCGAAGGTGATGCGGAAACCCTCGCCGGTGGAGAAGCCGGGACGCACGTCCAGGTACTGGGGCTTTCGCTCCTGCACCGTGATGACGACCACCTTGCGCCGCGCGGGAACGTAGGGATCCTCCAGACCCACGGTGATGGCGCTGAACACTCCGAGCGTGGCCAGGCGCTCTTCGGTCTTGCGCACGTCGCTGCGGCGATAGGGTTCGCCCACTTCCAGCGCCACGCGGCTGCGGATCAGGCCCTCGTTGGTGCGCTTGGCCCCACGCACCACGATACCGGAGACGATCACTTGCTCGCGCTCGCTGATGGTGAAGCGCGCGCGTCCGCGGGTGTGGTCCGGCGACAGCTCGAGGTTGACGTCCGTCTCGGCGAAGGCGAAGCCCTCCTCCGCATACGCGTCCAACAGACGCCGGCGCGCTTTGTCCAGGGCCAACTGCGAGGCGCCGGTGCCGAGCTCGAGGTCGGCGGTCTCCGCCAGCTGAGTCTCGGTGAACACCTTGTTTCCGTCGAAGGCCAGGTCGTACAAGATGGTGCGCGGGCCGAGCTTGATCGGAATGCTGAGCACGGCTTCCGGCTCGCAGCGCACGGCACCGAAGGCGTCGGGAGCACACGAAAGGTGCGGATCGGAATCCGGCTCGCCCAGGGGCACGCCAATTTCGTCGTAGCGACAAGTGGTCGGCGGCCGCAGGCGCGGACCGATGGGGCGACATACGCCCGGCGGCGAGCGCGGATCGCAACGGCGGCGCAGCAGCTCCGCGGGGCCCACCGACGCCGAGAGGTAACCCTCGGAGCGGTACAGATCCTGGACGTGCTTCATGGCCCGCTCGTAGACGTCGGGCACGTAGGTCTTCCAGGGGTTGGGCTGATAGGGCTTTACCCGGGCGCCGGTGGTGCCGTGGGGACCGAAGGTCTGATCCACGGTCTTGGGATCCACCGAGCTCAAGATGTCGCTCCCGGGCAGCTCTTCCGACAAGAAGCTGTCGATCTCGCTGCCTACCTCGCTCGCAGAGCGAGAGCCCGTGAGGCACGGATACTCGCGGGCGGCGATGCGCACCGGCTGCCGCTCGCGAATGCGGAACACGAGATCCACCACCGGAGCGGACAGAGCTCCACGCAGCTTCGCGCTGACCTCCGCGTCCAAGAACCCGCGCTCGGCGTAGAAGTCCCGCAGCCGCTCTACCAGGGTGGGCGCAGCGCGATCGTCCGACTCTTCCAGGTCCAAGGCGGTTTCCAGCTGGGAGGCGTCGAACAGCCGATTGCCCTCGAACTTCAACCGCACGAGGGGCCCCACGTGCGCGATGACCTGCAGCACACCTCCCGCCATCACACGGTGCGACACCTGCGCGCGGTGCCAGCCACGCTTCTGCAACACCTCGACCAGATCGCGGTCCGCCGAGTCGATGGCATCTTCGTCCAATCGGTCGCCCGCGCTCACACCGTAGCGCGACAGCACGTTCGCGAGGCCGGGCACGGTGGTGCTGGGCCACACGGCGAACTGCAGCTGACGTATCCGGCGGGGCTCGCCGGCGCGAATGTCCACGGACAGCACGACGCGCAGAGGGTCGTCGGTGTCCGTGGCGTCCACGCCGACCTTCACCTGCGGATAGCCTCGGAAACGGTACAGGCGTTCCACGCGAGCCGCGACGTCCGCCAGCATCGGCGCGGTCACTTCGCCGCCTTCGCGGATCTCCGCGGTGCGTAGCGTGTCGTCGCGATCGAGCTCCGATCCAGACAGGCGAATGGTGGCGACGATGCGCCGCGGGAGCACCGTGACGCGCAGCACGGCGCCCCCGGCTTCGGCGAACGCCGACGCGCTGACCGTGGCGTAGCGCCCCGTGTCCGAAAGCTCGCGCATCGCGCGGCGCGCGAGCTCCGCGCTCAAAGAGTCGCCCACGCGCACGCGCTGCAGCGTCACCGGCTCTTGCCAGCGCCCTCCCGCGGTGACGACCTCGACGCGGACGATGCGCTTGCCCGCGAGATCCCCCAGCGGTGCCGTCGCGCTGAGGGAAGGGACGTTCCCTCGCTCCTCGGCCGACGCCGCAGCACCGAGCAGAAGCAGCGCCAGGCACAAGGCCGGCCCGATTCGGCTCCACGTTCGGCGCATCGCGCCTCCTTCTTACAACACAAACGAGCGCAATTCGCCGCCTCGGTCTACCATTCGCCTCCCCCATGGGCGTGAGTGATCCCGCGAAGAAGAAGAACAAGCCCAAGAAGCGCCGCTCGAGGCGCTGGCTCATCGGCTTTGGGGTCGGTACCCCGGCCGCCGTCCTGATCCTGTGGATACTGGTGCATCGGGTGGAGTGGCTGGGGCCGCTGATCGCGAACAGCCTGCGCGCGGTGTTGGGCACGGAGCGGGTCGCGAAGCTGGAAGACTTCGCCTACGGCGTGGAGGACCGCTTCAATCGGATCTGGCGCAAGGACGAGAAGCCCAAAGCCTACTGGGCGGTTCCCTCGGACGAACCTGCGGAGGAGCCCGTCGCGGAAGCCGCGGACGCCGGGCCGCCGCCCCCGCCGCCCTTTCATCCCAAGGACGTGGGCCCCGTGCACGAAAGCTGGTCGGCGCCGGGCGACGGCAAGTGGGTGCGAATCAGCGATCCGCGTCGCCCGAAAGAGCGCGCGTACATGTTCAAGACGTTGCTCCATCCCGACAAGAACCGCTCCTGGGCGGAGCTGTTCGTGGTGGCAGTGGACTTGCGCCGCAGCGCGGTGTTTCCCGTAGCCGGCTATCGCGAGCCGAAGAGCTTCGAGAAGGAGGCGCTGAAGTACGAGCGCCCCGCGATCATCCCGGAGAAGCACCGCGAGGAGCTGCTCGCCGCCTTCAACGGCGGATTCATGACGGAACACGGCTACTACGGCATGAAGGTGGACGGCGTGACGTTGGTGAAGCCGCGGGACAAGGCCTGCACCTTCGCGCAATTCGACGACGGCAGCCTGACCATCGCCACCTGGTCGAACATCAAGGATCGAGAGGCTCACATCGCTTGGTTCCGCCAGGCGCCGGGCTGCATGTACGAGAACGACAAGATGCACGTGGGCCTGTCCAACCCGGAGACGTCGGCCTGGGGCGCCACCCTGGACGGCGAAACGGTCATCCGCCGCTCCGCCGTAGGGCTGAACGCGGACCGCAGCGTGCTCTACGTGGGCATCAGCAACCACACCACCGCCCACGCCATCGCGATGGGCATGCACCACGCCGGCGCCACCGACGTGGCACAGCTCGACGTGAACTGGTCCTACCCGAAGTTCGTGCTGTTCGAGCCCGGGGACGCCGGCCCGGAACGCAAGGCCGTGCCTCTGGCCCAGGGCTTCGAGTTCTCGGAAGACGAGTACATCCGCAAGCGCTCGTACCGCGACTTCTTCTACCTGATGCGCAAGGACCGCGGGATCCTAGCCAAAAACTGATCAGCCGACGACGTCGCCCAGGGTCTGCAGCAGCTCTTTCGTCTCGAAGGGTTTGGCGATCAACGGGCGATTTCCGTCGCGCAGAAACTCCTCCGCCCGCGCCGTGAAGGCGCCGCCGGTCATGAACACCATGCGCGCGGCAACCTCGGGGCGGTTCTTGACCAGGTGCTCGTACAGGTCGATGCCGGAAAATCCCGGCATCATCAGATCGCACAGCACGACGTCGAAGGCGGGCTCCTTCTCGAGGAGGGTGAGCGCTTCCTCGCCGGAGGCCGCGAGCACGACTTCGTTCTCGCGGCCCAGAGTGCGACGCAAGGTGCGGCGCAGGGCGGGCTCGTCGTCCACCACCAGAACTCGGGCGCCACTGAGCAGCGCCGCGTGGGCGCGCGGCAAGGGTCGCGTGCTGGGCGTCTCCGCACTTGCGGGCAGCACCACGGTGAAGGTCGTGCCCTTGCCCTCCTCGCTCACGACGTCGATCCGTCCTCCGCACTGACTCACGATCTCGTGGGATATGGAGAGCCCGAGGCCTTCGCCCTTCGCCTTGGTGGTGAAGAACGGGTCGAAGAGGCGACCGATGTCGCTCTCGGCAATGCCGTGGCCGGTGTCTCGGATCTCGGCATGGACCCGCCCTTGCTCGTACCAGGTGCGCACGCGGATCTCGTTGTCCTTCACGCCCCCCGAGTCGATGGCGTGGGCGGCGTTCACGAGCAGGTTCACGAACACCTGCACCAGGCGCCCAGGGCTGGCCAGCACTCGCGGCGTCCTGCCGAATTCTCGCGTCAGACGTGACCGAAAGCGGATCTCCTTGTCCGAGATCTTGATCGCTTCCTCGATCACGTCTTCCAGGTTCACGAGCTCCGCTTCCGGCGCACCGCCGCGGGAGAAGGCGCTCAGCTCCTTGACGATGTCCCGCACCCGCCGCGCGCCATCGAGCGCTTCGGCAATGCTCTGGGACGCCTGCTCGCGGTCAGCGAGGGCCATGCCTTCGTTCAGCGTGGTCTGCACCTGCTCCAGGTTGTCCAACACCCAGGTCAGGGGATTGTTCACTTCGTGCCCCACACCGGCGGCCAGGCGACCCAGGCTCGCCAGGCGATCCGCGCGCGCCAGCTGGCTCTGCAGCCGCTTGCGCTCGGTGACGTCCACGACGGTGAGCACGGCGCCCGCATAGCTGTCGCCTTGCATCAACGGCGCGACGTTGACGATGGCGTCCACGCGCAGCCCGTGGCGGCAGCGCAGCACCCAATCCCCACGCGTCGACTGCCCGGCGCGAGCGTCCTTCAAGGCGCCGGCAGCCACGTCGGGATCGTCCAGGAACTCGAGCACCGAGCGCCCGCGAAGGTCGTCGATTCCGAATCCGATGACCCGCACCAATCCACGGTTCACCAGCGCCGTCTTGTCCTGGGCGTCGAGCACCCACAGACCCTCTTGCATGGTCTCGATCAAGAGCCGGTAGCGCCCCTCCGAGAGCTTGCGCTCGATGACCTCTCGGCTCAGCTGATCATTGGTGCGAGACAGCTCCTGAGTGCGCTCCTCCACACGGCGTTCCAGATCGTCTCGGGCGCGCCGCAAGGCCTCCTGGGTCTGTTTCAGCGTGCCAATGTCCGAGGCGGCGCACACCACGCCCAGGGTTTCCCCGGTGGAGCCCTTGAGCTGAGAGGCGGAGAACAACACGTCCACTTCTTCGCCATCCCGTCGCCGAAGCACGAGCTCCCGCGGCTCTCCGGTGTCCGCCAGCACTTCGTCTTCGCTGACGCCCACGACCAGATCCGAAAGATGGGAGTCCTGCAGCTCGCGCAGGGGGTAGCCGAGCAGATGACTGGCCGCCGGGTTCGCCAGCAGCACGTACCCGTTCGGGTCCGTGAGCAGCAACGCCTCGCTCATGGTGGCCACGATGCGATCCGCCGCCACGGCGGGCGTGAGCTCCAGCATGCGGTGCCGAGCGATGGCGTACACCAGCCCGATCACCCAGATGACGGTGAAGTCCGGCGCCATGTTCGGGATGTCGAAGTCGTGAAACGTCGGCAGCACCACGTCCGTCGTGGTCGACAGCATCAGCGGCACGATGGCCGTCAGGCTGATGATCCGAGCCTGCCGCTTGCGGATGGGATGGGCCGGAAGGAACGACACGTACAGCATGAGCCCCAGCCCCGCCGTCATGTACAGACCATAAAAGGTGAAGAAGAACGTCGACCAAAACCCCGACCGCCACACGAACGCGTAGCCCCACGGCCTTTTCACGTAGTCTTCCGCCAGGAAGCCGGCCCACTGGGCGAACACGACCAGGAGCGGCGGAATCACCAGGGCGGCCTGCACCGAACGGCGTCTCAAGATGCTGGGACGCAAGAAGGTGGCGATGAAGAAGACCGCCACGCTCGCGAAGCTGCCCCAGGCGAAGGAGCCCAGGCTGTAGAACAGCTCCGCCGTCTCCTTGGACGTGCCGGGAAAGTGCGACACCGCCAGACACGTGCTCCACAGCAGGAACGTGACGTTGATGGCGACGGCGCCCTGGTTCAGACGCGTCTCCGCCCCCCGCCCCAGAATGAATGCCGCCATCCCCAGGTACGCCGTGGCACACGCGACGTGCAACACCCACACGTTCGCCAGTAGGGCGGACACTTCCGGAAAATTACCACGGGGATCAAGTCGCGGGCCAAATGTCCTGGTCCCATCCGTGACACCTGGCAGTGCCGCCCGGGTGAATTCCCTACGCCTTCCCGGCTTGGCTTGACGGGGGACCCGCCCGGCGAAATGCTACGCAGACTAGGGTATGAGTCAGGAAGAGTCGGACAAGGTCACCCGCGCCAATCGGCAGCTGGGCCGCGTGCTGAAAGGCAAGTGGACCTTGGACGAGCTCCTGGGCCTCGGGGGCATGGCGGCCGTGTTCGCCGCCACCCACCGCAACGGCAACCGCGTGGCGATCAAGATGCTCGAGCCGGAGGCCGCCCAGGTCCAGGACCTCCGCTCTCGCTTCCAGCGCGAAGGCTACGTCGCCAACAAAGTGGGCCACGACGGCGCCGTCACCATCCAGGACGACGACGTCGACGAGAACGGCATTCCGTTCCTGGTCATGGAGCTCTTGGACGGGGAAACCCTGGACGTGCGGCTGGCGCGGGACGGCACCATCCCCTGGCGTGAAGCCCTGCTCATCGCCGAGCAAACCCTGGACGTGCTGGCCGCAGCCCACGCGCAGGGCGTCATCCATCGCGACCTCAAACCCGGCAACATCTTCCTGGAGAAGACCGGGACCATCAAGATCCTGGACTTCGGTATCGCGCGTCTCGGCCAGCGCACCTTGGACAAGAGCCACACGGGGCACGACACCGCCCTGGGCACTCCCGGCTTCATGCCGCCGGAGCAAGCGCGCGGGCGCTGGGACGAGGTCGACGCGCGCAGCGACCTGTTCGCCGTCGGAGCCACGCTCTTCGCGGTGCTCGCGGGGCGCCACGTTCACGAAGCAGAGACCGGCAACGAGCAATTCATGTTGGCGATGTCCGCGCAGGCGCCCTCCCTCGCAGAGTGCACCAAAGGCACGCCCGAAGAAGTCGTCGCGCTGGTGGATCGCGCGCTCTGCTACGACAAACACGAGCGCTGGCCCGACGCCCGCGCCATGCAAGATGCCGTGCGAGAAGCTTACGAAGCGCTGTGCCACGAGCCCATCGCCAGCGCGCGCATCTCCGTGGCTCAGGATCGCCGCACCGCCAAGATCCGCTCCGAGGCGCCCACCATGGCGGATCCCAGCGGCGAGCACCTGCGGGGCACCACCACGCGGCCGGTGTCGGACGCAGCCATCCCCCGGACCTCCAAGCGATCTCGCTGGGTGTTGCCGGCGGTGCTGCTCGCGGGTGCCGGCGCGGCGGGCTGGGTGATGGTGGGGGGCCGCGCCGAGGTGCGCCGGACCCCTGTCTCGAGCTCCGAGCCGGTCGTTACCGCGCCGGGCCAACCCCAAGAAACCGCAAAACTCGAGCCCAAGCCAGAAGTCCCGCCGGCGCCGGCCCCCAGCGCTTCCGTGGCTCTGGACGAGACGGACGCCGCGGCCGCTCCCCCGGCGGAAACGGCGAAGCTGCCCGTGAAGACGGTTCGCCCCAGTGCGAAACCGACGAAAAAAGCCGAGCCCAAACCGGATCCGACCGTCGACATCTTCACTAAGCGCAAATAGGCGCGTGATAATCCCGCCCATGGCTCGTGCCTTGGTGCTCGTCGCGCTGCTC
The DNA here is from genome assembly GCA_020633235.1 of Polyangiaceae bacterium. Classification (NCBI taxonomy): domain Bacteria; kingdom Pseudomonadati; phylum Myxococcota; order Polyangiales; family Polyangiaceae; species Polyangiaceae bacterium. The sequence continues at coordinate 270,190 of JACKEA010000010.1, read as the reverse complement.
CTGGCGGCGCCCTCCGTCTTGGCGCAGGGACGCGATCCCGCGGCGGCCGAAGCGCTGTTCACCGAGGGGCGCAAGGCGTTCGACGCCGGGGACTATCGGATCGCCTGCGCGCGCTTCGCGGAGAGCCAGCGCTTGGATCCGGCAGTGGGCACGCTGATCAACTTGGCCGCCTGCAACGAGAAGCTCGATAACCTCGCGCTGGCGTGGGAGACGTGGCAGCAGGCGCTGCGCGCGCTACCTCCGGGGGACGAACGGCGCGCGGGGGTGGAGCAACGCGCCAAGGCCATCGACAAACGCATTCCACGCCTGACCATCGAGCTGGCACCTGGCGCTCCCGAGGGAACCGAGATCAACCGCGACGGCGTGCGCTTGGGGCGCCCCTCCTTGGGAGTGGAGCTGCCGGTCGATCCCGGAGATCACGAAATTCGAGTCGTTGCCCCCGGGCACCGCGACAAGCTGTACAAGAAGAAGCTTGCCGAAGGCGCGCACGAGACGCTGACGGTGGAGGCGGGGGAGAAGCTTCCCGAGCCGACCGCGGTCACACCCAAGCCCAAGCCCGAATCGAAACCGAAGCCGAAACCCGCGCCAGCAAAGCAGCTGAAGCCGGCGGGCTCGAGCAACACCTTGGGGTGGGTGCTGGTGGGCGTGGGCGGCGCCGGCCTGCTGGTGGGCTCTGCTACGGGCTATCTCGCGCTGTCCAAGAAGAACACGATGGATGACGACTGCGAGACCCAGGGCGGACGCCGAGTGTGCGGCCCGGACGGACTCGACGCAGCGGACACCGGCAAGACCTTCGCCACGGTGAGCACCATCGCGTTCGCCGCGGGCGCTGCCGCACTGGGGGTGGGTGCGTACGTGCTGGTCACCACCCCTCCGGAAGCCGAGCGGCCCAATGGCGCCGTCCTCGGCTTCCGCGGAGCCTTCTGATGCGACGAGCCGCCGCCACCGTTGCCGCGCTCTTGGCCGCCAGCGCCTGCGCCAAGATCATCGGCGCGGACTTCGACAACGTGTCCCCCCGGCCGACGCAGGATTCCGGCACCGGGGACGCCGAGGTGTGCGTGAGCGCCGAGCCCATCGGCCCGCCAGAGGTGGCGGACGATCCGGGCACCACCACGTTCACGGGTGTGACCAGGACGGTCGACTTCGGCGAAGGCACCACGGGCGGTGTTCCGGATTACCTGAGCGTCGGCTTCGATCTCGACCGCACCTGCACCGGTCATCCGGATCCCGCAGTGTGTCAGCCCGCGCCCTGGACCGAAGGCGACGCGACGGACGGCATCCACGGCGAGGACAACGGCGTCGGTCGCATGCTCTCGCGCCAGAAGGACGTGTTTGGCACCGACGTGGTGAGCGGCCCCATCGTGACCAAGGCGATAGGGGCCGGCACCTTCGCGCCGGTAGGCTTGTTCGAGGTCTCGGACTGGAACGGCTTTTCGGAAGACTTGAAGGTCACGGTGAAGTGGGTGGTGGCGCTGGCCACCACGAAAGCACCCGGCGGCAAGCCCCCCAAGCTCGACGGCACGGATGCTTGGCCCGTCGCTTCCGAGCTCAGCGTCACCGGCAGCGGCAGCGATACCGCGCCCGCGACCTACACCAGCACCAGCGCCTACGTGAACGAGAGCAAGCTCGTCGCGCACTTCGACCACGTGCTGTACGCCTTCGCCAACGTGTACATGGACGTTTACGACGTGGAGATGCAGGCGGACGTGGTGTTCGACGCCGCCAGTGGCACGCGCAAGCTGGAAAACGGCCTGATGAGCGGCTGGGCCACGGCAGACTCCTTGATCTTGCTCATCCCGCAGATGACCTCGGATCTGCTCGGCGTGCCGCTGTGCACCAACAGCTCGACCTACGCGGCGACCAAGCAGTTCATCTGCCGCGGCGCAGACTACGCGTCCAAGAGCTACGTTGCCGGCGAGCCGTGTGATGGCACCACCTTCGGCATGCGCTTCGACACCACGCCGGTGACCATCGGCGCCGTGGTCCCGCTGCCGGAGGTCACCGCCAAGTGTCCCGCCGAGTACGATCCGGCCAAGGACACCTGCACCAAGGCCGAGCAGCTCTGACGTGCCCGAGCTGCCCGAGGTCGAGGTCACGCGGCGTACGATCGAGCCCTGGCTCGTGGGCAGGCGTATCCGCGAGGTGCACACGACGCGTGACAGCTACTTCTTTTTGACGAAGCCGCCCGCGCTGAAGAAGAAGCTCCTGGGACGCGAAGTGCGCGCCCTTCGCCGCCATGGGAAGTATCTGCTCGCGGAGCTCGACGATGGCTCGCGACTGCTCTTGCACCTGGGAATGACGGGCCAGCTTTTCTCCTCCGTGGCCACGAGCCCGCGACTCTTGAGCGCGACGGCGCGCGCCTCCCTGAGCCCCGAGCTACAGAGCCGCTTCGCGCCGGACGTGCACACGCATTTGCGGATCGTGTTTGGCGACCGGGGGCCCGACGTATTTTTTCGGGACGTTCGCAAGTTCGGCAAGGTCTTGCATCTGCGACCGGGGCAAAGCGACGCGCGTCTCGATCGACTGGGACCCGACGCCTTGCGTGCCAGTGGCGAGCATTTGCGAGCCGCAGCGGCGCGCCGGAAAACGCCGGTGAAATCGCTGCTCCTCGACCAAGCCGTGCTGGCCGGAGTGGGCAACATCTACGCAGACGAAGCGCTGTACCTCGCGGGCGTACGGCCGACCCGGGGCGCCCATCGGGTGAAGCGCGCCGAGTGGGACGCCATCGCCGCAGCCGTGATCCGGGTGCTCACGCGCAGCATCGAGACGGGGGGATCGAGCATCAGCGACTACGTGCGCCCCGACGGACAGGACGGCGGCTACCAGGACGAGCGCCACGTGTACGCGCGCACCGGCGAGCCCTGCAAACGCTGCGGCGCCCCCATCCGCCGCGTCGTGATCGCCACGCGCTCCAGTCACTTTTGCCCTGACTGCCAGCGCTGAGCGCTCTCGAGCTCGGTCCGACGCGAATCCGACCGCTGCTTGCCCTGAGCTTCCCCTCCTTCGAACGCGCTTCGCGATACCCGAAGGGGTGGGGTTCCGCAGCGGCTCGCGGCGCACCAACACCCTGCTGCTGCTTGCCCTGAGCTTCCGCGGCGCACCAACACCCTGCTGCTGCTTGATTTTGTCGCTGCGGCGCGGGACCCCCCTCTCGCCTTGACCCACCGCGGCCACGGCGCTCGACTCCGCGCATGGATCAAATGCAAGCCAAGGCAGCGGCGGCGCGGGCGGCACTGGAGCTGCTTCCGGAAACAGGTGTCGTCGGCCTCGGCACCGGATCGACGGCGAAGCTGTTCATCGACGGCGTGGGGGAGCTGGTGCGCGCCGGGCGCAAGCTCGTCGGCGTGCCGACCAGTCAGGCGAGCCGAGCGCAGGCGGAAGGGCTCGGCATTCCGCTGTTGGGGGACGACGGTCCCTGGCACATCGACGTGACCGTGGACGGCGCCGACGAGGTGAGCGAGCGCTTGGATTTGATCAAGGGCGGCGGCGGCGCGCACGCACGGGAAAAGATCGTGAACCACGCGAGTCGCATGAACGTCATCGTCGTGGACGATTCCAAGCTCAGCAAACAGCTCGGGGAGCGCTGGGCGGTTCCGGTGGAGGTGCTCGAGTTCGGTCACGCTGCCACGCGGGACGTGCTCGCCCGGCTGGGCGAGGTGAAGCTCCGGCTGCGGGAAGGCGCGCCCTGGAAAACCGACGCTGGAAACCTGATTTACGACCTCCACATGGGCGTCATCGCGGACCCGGCGGCGCTGGAGCGGGAGCTCGGCGTGATCCCCGGGGTGGTGGAGACGGGGCTGTTCGTCGGGCGGGCGCAGCGAGTGATCGTCGCGGGGCCCGAGGGCGTGCGCACGCTCGAGCCGCGGAGCTGAAGAGCGGCAAGCGTTTTGCACCAGGTGTGCTAGCCCACTTGGACGCTTCAGCCGAGCACGAGGGATCGCAATGAAAATTCGGGGAACCGTCGGAACAGCGAGGATTGCCAGCTACACCTCACCTGTGACCGCGCGTCGACTATTGGCGCTGGCCGTTCTGTTGGTGCCGGGCGCGGCACTGGCAGCGCCTCCGCCCAACACCGGGGATACCGCGCGGGGAGCCGCCCAGACGGCTCGGGCCGCGGCAGATGCAGCGGACCAGGTGGCGGACGGCAGCTTGGCCGGCATCACGGACAAGGAAGACAGCCCGGAAACCACGATGGATCGCGCGCGCAGGGGCGTGGTCACGCTGGAGCGGCGGGGCAAGGTGCTGGGCGTGGGCACCGTGCTCTCGGGAGACGGGCGCATCCTCACGGCGCTGTCCCCGCTGGGTCACGGCAACAACTTGGACGCGCGCTTCGCGGACGGCAGCGTCACCCGCGTGAAGGTCGGCCACACGGACCGCGCGTGGGACCTCGCGCTCTTGGTCCCGCAAAACGGCCGCTGGAAGAAGGGCCTGCGCGCCGCGCGGGAATCCGCCACCCAGGCCGGCAGCAACCTGCGCGTGTTCAGCTTGGTCGGCCAAAAGGAGCTGGCCCCCGCGCGCACCATCGTCAAAGGGCAGCGCACGCTGATGGGTGCGGACAACGAGCTCTTGCACGACGCCATCGAGCTCGCCAGCCGGCTGAAGAGCACGGACGTTGGCAGCCCCGTGATCGACGACAAGGGTGACGTCGTCGCCATCATCGCCCGCGCCTGCGCGCCGGTGCCCAACGCCCCCTGCACCCGCGTGCCCTTCGGCGTGCCCACCCCCGCCATCAAGGCGTTCCTCCGCACGGTGCCCGCCAACGCGGTGCCACCGGCACCCTGGCTCGGGATCCAGGGCGTGGCCGACGACGCGGGAGCGGCCCGCGGCGTGCGCGTGATCTCCGTCCACCCTCGCAGCCCGGCGGCGGCCGCCGGCCTCAAGGGCAGCCGGGACAGGAACACGGCGGACACGGTGGTGGCCGTGAACGGAGCCCCGGTGTCCACGCCGGAGGCGCTGGCGGAGACCATCAACCAGCGCGCCGTGGGGGACAGCGTGGAGCTGCTCCTGTTCGGCGGCGGGAAATTCCGGCAGGTGACCCTCACCCTGCGGGCGGCCCCGGATCAGAACCGGAAGAAGGCCCCCGCGGTAAAGCGCCGCTCGCGGCCGTAGGCTTCCGGGTCGGGTGGAGGCCCCAGCGAATCCGAAAGTCAAGGCCCCCGATCCCGGGTTGGGGGGCCACGGCGGGAAGAAAAATCCACGAGCGTTCTGCTCGCGCCGAATCCCGTTGTTGACATAGCTCCTAGGTGTTAGGAGGATTTGTTCGGTTTCACGAGTGGTTACCGCGGGAATAAGCGTGTCACGGCCCCTCCGCATCGAGGTCGCTGGCCAGACGGATGTCGGGCGCAAGCGTACTCACAATGAGGACAACTTCGCGATTCTCGCGGAGTACGGTCTGTATGTCGTTGCAGATGGCATGGGTGGCCACGCTTCGGGCGAGGTCGCATCCAAGATGGCCGTCGATACGCTGCAAGAGTTCTTTGCAGCGACAGCGGACGATCCCGAGCGGACCTGGCCCTACAAGATGGACCGCACCAAGGGCTACGAGGAAAACCGTCTCGTCACCGGCATCAAGCTCTGCAACCTCCGCATCTACGAGGCGGCGCAGCGCAACGCCAAGCAGCGCGGCATGGGCACCACCCTGGTGGCGCTGTTCGCGGTGGAAGACGGCATCTACCTCGCCCACGTGGGGGACAGCCGCATCTACCGCGTGCGGGACGCGAAGATGGAGCAGCTCACGGAAGATCACTCGCTGCTCAACGACTACAAGAAGATGAAGCGGCTCACCGAGGAAGAGATCGCGAACTTCCCCCACAAGAACGTGATCGTTCGCGCCCTCGGCATGAAAGACACCGTCAAGGTGGACACCCGCTTCGAGGCACCCCGCGCCGGGGACACCATGCTCCTGTGCACGGACGGCCTCTCCGGCCCCGTCACGGACGAGCGGATCCTGGAAATCATCCAATCCGCGCCGGATCTGCCCACCGCCACCAACCGGCTCATCGAGGCTGCCAACGAGAACGGCGGCCCCGACAACGTGACCTGCATTCTGGCCCGCTGGATCGAGTGATCTGACGCGCGCAGAACCGTTCGGACCCGAACGATCGCGCCGCGGCCCTAGCGGGGCTTGATGTTCCGCGGCGGCATCACGTGCACGGGGGCCGGGGCGTTGTCCACCTCGTGGGCCAGGCCGTCCAGGTAGCCCAGCGTCACGTACACCGCGAAGACGATGCCCAGCATCAGCAGGCTGGTCACCAGATACGTGTACACCGGCGGGTGCTTCGCCGTGCTCCAGCCGTCCTCGTAGAACTTGCCGCCACTGCGCTCGCGGATCCGCTGCTGCACCCCGCGCAGCACGTCCGGCGGCTCCGCGGGGTCCTCTTTCTTGAACGCTCCGCGCAATAGCCCCCGCAGCCGCTCTTCTTCCTCTTCGTCGATCTCGACGCCGTCGCCGTCCTCGACCTTGTCGTCGGTCTCCGCGTCTCCGACCTCGTCGGCTTCCTCGACCTTGTCGGCTTCCTCGCGCTCGACTTCTTCGTCGTCGCTCATCGGATCTTCTCCCCCAACGCGCGCTCGACCTTCGATTTGAGCATGCCGCGGGCGCGATGGATGCGGCTCTTCACGGTTCCGTCGGGAAGCCCCGTGATCTGGGCGATCTCCTCGTAGCTCAAGTCCTCCACGTCCCGCAGCACGAGCACGTCGCGAAAGTCCGCGTCCAGCTCGGCGATGCAAACCTGCACGATGCGCTCCACCTGAAAGCCTTCCACCATGTGATCGGGGCGCGCGACGTCGCCGTAGGTCACGCCCTTCGCCTCACTCAAGGGCGCCCGCTCTGCCACCGGCTCGAGCTCCTGCTGCTGGCCGTCGTGCCGCCGCGACAGATACTTGATGCGGTTTTTGCAGAGGTTCACGGCGATGCGATACACCCACGTGGAGAGCTTCGAGTCGCCACGGAACGTTCCGATGGCCTTGAACACCTGGACGAACACTTCCTGCGCCATGTCCTCCGCTTCGTCCCGGCGCCCCAGCATGCGGAACACCAAGCGGAACACGCGTTGCTCGTACAGCTCCACGAGCTCGTTGAACGCCCGCTCGTCGTGCTGCCTGAGGCGCAGTATGAATCGCTCTTCAGCGTCGTCCATCGAGCCCGAAAGGTCCCAGAAACTGTCCCGACCGTAGATCGGAAGCTCGCCGGCGTCGTCCCTAGATGCGGGATCGGCGAGTTTGGGAACGGTTTCGCGCTCCGAGACCACCCATCCAGCGACAGCAGCCGTGCCACGAGGGTTCCCGGACCGGGGCATTTGGGGGTTGGTCCGCCGCGAGCCACGGCCCGCACCGTCGCGCCCGGGCGCCCGCAGCGACGTCCATATGACGGACCTCGCTCGCCTTTCACTCGAGTGAGCGGTCTGAAATGTCCGGACAATGCACCTCCACGCCACCGGTGACGGATGTGCCTGGCGCTGGGCCGCACGCCTTCAATAGTGGGCTAAGCTTGGCTGGGAGGTGAGCGATGCGAGCCCTGAGAGGACTCTTGCTGGCAGCGGCCCTGGCTGCCGGGGCCTGCGGTGGGTCGTCCACCAGCGAACAGCCAGCGGATCCCGCGAAGCTCATCCAAGCCGCCTGCGACAACCTCGTCGGGCTCTCGTGCAGCAGCGCGCCCGCGGACAAATGTCCCAGTGACATGAACCAGGCACGCGCGGAGGCCGCTTCCAAGGGCTGCGGCGCCGCCTTCGACGGCATCATGGTGTGCTTCGCCGACAAGATCACGGACTGCGCGCAGAACCGACAACAGGTCTGCGCTCAGGAGTTTGCCGCCCTGGACGCGTGCGAGATTCCGAAGGGCACCGAGGAATGCGGCCAGGGCTTTGGCGGTGCGCCGCCCGGGGCACCGCCGTACTACCAACGCTGTAGCGTCGACTGCGCCGCGTGGGGCGTGGACTGCGCCGCCAAGACCTCGCCCACCGTCGTGTGCACCTGCACGACCGGGCCCAAAGCCGGCACGACCTTCGAGATCACGAGCTGCTCGGACCTCACGGTCGATCTCGGCGCGCCACACTGCAAGGGATGAGCGCGATATTTTCTCGCGCGGAGCTCGAAGAGGCTCGCCGCGCCCTGGCACAGGTCGACGAATCGCTCGCTGCGGCAGTGGCCCGCGTCCTCGAAGGAACGCCGGTTCCGAAGCCTCCCCGCCACGCCGTAGACGCCCTACACGACTACTTCATCGTCCGCCTCGACCCAACAGAGCTCCAAGGAATCGCGGAAGCCTTCGGGGCTTTGGAGGCCGGGGCCGTAGCACCCTCCGGGGAAGCAACGGCTCTCGCTTGCCGCTACGGCCAACTGCTGGATCGTTGGTACGCGTGTGCGTACCCTGATGAAGCGTCACGTGACCGCTGACATCGACCCGGAAGCGCTGTTTGACCTTCACCTGCCACCGGACTGGCGCCCGGTGACGGTTCCGGTTGGACGCAGCTTCGCGTTGTCTGGGGACATTGAACGCTATGGAGACGACTCCTGCTCCGTACCGGTATCCGTCGACATGTGGGTGGTGGCGACCGAGACCGAAAGCGACGCAGATGCCGCTGAGAGGTTGATGGCTCGTCGCGTTCGCCAAGGACATCCAGACCGGTTTGTCGGATCGATTGCCGGAATGGTCGCACGCGGATTCGAGTGGACCGACGGCGTCCGACGCATCGTCAGCTATTTCGTGAACCATCCGACCGGCGCGCTGGTCGAGATCTCGGTGGCAACACTCTTCTACCCGGACGAGCCGCTGCCGCCCCGCCCGTTGCGGAAGTTTGCGGACGAGCTGTTCGCGTCCACGGTTGCCGTTTTGCCTCCGACTCATGCGGAAAGCCTGGCACGCGAAGATTGAGGACATGGCATCGCTGCGTTGCAGAGGTGACGGATCACGCGGCTCGTACGACGGAGATCGAAGCGGCCGATGGCAGACGCGTTCAGCTCGAGCTCCACGTTCCGGAGCGCTGCGGATGAAGCCGGACTCTGCCTCTTGCCGCGGAAGCCAATTCTCACGAAACTTTGCGAACCCCGATGTTGGATGACTTCGAGACGGACTGGCAGCCGCCGGTTCCGGGCCGACACACTTGGTGGGCTCCCACGATTCTTGGCATGCTCGTGGTCTCGGGCGCTTGCGGCGGGCCGCGCGAACCGGAGGTTCCGGCGGCCCACGGTGTCGCGCAGCATGCTCCGGCCCCACGCGCGGAGGAAGGCGAGGGCGAGGGTGGGCTCGCAGCCGCTAGCGACGCGGAAACGACTCCGAACCACACCGCGAAAGACACCGCCAACGTCGAGCCCGCGCCGGTCGACGCCGACCGGGAGGCAACGTGGAAGCGCGCAGTCGCTTGGAGCGACGAGTTCTACCTCAAAGCGTGGGGGCAGCAGGCGCCCGAGTCAGAGCGCCGGGCGCGACGCGTGCAGTTCGACTGCGTGTGGGACGGTCTGGGCGCACAAGGTGTGGCGCCGGCCCCCGAGCTCGACTGCTTCATCAAGTTCGCGCGAGCCATGGAGAGCTGCCTCGACCGAAAGATTGCCGCGGACTGCACCAGCGCGGGGAATCGGGCTTGTACGCCCTCCCCGCGATACGTCGCCGAGGCGAAGCGCTGCAAAGAGCTCCACGCCCAGGGCTCCGCGTCGCACTGAACGGGTCGCGAGGTCGTCCTCCTTCGAACGCGCTTCGCGATACCCGGAGGGGTGGGGTTCCGCAGCGAGGTTCCGCGGCGGACCAACAGCCAGCGCACAATGAAGTGGAAGTGCACGGCGGTGCTGGAACCATCGAGCCTTGCGGGTATCCTGGCTCAGGGTGGACCCGTGGCGTGGGTGATTCACAGTTGGTCGGCGGAGCGGGGCGAGGGCGAGGTTCGGTCCCCGCACTTTGGTCCGTTCGTGTTCGGCGCGAATGAGAACGTGGACGGCGTGCAGGATTTCGTCGAAGGCGAGCCGGTGTTCGTCGAGCTCGACGGGCATGCACCGGACTTCCAGGTTCGGGTCATCCGCCCGTTTCGCTCACGGCAGCCGGCGGGGACTCATTGGCCGGACTTCGACGTGGTGAACGGCGGGTTCGGTGACGCCATGGTCGAGGAGCACTCGCCCGCTATGCTTCAGCTCTGGATTGGGGATTGCTGCGAGTACTGCACGCCAAACCCCTTCCACGTTCGGTTCGAGGGTGTGTCCACCATGGTAGGGCTCGAAGACGACCTGGACCTGAGCTCACCGCTGTTCCGACTCGCGTCTCTGGAGGAAGTCGAGCTCCACGGGCTGTCCGTTTCGCCCGAGTCCAAGGCTTTCTGCATCGTGACGAGTCATGGCCAAGGCGCTGACGGACCTTCGATCTTCGTGGTTGCAAAGGCGGTTCGAGTGCTGGGCCCGCCGGGGCGTAGCTCGTGATACCTGTTCGTCGTGATTGATCTCGATTCGATCGAGCTGCCGCTGGACGGGTGGAGCGAAGCAGCTCGCGAGGACGATGCCGTCACCTGGCACAACGAGCGCGGCGAGAGCCTGATGCTCAACGTGTTCCACGTGATGCCGGACATTCCGTCGATGACGGACCTCGAGGCGCTACGCGATCGCTATCGCGCGGCGCTGGGGGACCAAGGGGGTCTCGTTTTCGTAGACGTGCTCGAGATCGCCAAGCTGCCGGCGGTGCGCACGCTCTTCAAGCTGGGAATCCCAGGCCAAGAGCGGGGTCGCGTCTATCTTGCGGGCATCACTCTTCCGTTTCGCGAGGCGAGCTTGGTGGTGCGCGTGCAGTGCGTGGAGACGGGGATGACCGGCATTCGCGAGACCATCGTCCTGAACAAGCTCATGGGCGCGGGCGAGAAGTTCGCGCCGGACGACGAGGGCGTGATGCAGGGCTGGGCGTCTGATCCCTATCGCCCAGAGACACCGTTCTCTTCTTTGCTCAGGAACCGCGCGGACGACGAACGCTGGGACGAGCTGTTCCCGGATCACCCGCTGTCGCGGGCGCGAGGGCATCTTCGCGAGTTGGCGGCCGAGCTCGAGCTCGATCCGCGCGTGTACGACGAACCGCCGTTCTCCGAACCAGCTCGATCGCCGTTGGACCGAGGACGCCGCGGAACACGTCCTCTTGGGTAGGCTTGGGCACGGAACAGCCATCGAGCCTCGCTCATTGTGTTCCCTCCGGAGCGGGCTCACCAACGCTGACCTGGTCCTGTTGCGCCGCCGGCTCTCCTAGCTGGAGGAATGAGGTATCATGCGTGCCGGCGACGGCCGGAAAGGACGGCAAGAGCTGTCATGTCGGGGGTAGTGACTTGTCCCAAATGTGCGCGCGCGGTTCCCAGCAGCGCGGTCCAGTTCGATTCGTCGGGAACCCTCGTCTGCTCCAGCTGCGCGCTGCCTGACCTGACGGCCGATCGGAAGCGCTCGGAGTCACACGCGCTCTCTCTGGGATTGACCGGCGTGGGTGTCACGTTGGTGGTCTTGGGGCTGAAGTTCGCAATCGGCATGGAGGATGTCGGCACCGCCGCTGCACTACTGCTCGGCTTCTGCGGCTTTGGAGCGTGTTTGCTGGCTGCCGCGGGCGTGTACGAGCTCATCTTGTGGAGACGTGGCGTTCGACATTCCGGCCGCGTCGATCACGTTGCCATGGACGTCGCCGAGTCCAACCTCCCGATGGGAATGCTCGCACGCATCGTCGACGGCGTTTCGCGGCTCTTCTCGAGCTCTCGCAAGTGAGCGATGGGATGCTTCGGGAGTCGATGGCGATTTCGCATCGCGACCAGATAGAATCCTCGCGGCGGCGTGTGCCATAAGTGCAAGGGCGACGTGCGCGCTGTCACCCCTATCGGATCATGAGCGAAGACGAGGACATCCGGCGCTCCGTGGAAGAGCACGGCTGGCACGCGATTGCGGTACCAGAGTCCGAGCGTGCGCCAGAGCTCCTGTACACCATCGGTCTGGTGAGCAGCTGGAACCACCCGGAGCTGATTGTCTTCGGGTTGCCCGCGCGAACGGCACACTCCGTCGTCAGCTCCCTCATCCATCGCATTCGCAAGCACGAGAGCTTCGAGAAGACCGGCGTGCATCCCGATCTACTCGGCGATCTTCCGCTCCTGATCCGGCCGGTGCACCCGTCGCAGCTCGAAACGTACTTCGGCTATGCGATGGGATACTACCGCCTCGTGGGGCGCCCGGACGCGCTGCGCGCAGTTCAGATCTTCTGGCCCGATCGCGACGGGGTGCTCCCCAACGTCGTGAAGTGCGATCCGCTCGTCGCCGCCGCGCAACCTCGGCTCGACCTTGCGGCGGTATGATGGCTACATGAAGCGCGAGTACGAGTACGTCGGGCCGGCGGAGATCGGGAAGATGGCAAGCGCGCCGATCGACCGCCTGCAGCCCCAGAGCGCTGACAACATTCGCGATTGGCTGGCGGACGGGGAGCATGAGCTGACGTACGTCGTCGACTCGCAGGGGAGGCTCTGGCTGTCCGATCGGCGAACGGAGCACGTTGCGTGCGCCCAAGGGGCGCGCGTACAGGGCGCGGGCGAGTTGGTGTTGGAGGTTTCCGCGCAGGGCGTTGCCGTCGTGAGCGTCACCAATCAGTCGACGGGGTACTGCCCCGAGGCCAGTTGCTGGGACGCGGTGCGCCCGGCGCTCGTGAACGCGGGCCTTTGCCCTCCCACAGAGCTGACCCACTCCTTCGAGTTTCGTCGCTGCCCTCAGTGCGGCGGCATCAACCTGCTGAAGCTCGAGATGCCCGAATGCGGCGAGTGCGGCAGCGACCTGCCCGCACACTGGAACTTCGCGTAGCGAGCGTTCGGCGTTCTCTGCCGATTGATGTTGGCTCGGCGCGAGTCTTCGCGTTCCGCGCGCGGTCGCGACGTGCTTCTTCTGCGCGAGGTTCCGCGGCGGACCGGCAACATTCAGGCCCATGGTCGGCGGCTGCACGACGAGTCGTGTCTCGCATTCTCCCTGACGCATGCGGCTTGGCGTCGTCATGCGCGCGCGGCGAGTGATCTTACTCGACATTATTTCGACGGACGATCCCCGCTCGGATGCTTGCTGATCTTACGCGGCATTATTTGAGCGCGTTCACACGATGCTTTCGCTAGCTCGGTGCGCACGCGGACGCTAAGCCGCGCGTGCCAGCACGGACGGCAGGCGTGTTGCGCATCTCGTTGGCAGCTACGCGAACGAGATCGAATCCACTGAACGCGAAGCCCTGCCCATCTGCTTGGAGACACGATCATGAAGTCACAACTGCTTGTTCTGGTTTGTTTCTCGCTTGGCGTTGCTGCGTGCAGCTCGAGCAGCAACGATGGCAACACCGGCGGCAGCGCTGGCACTGCGGGCACCAGCGGCTCCGGGGGCAACTCGACCGGCGGCGCTGCGGGCAGTGGGGGTGCCGCGGGCGGCGGTGGCGCTGCGGGCTCGACGGGCGGAGCTGCGGGTGGCGGTGGCGTTGCGGGGGTTGCGGGTGGTGCAGGAGCGGCGGGCGCGGCAGGCACCGGCGGCACCGGCGGCACCGGGCCGCAGACCATCGCCAACACCAACTACGGCACCGCGTGCGCGAGCAAGAACTTGGTCGGCCCGCTGTTGCCGGACGAGGCCAACCACCGCTATGCGACGATCCTGACGCCGCCGACCTATCCCTTCACGGTGACCAGCATTGCATACGATCTGGTAGCCGCCGAGAAGTGTGATCCTTCCCTCGGTCACTCCGTCGACATCTTCAAGACGACGAGCAGCACCCTGGATGCGACGCCGACGATCATCGAGACCATCGACATGCCGCCGGACAGCGGCGCCACCGGACCCGAGGTGACGATTCCGGTCAACCTGACGACGCCCGTTACCCTCCAGCAGGGCGAGTCCATCGTGGTCAGCGTTCGCATGGCGCCGGACGCGAACAACCAGAAGTCGATCTGTCTCTTGGTGTGCAACGACACACAGAAGACCGGCGTGGACTTCTGGAGCAACTCGGCCACGACGCCCTACAGCTGGGCAGACTTGGTGGGCGTGTTCGGTTACACGAACAACTCCACCATCCGTGTCACGGGCGGCAACGGCGTCATCTGAGGTTCCCCATGACTGCCTCGCCCCACCGGCGTGGTTGGTTTGCTCTGTGCGGGGTCGTGGTGGCTGCCTGCGGCCACGGCCCCGACGAGCAACTGTCCACGGCTGCACAGCGGTCCATCTTTGGACAGGACGACCGGGAAGACGTCTACGAACACCCGGATGGCACCCTGCGTGAGCGAGCGGAAAAGTCCGTGGTTGCACTTCTGAAGCCACGGCTGCCGAAGTGGGAGCTGTGTGCTGGAGCAATGACGCCCGTCCACGCGGAAACGCTGCAAGAACACTTCAACGTGTGCCCCGACCAGCGGTTCGTGGACCAACCGTTGGCCTCCGACTGCTCGGGCACGCTGATCGACGACGACCTGGTGCTCACGGCGGCGCACTGCGTGGACGAGGACTATCCGGAGCGATCGTGCAGCGGCATGCACTTCGTGTTCGGCTACGGAATGTTCGCCGGGGAAGGCGTGAAGCCGATCCCACTCGACAACGTGTACTCCTGCCGCCGGCGCGCCTTCCAAGACGAAAACCTGGATGCCGTGGTCATCCAGCTCGATCGCCCCGTTGGTCCGCCCTATGAACCGGCACCCGTTGCTCCCGCTGCGCCTGCTGCCGGCGACGCGATGGCGTTCATCGGCTTCCCCAGCGGCTTGCCGATGAAGATCGCGGCGGGCTGTGAGGTCAAGGCCATCTCGGGCAGCGACCTGAAGACCAACTGCGACGGGTTCAATGGTAACTCGGGCAGCGGCACCTTTGACTCCCTCGGACAGGTGGCGGGCGTGTACAACGTGGGGACCGGCGACTACGTGCCCACCGGACCTGGCGGCTGCAGCGTGCCCTCGGTGAAGACGGACGAAGGCGTCCCGCCGGACTCCGGAGTCACCGTTCCCCAATGGAGCGGGAGCAGCGACGTGCAGGCCGTTCTCGCAGACCTGTGTGGAGCGCAGTGGCCGAGCAAGAGGCTCTGCAACATTGCCCCCAGCTGCGGGGACGGCGTGTGCAGCCCGCCCAGCGAGGACGCGGCAAACTGCGCAACGGACTGCCCCCCGGCAACCTGCGGCGACGGCGTGTGCGACGCCGACGAGCGAACGAGCTGCAGCACGGACTGCGGCGAATTCCTCCAATGCGACGCATTGGATGGCGGCGTCGCCGGCGCGGCGGGTGCCGGTGGCACGGCGGGGGCAGCGGGTGCCGGTGGCGCGGCGGCCTCGACGCCTGACGCCAGTGAGCCGGAAAGCGGCTGCAGCTGTAGCTCCGGCGCAAGTGGGCACACGAGCACCAGCTGGCTCTTGCTCTTGCTGTGCGCCGGGCTCTTGCGGCGCAGCGGCGTGCCGATCACACGACGTGGGAGCTAGCTCGCCCGTGATGGGCATCGCGCGTATCCTTCTCGGGTGGCACGCGGGAGGAAGCTCCGGAACGTTCTCGTGGCGGCGGGCGCATCGATTCTCGTGCTCGGCATCGCCTTACAGCTCCACCGCGTTCGAGAGCGGCGCAGGGCGCGTTTCGAGCACGCCCGCCGGCAGACGGAGGCGGAGCTTGCCCGACTCCGGGCGGAGTACCGCGCGCGTGAGGCGGAGCTCGAAGAGCTCCAGCGGCGCCACCCGCTAAAGCCTTTGACGCCCGAATACAACGACGTGCTGTTGCCCGCGCGCCGCATCCCCATCGATCCTTCCCGCCGCCCCGCGCGAGGGCGCGGAAGCGACTTCGACCCGTATCGAGAAGGTCGTTCGGATCCGAACTGATTTCGGCACACTGCGCTCGTCTGCTACTCTGTGCCTCGGGTGGGCATGCGGGTCGTCGGCGTCTTCGTTGTTTCGCTCCTGGCAGTGAGCGCAGCATGCAGCACCACCAGTCCGCTTGGGCAACAAGACCCACGCGCCAGGCATCGTGGGTTCCTCAGTTTCGGATTCGAAGCCGATGTCTTATCGGGAATGTGGCGCGAAGGAGGCGTGGGCCATTGAGGGAGATGACCCATCTTTGAGCGAAGCCGCAGCGATGTACGATGATTGCGACGTGGCTAAGTGCAGCGAAGCGGGCCTCTATGTCGAGCTGAACGGCAACGTTTCGCCCAGAGGCCGCTACGGCCATCTCGGCATGTACCCCCACGCGTTGATCGTGGAGCGCATGTTCTACGTCGCGCGAACTGCGCCCGCAGGCTGCGAGTGATGGAGCGACCCAAGCAGTTCCTTGACGCGGCTTTCGCGTTGGCTGGCGTAGCCGGCGCTCGGGATGTGGCGGCAGAGGCGGCGGTGCAGGTGCTGGAGCGGGACCTCGGCTCTCCGCTGCCGGCGTGCTTTCGTGAGCTGCTCGTGAACGGAGGGTGGCCCGCCCTGCTCCATCGGCACAGCAACTCCGATTGGCCCGTTCCCATCGACGAGCTACGCACTTCCGCGAGCGATGGGCTGCTCGTATTCATGCACGAGAACCAAAACGTGTGCCACTGGGCGATTCCGTTGGCCGGGCCCTCGGACCCACCCGTACTCGTTGCGGCGGAAGACGGCAGAGAGCAAGGCTGGTGTCGTTGCGCCGACCGTCTGTCGGAGTGGGTGATGTGCCAGATCGCAGACCATCAGCTCGTGGAGGCGGCGCGATTCGCGGGAAACCTCGAGGCACTGTCCGAAGTGTGGCTCCAAAAGCTGCGGGAGAACTTCGAGCTGGGGACCGCCACGTACCGTTGGCCCGGGGACAGAAATCTCCGGTTCTCGAGCCCCATGGGGAGAGTCTTGCTCTGGGACACGCCCGACCAGTGCGATTGGTTCATCGCCCCGACGAGTCAGAGTGCGGCGCTCCTCGACCTGCTGCCCCTTCGACATGGGTTTGACGGGTCTTTGTACGCCCTCGACGAGCGCTATCAGACGGAGCTTTCGGACTGGCTGGCTTCCCGCAGGCTCGATCCGTGAACCCGGTGCAGCCCAGCGCGCGCCGTGGCAGGTTGCGGACTGCGGCATGACCTCCGACAAGAAGATCGAGTGCGCCGAGCATGGCGACCAGGACGGCACCTTCGTCTGTATCCATCTCGTGGCGGGTGTAGGGCAGGGCTTCCATCACGGGTACGACGACGACGATCCGGACGCGATGTTTCCCGATGCGTGGTGTGACGCCTGCGAAGCCGTCCTCGAAGAAGAAGACGGGTGGACGGAGCGCTTGAAGGCGGCAATGGACATCCAACTTCTCTGCGCCGGCTGCTACATGGACCGCCGGCGGCTCAATTGGCCCGGTGCCACGTTCGCGGATCAAGAAGAGCTGATCCAAGAGTCCATCGCGTACCTCCAGGAACGCCAGGACGAGGTCATCGGCGAGTTTCGCCTGACCGAGCACGAACGGTTCTACTGGGAGCAGGGCACGGGGCAGATCGTGTTCTCCAACCGCGGTGTAGATGTCGTGCGCGCCGACTTCGACTTCATCGGGAGCATCTCCAAGAACTCCGACACCTGGCTCTGGTCCTGGGCGAACACCTCGGACGACGCGCGCTTGAAGCAAAGTACTCAGCAGGTTCGCGACTATGGCGAGGAGCATCGGCTGCTCAAGCTCGCCTGCGCCATGTGGCCCGCACGCGAGACGGATGGCTGGGAAATGTCCGCCGTCACCGCGCGGCTGCTCGGAGCGCAAGCCGTGTACCGAACCCCAAACGACAAGCTGCTGAGCTTCTTGCTGCTGCGGAACCTGCGCTGGGTGCAGTAGCCCGAAGGACGCGGTTCTCGCGGCCCCCCACGTGGGCAATACTCCCGGCGCCATGCTCACTCAGCTCTTGAACGCGTGCCGTGCGCGCACCGGGACCAGCGTGAACGACGATCTCGTGCAATCCACGCGGAGCTTTCTCGCGCACGCAAACGCCGAGCCCGACGCGCTCCGGCAACTGGCCGCCACTGCGCGGGAGTTGCCGCCGCCAGGCGCCGCGTGGGTTGCGCTCACGCTGGGCACTGCCATCGAACAAGGTGCCCGCCCGGAGATCGCCGGACCGACGCTCCTCGAGCACTTCCGCCATTGGATGTCCACGCTGCCGCACGTGCCCCCGGGCGAGGACGACGACCCGATCCCCGAGCCCACCCCGGAGCAGGCCGCACTCCTCGAATCCTTTCCGGAGATCTGCACCGCCGTCGTGGCGCACCTCGCGCACATGCCGGACACACGCCGCGCCCTCGCCAGCGACGACGCCTTCATTGCCCGGCTAGAAGAGCTGGAGTCCTACGGCTGGGGCGCGACCTGGGTCCGCGAGACGCTGCTTCGCACCAGCGGCACTCTCGTCGTGCTGCATCCGCCCTCCGGCAAGGGTCTCCGCCTACGCTACGAGAACGTGCACCACTGCTTTCATCTCTTCTCCCTGATCCAGACCGCGATTGGGACGCGCATTCCAGGAGGGAAGGAGCCTGATCCGAATGTTGCTGGTGCGGCGCGAGGCCATTCCGATCAGTCGGTCTCGGACGCCGCCTGGTGGCACTTTGGGGACCCGCGCTCGCCCACGGCGGAGATCGGCGCATCGATCTGGGGCGAGGCTCCCGCGCGGTCGATCCCCTTCGTCGACGACGTGCAAGTCATCCTGCTGTGGCCGACCCTGCTCGGATCCCGGAGCTGGGACTCCGGCTTCTTCAATCCGCACCTCGCGGCGCTCCCGGCCGACGCCTTCGTCGAGTCCGAGCTAACGGCCGAACAGGTCCGGAGCTGGTTCGACAAGCTCGGTATCGACGCAAGCAAGTGAGCGAAGGCCCGCTGACTGCGAACAGGATCACCGCAACCAAGTGAGCGAAGCCGAAGGTTGTCGGTCT
The DNA here is from genome assembly GCA_020633235.1 of Polyangiaceae bacterium. NCBI lineage: Bacteria > Pseudomonadati > Myxococcota > Polyangiales > Polyangiaceae > Polyangiaceae bacterium. The sequence continues at coordinate 251,384 of JACKEA010000010.1, read as the reverse complement.
GCCGCGAGTGCCTCGAAAAAACGCTCAGAAAGGTGATCATTCGAGGGTACATGGTCGAGCATCCCCTCCGAATGATCACGGATCTGAGCAGAATGTTGCCCTATGTTTTCGCGCTCCCCGCGGATCGTGGGGGGTGCACAGCGCAAAGATAGGATGCGTACATCCTATCTTTCGCAACTGGGACAGGGAGCGAGGTTCCCCTCCTCTGAACGCGCTTCGCGATACCCTAAGGAGTGGAGTTCCCAACGGGCTCGCGGCGGACCGACAAACACGACGAAGTCGGGCGTCGGTGTGCGTCGCGGTCAGCCTTCGGTGGCGGCTTCGCGGTACACGTCGAAGTGAAGGGCGGCGGAGCGCTCCCAAGAGAAGTCGCGCGCGCGCTCGGGGCCGCGGGCGGACAGCTCGTGGGCGAGGGCGGCGTCTCGGAGCAGGCGCTCGAGGGCGAGGGCGAGGGCGAGACGGCCGGTGCGGAGAGGGACGTGCAGCGCAGCGCCGCCGAGCACTTCCACCAAGGGCGCGATGTCGCTCGCGATCACGGGGGTGCCGCACGCGAGCGCTTCGAGCGCGGGCATGCCGAAGCCCTCGTAGCGGGAAAACTGAATCAGCGCTTCTGCGCCTTGAAGGAGCTCAACGACGGCGTCGTCGGAGAGGTGCTCGGGGAACACCACGCGGGATGCGATGCCGAGCTCCCGCGCGCGTTGATCCAACGGCGTGGCGTTCAACACGCCGAGGCGGCGCCCGCGGTACAGGCGCTGCAGCATGACCAAGTGCACGCTCTCGGGCAGGCGCGCCGCGGCGAAGGCCTCCAGCACGGCGCGGTGATTCTTGCTCGGCGTGTTCTGGCCGACCACCAGCAGATAGCGCCCGCGGATCCCGAGGCGCTCGAGCGAGACGGCGCGCGCGGCGCTGCGGTCGCGCGGCGGACGAAAGCGCACCTCGATGCCATGAGGGATCACCCGCACCTTGCGCGCAGCGACGGGATCGACACGCCGGATGACGTCCGCCGTGGCGCGAGAGATGGCCACCAGGCGCGTGGCGTCGCGCAGCGCGCGGCGGATGCCATCGGCGTAGAACGCCGCCTTGAACGGCGTGGCCAGCGAGAGCCCCTCGGCGTGGGCCGGCGACTCGAGCCACATCAAATCGTGGATGGTGACGACCGTGGGGCACGGAATGCCGCGCCCGAGGATGTTGAACGGCTCGTGGAGCACGTCCGCGTCTTCCAGATCCACCAGCCGCGAAGGCACGAACAGCGTGGAGAGGCCATTCGCCGGAGGGCGCACCTCCGTCTCCCGCACGTTGTCTTCGGCGGACAGCGGTCGCGGCGCACTGGGATCCACCCACAGGTGAAAGCGCGCCGCGGGGCGCAGCAGGGGAAGCCGATCGACCAGGGCCTTCACGTAGGCGCCGATACCGCTCGCCTGTTTGCGCACGTACCTGCAGTCGATCGAGATCTGCAGCGACCCTGCCGGAGCGGGATGAAGCTCCGGCAGAGGCACGGCGTTCAGGCCCATGGTCACGCCACCACCTTCAGCCGGCGCGGCGGCAGCGGCTCGGGAGCGCTCACGTCCTTCGGCGGCAGCATGCGATCGAGACGACCGCCCCAGGCGTAGTTCTCTTCCACGACGCGGGCACACCAGCACTGCGTGCAACCCTGACGCGGGAGCTGCTCGAACGCTTCACGCACTCCGAGCTCGAGCACGTTTCGACCATCGCTGCGCTCGACCTGCCCGCAGTGGAACAAATTGCCCTCGGGATCGAGCGTCGCGTTGATGGTGCCCGCCGCGCAGGGAACGCTGGTGTCGTCCGGAAACGAACGAAAGTGCCGGAGGCTCGCCCAGCGATTCCCGATCGCGGGGCTACCTCCGAGCTTCCTCGCCTCCAGCAGCCGGAACACGCGACGCAGCTCGTCGGTCTCCAGCTGGAAGGACGAGCCGTCGCGAGAGCCGCCCAAGAACAGGCTGCTCCGCGCGGGTTGAAACACCACGACGAAGCGCGCCTCCTCCACCAGCTGCAACAGCTCCTCGATGTGCGCGGCATTGTGTCGACCCACCACGCAGGTGAGCTCCACCTGGGTTCCCACACTGCGAGCCGCCCGGGCGCCCGCCATCGCCTTGTGCCATGCGCCTTGCCCTCGCATCGCGTCGTGGCATTCCGGCGGTCCGTCCAGGCTGATCTTCACTTTGGACAAGAGCCGCAACGTTGGCAGCTTCTTGGGCGCCAGTATGCCGTTGGTGTTCATGTACACGCGCACCTTGCGCTGCACCAAGAACGCCACCACCTCGTCCACGTGGCGATGCGCGAGGGGTTCGCCGCCGTCCAGCGACACGTGCCGCATGCCCAACGCGTGAAAGTCCGAAAGCACGCAGAGGATCTGTTCTCGCGTCATCTCCCGTGGTCGCGGCGTGTGCCGGTCGCAGTAGGCACACTCCAAGTTGCACAGGTGCGTGATCTCGAAGCCCAAGGAAATGGGCGTGGCAGTGAGCCCCGCGCGCGCACCGATGCCGCGAGCCACGGTCGGCAAGTCCATGCTTGGCAGGCTGCAACGTGCGTGCCGAGGCCCATGCGCGAAGAAATCAAGCCGAGCGTTGCGCTCTCACCTCGACTCGAGTGCCACGAGCGCAACGCCTGTGAGCCCGCGTCACACCCGCCGCTTCTTGTCGGTCCGGCGCGATGCCCGGCGCGTCGGCGCCGGAGTTGTCCGACGTGGAACCGAGGCGTACGCTTGGTGCATGCGCAAGCTCACGGTGGCGTTGGGGCTCACGGTGCTCGGCATGCTGGCGGCGTGCGGCGGCTCCACGGAAAAGGTCGACCTTGACGGCGGCAGCGGTGGCTCGGCCAACGGCGGCAACACGGGCGGCGCGGGCAACGTGGGCGGCAGCGGCAACGCCGGCGGCAACATGGGCGGCACGGGCAACATGGCCGGCATGGGCAACATGGCCGGCACTGGTAACGTCGGTGGCAGCATGGGCGGCATGGGCAACATGGGCGGCAGCGGCAATGCCGGCGGTTGCTCCAGCACGGGGTGCGGCCCGAGCGGCGCGCTGTGTTGCGAACCAGGAATGGGTTGCGCCAGCGCGTCGGGGGGCGGCAGCAGTATCTCGTGCACCTGCACGGACGCGCTGGTGTGGGACTGCAGCACGGGCTCCGGCGGATCCGGCGGCACCGCAGGCGGAACCGGCAACTGCGGCCCCACGGGGTGCCCTTTGGGCACGACGTGCTGCAACGACCAGTGCGTCAACCTGATGAACGATCCGCACAACTGCGGCACCTGCGGCAACGTGTGCGGCGTGGCGCCGCAGTATTGCAGCGGCGGCGTTTGCGGAAAGCCGCCCTGCTTCGGGCAACCGCCTAGCGCCGGCTTCTGTTGCGGCACGCACGTGTGCACCGACGCGCAGCTGTGCTGCGACGTCCAGGGTCCCGGTCCGTCCATGGGGCCCATCTGCTTCACTCCCACGCCGAACCAGAAGACGTGCCCCATCGGTTGTCCGCTGTGCCAGTAGCGAGCGGGTGGTTCCGCGCCGCCCCGACAAACCCATGCTGGGGAGCAAGCTGATGCAGTTGGAACGGTCTGGCGTGTTCGGCATGCTGTCGCTGCAACTCGACGCGGATCGCGTTGCGGCGTTCGAGGCGACGCGCTTGATTCGCCCGGAAGGGTGGCCGAGCGCTCAACTGGGAACGGACCTCGTACCGCACGCCGACGGCTACTTGCCGGAGGAGGATCCGTGCACCGTCAGCGAGCTGCTCGCGTACTTGGGGGCGCAAGACGATCAGTATCTCGGTTACTCGCTCAGGCGCGGCGGCAGCCTGGAGCTCGATGCCTACTTCCAGAGCCACGACAGCTTCCACTGCTGGTTCGACGCGTACACCTTGCTGGCGTGGGAAGCCGGGCGGCATGGCGGCAAGGGTTGGGGCGCGTACATCTGGGACGACGAGTGCCCGGAACCGGTGGTGTTCGAGCTCGCGATTGCTCCTGGCGGCGTCACCGTGACGAACGTCGACCCCCAGAATTCCAACGAGCTCCTCGAGCGGACCCGAGCGCGCTGCGATGCCATTCGAGAAGACAAGCGTGGCAAGCTCGGCTGAGAGGCTGGCGCCAATGCTGGCGGCCCTGGCCCTGTGGGCGTGCGGAACCTCCGGTGGAAGTCAGGCGGCAAACGCAGCGGGCAAGTTGCTGAGCGGAGCCCTGAGCAGCCCGAGTCACGACACGCCGTCGGCGTTCTCGGCGTCGCGCGGGCGCTGCGAGCTGTTCGGTGACTACGCCATGGCGTGCCCCGTGCTGGCGAACTGCCGCGCGCTATTCGGATCCCAGGACGTGACGGCGTACAACGTCTGTGACGACAGTGGCCGCTTGCGCCCCATCACGGTGTGCAAAGGCTGGCAGAACAGTGAGCATTGGTGTGCGGCCGGCCGCTTCCCGGAGTGCGCGAAGTTTCTGGGCACGAGCTGCGCGCAGTACGAAACCCTGGTGTGCCAGGACGATAGCGAAGAGCGCCACGTGCTCAGGTGCTGCCAGTCCGCCACGCCCGGAGCGCAGTGCACGGACAACACCTACTACGAGCCGGAGCGTCGCAGCCTGCGCACCGCAGAGGCAGTGCCCACGGCGGAGATGCCGAAGGAGTGCACGGACGAAATGTGGACCTCGCTGTGCCAGCGCGTGCTCGACTTGGAAGATCTACAGCCGTATCTGCACCTGGAGCTGGAATCACGGGTCCCGCTGAAGCTGGCCAAAGGCTCGCCGTGTGACGGACGCAACTTGAAGAAGCGCGACGTCGCCGTGAAGCTGGTACCGCCAGACGACAAGAGCGCGATCGTGATCACGCGCCTCGATTGCAAGCCGCCGAGCGCGGAGGTGGAGCTCGGCTATGCGCTGGAAGGCGTGACGGCCAGCGCCACCTTCGAGCTCGAGAAGGGCGGTTGGCAAGTGGACACGCGCCGCGTGGTGGAGCACTGATGCGGGCGCTGGCGGGGCTCCTCGTGTGTGCCGCGGCATTGCTTTCGTGTCGAAGCACGAGCAAGGCCAGCTGCGGAGAACGCCCAGACGATTGGTGCACCGCCGTGAGCGGCGACCCGTGCGCCAAGCACACCGACGCCAAGGCGTGTGAGGCCGATCCGAAGTGCGAAGCGCTCTCTTACCGTGGCGAGAGCGCAGCGGCGTGCATGACCGACGACCGCTGTTTCGCAAGCAATTGCCCGGCCATCGGCTGCATCACCCGTTGCGAGGAGCTGAGCGCGTCAGACTGCCTGCGCGACGAAGTGTGCTTGTGGAAAGGGCAACGCGGAAGCTGCAGCGCGGGAGAGCACCGCTGCAAGCAAGTCGGCTCCAAGTGCGTGCGCGCCCTCACCTGCATCTACGGCATGCCACGGAAATGAGGCACACTCTCGCCCCCATGGAGCGCACCCCCGAACCGGAGCTGATGGACGACGCGGAGCAGGCCCGCGCCTACGCGGAAGCGGACTTCGCGGAGCCGAACCAGGCGTTCGTGGAGCTCGTCGAGACCAAGCTCGCGCCGCTTCCGGAGCAGGCCAAGGTCGTGGATCTCGGCTGCGGCCCCGCGGACATCCCGCTGCGCCTGTCGCTGCGCCATCCGGGCTTCGAGATCGACGCCGTGGATGGCTCTCGGGCCATGCTCGATTGCGGGGCGGGTGCCGTCAAGGCGAGCGGCGCTCGCGTTCGGCTGCACTGCGCGCGCCTCGGCGAGCTACCGCTGAAGGCGCACAGCTACCACCTCGTGCTCAGCAACAGCTTGCTCCACCACCTGCACGACCCGCAGCTGCTGTGGACCGCGGTGCGAGAGCTCGCGGCCCCCGGTGCCCGCGTGTTGGTGATGGACCTCGCGCGCCCCGACACCCCGGATTCAGCGCGCGCGATCGTGGAGCAGTATTCCGCGAACGAGCCGGAGGTGCTCAAGCGCGACTTCCTCGCCAGCCTCCATGCGGCCTTCACGGTGGAAGAAGTGCGAGCGCAGCTGAGCGCCGCCGGGCTACCAGCGCTCAGCGTCGCCGCCACCAGTGATCGCCACCTGTGCGCATGGGGCACGCTCCACTGAGTCCGTTTTCATCTTGATGTCGGTCCGCCGCGGTCACGGCTCCGCTGCTTCACACAGCGGCTCCGGCAGCGTCTCTTTGGCGCGGGCCGCGGAGTACGCCGCGCGCACCTCGCTGAACGTGCACCCACTGTCGCGCAATGCATGAAACGCCAGCTCGCCGACCTTCTTGGCGAGATCCGGCGGCGTGAAGCCCACATCCAGCTCGCACTGGGCCACTTCCGGCGCGGCGGAGCCCGACGGCGCGCCGGAACCGCTCGTCGCGGCCGACGGCGCGCCGGAACCGCTCGCCGCGGCCAACGGCGCGCCGGAACCGCTCGTCGCGGCCGACGGCGCGCCGGAACCGCTCGCCGCGGCTGGCACCGACGGCGCGCGGCACACTTCGTCCACGCTCTCGCGGATCAGCTTCGCGCGGTGCTCCTTGCCCTGCAGGGATACGAGCAACGCGCGGAGCGCAATGCGCTCGCTCGCGTCCTTTTCCGTCGCGAGGTAGCGGCTCACCCGCGCGCGTGCACTCTTCGGATCTTTCGCTTTGCCCACGCGGCGCAGGGCGGGAATGCGCTCGCCCACTTCGCCCTTGCTCTCGCGGTAACGGTCGACGAGAGCCGTCGTTTCCGCGTCATCCGGCGTCACGTCGGAGAGATCCAGTCGCTTCACGATCGTCGCGAAGCTCACGCTCTTTTGCCCCAAGGCCCACACCAACGTCGCGTGGTCGTCTGCGTCCTTGGGATCCAGGGTAAAGGCTGCGATGCGTTGCCCCCACGGCGGGGTCTCCGCCAGCGCCACCCTGACGGCGTCGGCATCCCCCAGCCCGAGCACTCGCTGGAGCAACGCCTGCACTCCGCGATCTCCGCACTCGGCCAGCATCGGAGCCACCACCTTGCGCACGGAGTCCGCCCGAGCATCCTTGCCCGGCGGCGGAAGGGTCTTCGCGTCCACGTCGCCCAGCGCAAAGGCCTGGAAGCTGTTGAACGTCCCCTCCTTGGGCTCCGCACACAGCTCAGTGAGCACGATGCGCAAGAGCTTCGCTGCCCGCGGGTCGCCCAGGTCCTGGCGGTAGCACTCTGCCGCCGCCAGCGCGGTGGCGGCATCCGGTTTCGACGCCAGCACGGCATCGATCACTGCGTCGCGATCCGCCTTTGCGCTCAGCGCCGGCGTTTCGTCCTTGCACACGTTACGGATCACCGGCGCGCGGAAGGCGTACTCCGGGTGCTCGGCGAGCTGCTTCTTGGCGAGCGGCACTGCGTCGTGGTGGAGGATCCGGAGCGCCTCTGCCAGCGCCCGCCCGCGCTTGTCCGCCGGCCAGCCGAGGGCCAGCACCTTCTCGTACTCGGACAGGAGGTCCACCTGCTTCTGCACCGAGCTGTCCTCCAGCTTGCCAGGCTTGCCGTCCGGTCCCAGCGGACCGTGAGCGGTTTCCACCACCACCTTGCGCCCGATGTAGCTGGCGTTCACCAAGTCGATGCGCCGGGCCTGGCCCTTCTCGGTGATCACACCGTGCATGAACTCACCGTTGCCGCGATACAGCCCCGAGTACCACACGGCGCCGCTCTTCTTCACGGTCACCACCCGGTAGTGCTCGGGAAAGATCGCTTCCCCCACCACGAACGGCAACACGATGATGCACACCGCAGAGTGCCCGCAAGCCACGTTGCCGGAGTGGGCCTTTTGGCCCTTCTTCACCGTGACCTCCACGTCCGGCGGGTCGTCCATGTCCTCGGCGTCGTCCACCGTGTGGGGCACGCCTTCGACGTAGAACTCGAACTCCTGCGGGGGTGAGCAGCGCGAGCACGCCGTCGCCGCCACGCCCAGCAGGATCACGAGGGTGCGCGTGAGGCTCGACATCGCCCCAGTATCACTCGATGCCGAGCCGTCTCGCTACCGCAAGAGCCGCATGAACGCGGCGATGTCGTCCACGTCCTGATCCGTGAACACGATGCCGGAACCAGCCAGGAACGGGTCGTTGTCGAAGAAGAACTGGTAGTGCCGAATGGCGTCTTCCAGCGTCTTGGCGGAGTTGTCGTGGAAGTACGGCGCCGTGTCCGCCACGCCCCACAGCTGCGGTGTCTTGAAGGCGCCCACGAAGGTGGACGGATGCAGCACCGTGAACGGCGGCAGCACCGCCGGGGTGAGCAGCGCGCCCGGATCCGGCGTCTGCGCCTCGACCACGTTGCCCATGCCGTCGTCGATCAACAAATCATAGAGCGGATAGTTGTTGGCGTTGACGCCATCCACGTCGATGGGATGAAAGCGCGTGCCCACCGGCGCGGGGAACACCTGGGCGCCGAACTCGTTGGTCAAGTTGAGCATCGGCCCGCTGTGACACAGCGCGCACACGCCCTTCTTGCTGGGCGGATTGAAGGGCGCGTCCTCGAAGAACTCACGCCCGCGTTTCTGTGACGCGGTGTGACCCTTGGGCAGCTTGGGCGGCGGCCCGCCGCGGGCGTAGCGCGCGAGCTTCGGCGAAGAAAAGAAGCGACGGCCCTCTCTCTCGAACTCCGCGATCAGCTCCAGCTCGTTCTCGGTGGGCTCCACCGTGTTCTGCGCATGGCCGTGGATGGCGCCGAGCGCCTGCTCTTCCAGCGTCGTGTTGCGCAGGTCCGTCATCAGCACCGGGTCGAGAGCCGGCGTGTTCTGCGTGGTGGGGATGCCGCGAAACACCGTGATGTGCGTGGCGCTCGGGTCGTTCTTGAGCTTCACGTACCAGGGCAGCGGCAGCGTGATGCCCACCGTCGCGTCCGTGGTGATACGCGTGGTGCCCACGCCGTCCGAGTCCAGGCCATCGTGGACGAACAGCGGATCGTTTGGGTCCGCCGCAAGCCGCGCTTGCGCGTCCTCCGGCGACACCGTGCCCGTCTGCACCGAGTGACAGGTCAGACAGGTGCGACCATTGCCGCCGAACGTCTCCTGGTCGAACAAGCGCCGGCCTTCCGCCCGCCGCTTCAGCTCGCACAGCACTTTCAATCCCGGCGGCAACGCAGCGGGATCGCAGTCCGCCGAGATCTCAGCGCTTTCCGCGCGAATCTCGCCGTCGTCCATTACTTCCCCGGCGCATCCACCGAGCAAGGTTGCCAATACCAGGGTGCAGAGCGCACCACTCCCCTCGAAGAGCCTTCCCATGGTTCGACCGTTAGCAAACCGAACCCTGGATTCCAAAGAACGTGTCCACCACCTCCCCCGAGCCAAGCCCCAAGTCACCGTTATCCCAACGCGATTCCCCAAATCATTTGTTGGTCCGCCGCGGTACCGTCCCGCTCAGCCACCGCGCCCAGCGCAAGCTCCACCGTCAAACTCGGACTCGAACCTGCTCTGCGAGGAGATTCGCCCTTGGCGAATCTCCGAGTGGTTCCGGCGCATGGATTCGAACCATGATTCAGGGATTCAAAGTCCCTTGTCCTGCCTTTAGACGACGCCGGATCGGGCCGCGCAGTTTAGACACGGATCCGCGCTCGGGCCCGAAAAAAATCGAGGGCGGCGCTCAGAGCCGCGCGGCGAGCTTCTCGGCGGCCGTGCGGCCTTGGCGGATGCAGTCGGGAATGCCGACGCCGTCGTAGGCCGCGCCGGCGATCACGACGCCGGGCATGTCCGCGAGCCGCGCGTGGACGCGCGCCATGCGCGCCGCGTGGCCCACGACGGGCTGCGGATTCGAGTCCACGTAGCGGAACACGCGGCTGAAGAGCGGCTTGCCCAGCGGCCCCATCAGCCGCTCGAGCTCGCTCTTGGCCACGCCGGCGAGCTCGTCGTCGCTCGCGCTCTTCACGTCCACCTCGTTGCGCGCGCCACCCAGGAACGCCCGCACCAGCACGCTGCCCTTCGGCGCGCGATCGTCCCATTTGCTGCTCACGTAGGTGCCCGCGAGGATCTTCGCCTCACCCTTGGGCGCGACGAATCCGCTGCCGTCCAAGCCGCGCTCCACCGTGCGCTCGTCGAAGGCGAAGAACACCGTGGCGGTGGACAGATACGGAATGCCGCCCAGGTCCGCCGCGAGCTTTTCGTCCGGCACCATGCGCGCCGCAGCATGCGCCGGCGCGGCGAGCACCACGCCGTCCGCGTCGATCGTCTCGCCGCCTTCGAGCACCACGCGCCACAGGTCGCCCTCGCGGGTGATGGCGGTGACGCCGTGGCCCGTCTTGACTCGGGGCAAGCGCTCCGTGAGCGCGGTGATGAGCGTGCCCACTCCGCCACGCAGCGTTTGGAATGGGCTCGGTGCGGCTTCCGTGGGCTCCTTGAGCCAGCCGGAGAGCAGCTGGAACATGCCCGGCGTTCCACCGTTCTGCTCCGGATGTGCGCGCTTCAGCTGCATCGTGAGGAAGCCGCGAATCAGGCTGCCGTACTTCCGCTCCAAGTCCACGAGCTGGGGAAAGGTGCTCATGATGCTGAGCTCCGACACGTCCCCTGCATAGATGCCGCCAAGCAAGGGAGAAGCGAGCTTCTCCGCGGCTTGCTGTCCGAAGCGCCGCCCGACGAAGTCCGCGACGGATTCGTCCTCGGGCTGCTCTTTGGGTGCGCTCTTCACGAAATCGCCGAGCATGCGCAGCTTGGCCGGAAAGCTGAGCAACGGCGTGGTGAGCATGGGGCGCACACGCGTGGGCACCGCCAGCGCCATGCCCGCGGGCATGAGCTCGAGCTCCCCCTGGTGCACCAGGTACACCTTGCGCGCTTCTTCCCGCGGGGCAATCAGCTGACCGTCGATGCCCAGCTCCTTGCACAGCTCCACGGCCTGGGGCTTGGTCCGCAAGAAGGAGTCCGGGCCCCCGTCGATGAGAAAGCCCTCCCGACGTTCCGTGACGATGTTGCCGCCCACGCGGTTCCGCGCCTCAACGACAACAACATCCAAATCCGGCTTCGCCTGTTTCAGGGCGTAGGCGGTGGATAGCCCGCTGATCCCGGCGCCGACGACGACGGCGCGCTTCGCGGTCATTTCGCGGTCCGCTCGTGCACCAGCTCCGCGACCCACTTCACGGCGTCCGGCGGGGTGTCCGGCAAAATGCCGTGACCCAAGTTGAAGATGTGCCCGGGCGCCTTGCCGGCGGCCTCCAGCACTTCCATCACTCGGCGTTCGAGCAGCGGCTTGGGCGCGCCCAAGAGGATGGGCTCCAGGTTGCCCTGCACGGCCACGTCATTCCCCAAGCGCTCGCGCGCCTGAGCCAAGGGCGTGCGCCAATCCACGCCGATGACGGTGCCGCCGGCTTCCTTCTGCAGCTCGAGCAAGGTGGCGGTACCGGTGCCGAAGTGGATCACCGGCACCCCTGCCGTCATCACGTCCTGCAAGATGTGACGCACGTGGGGCTGGATGTACTCGCGATAGTCCGTGGGGCTGAGGGCGCCCACCCAGGAGTCGAACAGCTGCACGGTCTGGGCACCCGCTTCGATCTGCGCGCGCAGATAGCGACGCACGACCTCCGAGAGCTTGCCCATCAGCGCGTTCCACAGCTCCGGCTCGCGGTACATCATCTGCTTGGTGCGCACGTAGCCGGAGCTCTTGCCGCCCTCCACCAAGTAGCTGGCGAGCGTGAATGGCGCGCCGGCAAAGCCAATGAGCGGCGTCTTGCCATCCAGCTCCTTGCGGATCATGCGGATGGCTTCCAGCACGTGGGGCAAGCCCTCCTCGGCATCCACCACGCGGAGCTTGTCCACGTCCTGTTTGGTGCGCACCGGCTCCGAGAACACCGGGCCTTCGCCGGCGGCGAAATGGAACGGCGCGCCCATGGGCTCGAGCGGCAGCAAGATGTCCGCGAACAAGATCGCGGCGTCCACGCCGAGGGCGCGCACGGGTTGCAGCGTCACTTCCGTGGCCAGCTCCGGCTGCCGACAGATCTCGAGCAGCGTGTGCTTTTCGCGGATGGCGCGGTACTCGGACATGTAGCGACCCGCCTGGCGCATGAACCAGACCGGTGTCGCGTCCACGGGCTCACGCCGGCAGGCGCGGAGAAATCGATCCCACATGGGTCTGGGGCTTTATCAGTTCCGAGCCGAGGCGGGCATCACCGAGTGCGGCATGCCCACGCCTTTTTTCTGCTGGTCCTTCATGTCGTACTTCGACGGGCACTTCGCCATGATCTGCGATGCCTCGAAGTAGCCAGCTTCGGACAGCTTGCCCTCGGCCGTGACTTCCACGTTGGTCTCGGGGACGTCGCGGAAGGTGTCCGGCACCACGCACTGCGCGTAACGGACGTCGAGCACCGCGTCGTTCTTCTGCATCTTGAAGCGGTACTCGCACGGGTCGTCGCGCTTCTTCAGGGTGCCCTTCACCAGCGTGCCCGCCACGCGAACGCTGCGACCATCCAGACGGTCCTTGTCCCGCAGCAGCTCGTCCACGCCCTTGGAGTACACGGCCGCGTCCTCGAAGCTGGTCATGACCAGGGTCAAGATGCCGCCACCCATCGCTAGCAGCGCGACCAACAGGCCGATGTTCTGCATCCGACGACGCTTCGCGGGATCCGCGGTGGGCGTCTCGGTGGAGCGCACCACCGGGGGTGCCGAATCGTCCTCTGCCTTGGCGGCTTCCGACTGTTCCAGGGCCTGTTCCAGCTCGTCGTCGAGGCGGGTCATGTCAGCGGAAAGCCTAGTCCTCACCCTGGACCAGGTCCACCTCCGCCAGGCATTCCACCCTGCCCCGCGCCGACAAATGTCATGTCGGCCGGCGCCGGAGGCCCCAGCGTCCTCCTAGCCATCCGAACAGCGAACCGAGGCCCGCCAGCACCATTGCGGTGAGGATGGCCACCGGCCAGCTCCCGAAACCCCCGCCCAGAGCCGCCACTATTGCAGCGAGCAGGGCGGCCAAGGTGGCGGCCCAGGCGGATTCTCGAGCACCGGAGCTCCCCCCGAAGCGACCCACCACCGCGCCCCCGGCCCAGCAGGCAAATCCAAACGAAAGCAACGCGGGCACCACCAGCGCCGCCGCGTAAGCCGCCCGCGCCCCGGCTCCGGCCTGGGCCACGGCCTCCGGATCGCCCGAATCCAGGATGCCTCCAGCGAGAGTCCGCCCCAGCCACACGGCCACCAACGCGAGGGGTAGCCAGAAGCTGAACACGAAGCCCGCACCGATCGCGATCCACTGCCCCTTGGGGCGCTCCGCTGCGGCCGCGTCTTCCGGAGCGGAGTTCTGCAGCACGGGGAGTCGGCGAACCACGGGCGAAGCGTGGGGCGGCGGAGAGCCCGCGTCCACTTTGGTGTAGCCTAAAAGACCCGTATGCCGCACGTCCCTCGGATCCTCGTCGCCGTACTGCTGATCGCGCACGCGTCGGCCGCAGCGGAGAGTGGGACTCGAGAGCTGGCGCAGACGGAGCCGACGCCCACGCCCCCTCCCGGTCCGCCACCACCACCACCGGCGCCACCGCAACCACCACCGCGCCAACCGCCTCCGCCCATGCTGCTGCCGCCGCCGCCGCCGCCGGCCCCGAGCCCCGAGTACGAGCGAAGGGCCGTGGCGCTGGTGCCGTCTCTGGGCTTGGTGTTTCCTCACTGCGCCGCGGGCAGCCAGTCGAGTGATCGCTGCGATGGCGTGAAGGGCGGCGGGCTGTTTTCCTTCGATGCGCTCTGGCGCGTGACGCCGCACTTCGCTTGGGGCGGAGGCTTCGCCTTCGCGGGCTTTCGCTACGAGCCGCCCGAAAGGGTGCAGCTGAAGAACACGCAGGCCGCGGCGGCGTGGTTGGGCCTCCTGGGTCGCTTCTACTTCCAATCGGAAGGCGCCCTCGATCCGTACATTCAGCTCGGTCTGGGCGGCGCTGCCTTGGGCACCACGGGCGACGTTCCCACCGGCGAAACCTACGAGGAAACCGGCGCAGGCCCGGCATTGCAGATGGGCGGCGGCATCGACTTCTTCTTGAGCCGAGGGCTCATGCTCGGCCCCGCGGCGAGCTACACCCATGTCTTCGTCGACAAGATCCGCCGCTGTCGCGCTGGTGGAAGCGGCGACTGCATCGACGTGCCCAAGGACGAAGGCGGCCACCTGAACGCCTTCATCTTCGTTGGCGCTCGCCTCACGATCTTGCTCGGCTCCGAGCTGTGACCATGCTGGAGCCCATCTCCGTCGATCGCAAACTGGCCGTGGTGGCCGGCGCTTGGCGCCGTTGGCTGCGGCGTCATCATCTCGGCGAAGATCCTTTCCAGCCGTACCTGGAGCTCGTCAGCAAGGACACCTTCCAGCAGCTGACGGATCTGCCGGACTACGATCCCTTGCGCGCTCCGCTCCGGCGCTGGTTCTTTTGTTTGTTGGAGCAGCGCGTGAACGCCCGCGGTCTGGCCCTCGTGGCAGCGTCGCGACGCGTCGAGCAGCACGTCGTGGAGCGCCCCGAGTACGGTCGCTTCACGCTGGCGGAGCTCCTGTCGCGCGCCCTCGCGGAGCCCGCGCGGCGGCAGGACTGGCTCGCGGCCTTCGTGGCTCGCGCCCGCGCGTGCGCGGAGCTGACCCGGGAGCTGTGGCAGCGCCGGGCGGAAGTCGCGCGGCGCCTCGAAGAAGACGGAAGCCTCGCCCTGCCCGGCATCGATCCGGCGGAGCACGCCACGGAGCTCTTGCGTCACACCCAGGAGCTGGCCGACCAGCTCGATACCCCCGATCTCGGCGCCCTCGTCACGTGCGCCCTCGCGGGCGACGCGTCGGAAGGCTGGCCGGCGCGGCTCACCCTCAGAAACCTCGCCGACCTGTTCGGCGAGACTCCCTTGCTCCAAGGCCTTCCGCTCGATCCAGACCCCCTGCCCGGCCTCTACGGCGGGGCCAGCTTCCTGCGCGCCTTCTCGACCTTGGGGGCGGCCTTCGCGCGGGCGGCGGGCCCCGCGGATCAGCCCTTTTGTGTGAGCGTGGACCCCTTCCGGCTCCGCGAGCACGAGCTCGCGGCGCTCTTCGCCCTGTTGCCCCTGACCCCCGCCTTTGCCCGCCGCGGCCTGGGGCTGTCGGGCGAGCGGCGTGAGACCCAGCTGCGCGCGCTGTCACGAGCGATGCTCATCGAGGTCCGAACGCGTGCGCTGTGCGCGAAGCTCCGAACCGCGGCGCTGTCCGGAAGCTCCGCGTTCGTGGAAGCGTTCGAAGAGACGAGCGCGCAGGCCTTCGGCTTCTGCCCCGACGCGCGCATCGCCGGCGCCCTCTGGCACGTGCACGTGGACGCAGCTCAGCGCTACGCAGGGCTCTTGACCGCCGCAGCCAAGCACGAAGAGCTCACCGAGCAGCACGACGAAGACTGGTATCGCAATCCCCGCGCCGTCGATCAACTGCGCGCCGAGACGCGACTGCCCCCCGCCACCACGGTGAGCGACGCCGATCTGGATCGCGGCCGCGCGGCGCTCCGTCGCCTGTTGGCTCCGGGCTTCGACTAGAACGAGTCCGCGGGCGAGGGGGTCAGGCCCGTCGACTCGAGATGGTAGGTGAAGCCGAAGATGATGGCGGTGGCCGCGTCCCCCGAGACCACGCGCTTGACGGCCAGCTCCGCGCTGAAGGACCGGTCGACGTAGCCGGCACCGGCGCTGACGGTGTGGCTCACGGCGCCGTCGTCGTAACGGTAGCCGACACGAAGCGGGTAGTTGTTCGCCGCCAGGAACTCCACGCCGCCCATGGCGCGCACCTTGGTCGTGTCCCAAGTGGTGAAGTCGCTGAGCACGTCACCTTCCACGGTGAAGTCTTCCGTGCCCACGCCGATACCACCGCCCACGCTGCTCGGCTGAAAACCGTTACCGGGATTGTTCAGGTTGTTGCCCACCACGGAGATGGAAAAGAAGTCCGACGGCTTGATCGTCGCGCCGGCATCGAAGGCGAAACCACGAACGATGTTTTCCCCCTTCAAACCCCCGGAAACCACGCTGTCTCCCAGCGGGCCCAAGCCATCTTGCTTGAGCCACAAGTAGCGCCCGCCAACGCCCAAGAAGAACTGATCGGAAAACGGGAACGCGAGAGCGAAGCGAAGGTCCGTTGCGCGCCGATCGATCCCGTCCGGATCCTGAAGCGTCCACGTGCCACCGAGACCACCGGCGAGGTGCGCGCTGCTCACGATGGAGTCCACCGCCGCACCGCCGTAGCTCTGACGATTGGCCTCCGGCCAGATCTGAGCCAGTGCACCGATGTGATAGATGCGCGTGACCGCCATGTTCGCCGGGTTGATGAACAACGCGCTCACGGAGTTGCTGGTGGCACGCAGCGCGCCGCCCATGGCGGCGCTGCGGGGCGTCTCGATCTCACCGTAGTTCCAGCCCACCTCCGGCGGCAGATCGCTCTTGTCGGCGCGAGCGGTCCGCGCGATGGCGCATGCGCTCACGAGACAAAGAAGCACCACGGCACGACGAACTGCGCCCGTGAGGCACGCTGAGTGAGCTCGGTTTGGTGACACCCGGTCGAGGCCTACCGCCACGTGCGACAAGAGGGCAACAAATCAGCGATGTCGGACATCATTGAGCCGCTCAGAAAAACGTCCGCGCCCCTTGACGAACGAATTCACGGAAGTTGACGCGGGAGAAGAATGGGCTCGCTCGCGCGGTACCGGTTTGTGCATTGTGTCTGCGTGGTTACTGCACCGCGCCGAAAGCGTGACACCGCAAAACACGAGCACGAGAAGAAACGAAATTCTTGACCCGGCGATTTTTCAGCCGGTTTCGGTTGAAGAAAAATCGTTGGTTGAACTCCGTGACAAACCGGTGCTAGCTCGCGCTCTGTTGTGGGGGCGTCGCTTCGGTCGCGGCGCCTCGACTTCAAAGGTGGTGTGGGCCAACCCCATCCACCCAATGAAGAGCCATGGAATGTCTTCCAAGGCACATAGCGGGGCCTCCGTGCCCCATTCTGGCGCGGGACTGCTCGCCCGCCATCTCCTACCGGGGACACCGGAGATCAGGTCGAGCGTGAGATATCCACAGGCCTGTGGATAACTTGGGGGAACCTTTTTCTATTGGCAACTCAAGTCGCAGACAGTCTCAGTAATAACGAGATGCGGAGCTCGCGAACCGACATGGGTCTCTGGCAGCAGGCAGTGGAAAAGACGCGGAGCCGCTCCCCCGCGTCCTTCGAGCAGTGGTTTTCGAGCGTTCAGTTCGATGGCCTCGAAAACGGAGTGCTCACCCTCACGGCGAGGGACGAGTTCGTGCGGGACTGGGTCAAGACCCATTTCCTGCCCGACCTGATCAGCCACATCGAGCCGGTCGCCCCCGGTCTCACCGTGGCTTGGCGGATCTCCGCCGAGATCGAGAATCCCGTTTGTGAGCACGCCCCTCGCGTGCGCCACCAGACGGGTCCCCGGCGTCGGGTCGACACCGATGCGCCCACCTCTTCGGTGCCGCCGCGTTCGGTCCCCGTGCCTGCGGCGGAGCGCGCGGCGCTCTCCGCCAGCCTCAACCCGAAGCACACCTTCTCGAACTTCGTGGTGGGGCCCTCCAACGAGCTCGCCTACGCGGCCGCGCTGGCTTCCGCCGGCGGCGGCGGCCCCCGCTATAACCCCCTGTTCATCGCCGGCGGCACGGGTCTCGGCAAGACCCACTTGATGCACGCCATCGCCCACAAGCTCGTGGAGGAGCGCCCGGAAACGCGGGTCATCTACGTCTCCGCGGAGCGCTTCACCAACGAGTTCATCGAAGCATTGCAGAACCACCGCATGGAGGAGTTCCGCAATCGCTATCGCCAGCAGTGCGACCTCCTGCTCTTGGACGACATTCAGTTCTTGGCCGGGCGCGAGCAGACGCAGGAAGAGTTCTTCCACACGTTCAACGCCATGCGCGATGCGGACAGGCCCATCGTGGTCACCAGCGACAAGTACCCGCAGCAGCTGCAGCGCATGCCGGAACGCCTGGTGAGCCGTTTCACCTCCGGTCTGGTCGCGGACATCCAGGTGCCGCAGCTGGAAACGCGCGTCGCCATCGTGCGCAAGAAGGCGGAGCTCGAGGGCATCCCGCTCGCGGACGAGGTCGCAGTGCTGTTGGCCCAGAGCGTGAAGAGCAACGTGCGAGAGCTCGAAGGCGTGCTCATTCGCCTGGCGGCCAAGTCGTCGCTCACCAACCGCTCCATAGATTTCGACTTCGCCCAGAGCGAGCTGTGCCGTGTCGCTCCGCAGCGCCCGGACGTGATGAGCGTGGAGGACATCCAGCGCGCCGTCTGCAGCCACTTCCGGCTGTCCAACTCGGAGCTCCTCAGCAAAGATCGCCACAAGAGCGTGGCCTTCGCGCGGCAGGTGGCGATGTACCTGTGCCGCCAGCGCCTGAAGTGCAGCTTCCCGGAGCTCGGCCGCGCCTTCGGCAATCGGGATCACACCACCGTGATGAGCGCCGTGCGCCGGGTGGAAGCGCTGCGCGCCAAGGATCCGCAGGTCAACGCGCACCTCGAGGCCATCGAGCGCGAGCTCGCCTCCAGCGACGGCTGATTGGTTTTGTCGGTCCGGCGCGAGCCCCGTCGCGCCGCGGACGCCCTCAGCGTTTGCTGGGACGTTGCTGTGCGCGCCACACACCGGGCGTCACACCGTGGCTGGCCTTGAAGGCGCGCACCAAGTGCGTCGTGGAGCTCAGGCCCACGGCTGCGGCAATCGCGTCCAGGTCCAGATCCGTACCGGACAATAGCCGCTCGACCTCGTGATCGAGGAAGCGTTTGCGCTCTTCCCGCAGCGAGGTGCCCGCCTCGTGAAGGCGTCGCTGCAGTGACCGGGAGCTGGTGCGCAGCAGCACCGCGAGGCGGTCCACACCGACCAGGCCGTGCTCACGGAACGCTTCGCGAACGGCGCGCAAGATTTCCGGCGTGCCCAAGATTTCCTCGCGCATGGCCTCGATGTCCTCGAAGACGTCACCCGCGCCCGCCCACTCGAAGGCGCCGCGCGGATCCGCGTCGAAGCACTCCACCGGGTAACGAAGGCGCGCCAACATCAAGACGCCCGCGATGGTCGCTCCCATGGCACCGCCGCGATGGATCAGGACCTGCCGCCCGATGGTCGCGCCCCAGCTCGCGCGCCGCTCCACCAGGAAACGGATCATTCCTTCCAGCGCCGCGAAGTCGATGCCCTCGAGCGCACGAATGTCCGTGATGGATGCGTGCCCCGCACAACGAGGATCCGCCGCGGCCTCGAACACCCGCGTCATCAGCTCGAAGTCCGGCGGCCGGGGGCGCCCCCAGTACATGCTGCCGAAGGCCCGCGTGTCGTCCTGCCAGAAACAGAACGACTCCCCGACGATGTAGCGACGCGCGGGCTCGTCGAAGAAAGCGCTGGGATCCCGAGTACGAACGAACGACTTTCTCATCGACGGCAGTCGCGAACGTGCGGAGCTTAGCCTGGCGCGGGAGGGACGGCGAGCCGATCCGGTTCCGCGGCGGACCAACAACCCCTCGGAACTGTTACCTCCAGGTCGTCGGCCGGGGGTCCCCTGTTACCTCGACCGCCGGGCCGGCGAGGCTTTTCCCGCAGGCTACAGTTCGAGCGTCGTGGTACATCCGTTGCAGCGTGGATGCGGGACGTCGGGGCGTCGCGACGCTTTGGCGCAGTGGTCTCTCTTGCAAACGGGGCTTGTCACATGAAGCGGAAGACTGTCTTCGGAGCGGGCGCATGGATGGTGGTGGGGCTCTTGCTGTGGGCCTGCGGGTCGGACACGAGTGACGAGCACGCCACGGCGAAGCACTTGGGTGAGGGCTGCGCCATCAACTCGGACTGTGAGACGCCGTACGTGTGCGTGTTCGAGCGCTGTCACGTCGAGTGCCTGTCCACCGAGGACTGTCCCAAGCCCCAGCGCTGCGTGAAGTGGGACGAAGGCGTGGGCGTGTGTCAGCTGGACGAAGAGCTCGCCTGCAACGCAGACAAGGCCTGCCCGGGTAAGCAGGTGTGCGCACTGGATGGCAAGTGCCGCGACTTCTGCACCGACGAGAGCGACTGCCTGAAAGACCAGCTGTGCGTGGACTCGGTGTGTGCCGAGCCGGACGAAGTGGAGAACGGACATCTGATTGGCTGGGACGGCGGCACAGGCGGGACGTCGGGCACGGGCGGAACGGCGGGCACAGGTGGCACGGCCGGAACGTCGGGAACCGGCGGAACGTCGGGAACCGGCGGGACGGCGGGAACCGGCGGCGCGTCGGGCGGCGGCGGCGCTTCCGGCAGTGGTGGCGCGGCCGGGAGTGGCGGTGCGGCCGGCGCTGGCGGAGCGGCCGGCGCTGGCGGTGCGGCCGGCAGTGGCGGCTCGACGACGTTGCCCATGCCCGTCGCGTATTGGCCCATCGAGACGGTGGGCGGTGTGATGGAAGACGCGGTGGGCGACCTGGAGGGGACCTTCGAGAACTCGCCGAAAATCGACACCAACGGCAAGATCGGCTCAGCGCTGCAGGTCAACCTCGGAGCCACGAATCAGCAAGCCGTAGTTCCTTTCGAAGCGGCACTGATCACGCCAACGGCATTCGCCGTCTCCGCCTGGATCCGCCCAGACATCATGCTCAACTCGAGCGCGGGCAATCGCACCATCGCGTTTCGCGGCAACGGCTTCAATCTGCGCTACTCCAACGGAGGCATTCAGTTCAACATCGTGGATGGTGCCTTCGCCAATCACGCGGTTTCATATCCCGTCGATCTCGCAGTCGGTACCTGGCACCACGTCGCGGGGAGCTACGACGTGGTGAACGGCAACATGATCCGACTGTTCCTGGATGGTGCGGAGGTGAAGAGCGCGGTAGGACCGGGCTCCATCAACACCGCCAACAACGCGGTTACCATCGGCTCCGCGGGAGCGTTCGGAGCGCCGTTCATCGGCGCCATCGACGAAGTCTCGTTCTACAGCAGCGGCCTGACGCTGAGCGACGT
Organism: Polyangiaceae bacterium; assembly: GCA_020633235.1. Taxonomy (NCBI): domain Bacteria; kingdom Pseudomonadati; phylum Myxococcota; order Polyangiales; family Polyangiaceae; species Polyangiaceae bacterium. The sequence continues at coordinate 230,605 of JACKEA010000010.1, read as the reverse complement.
CGGCCAGCTGTATTCCGCCGGCAACGCCAGCACCTCGGTGCCCAGCTGTTCCGGGTGTCCTCAGCCCTTCGCTCACTACCCAATGGAAGACAGCGTCGATCCGACCATCGTGGACGTGGTCGGCGGCAACAACGGTACTGCCAAGGGTGGCTGTGTGGGGGCAAATGCCAAGGTCGGAATGGGCGCCGAGTTCCTCGACGACGGAGACTTCATCGAGATCGCCAACACCAACGCGCTCAACCCGACCAGCTCCCTAACGGTCGCCATGTGGGTCAAGCCCAAGAGCACTTTGGATAACACCACCGTGCGGACGCCCTTCTTCGACAAGGAAGGCAGCGGCAACGGCTACAAGTTGTGGGGCCCCTCGGGCGCGAACGACTTCGGCATGGTGATTGGCAACAAGTCGGCGAGCAAACCCGGCCTCACGTTTGCTGCCGATACCTGGCACCACGTTGCCGGGACATGGGACGGCGCCATGGTCGTGCTGTACTTGGACGGCGCGCAAGTTGCGACACAGGCAAACGTCGCGAGCATGGCCCCGTATACGGGCACGGCGTGGATCGGCGGTGACGCGAGCACGTTGGGCGGCAAGCTCCTCGGCATGGCGGACGAGGTCGTGCTCTACGACGTGGCGCTCACCGGCGCGCAGATCCAAGAGCTGTACGATCGCGGCAACCAGGGGCTCGGCGTTCCGCATTAGAACGCGCCACTCACTCCGACGCTGGCGCTCTGGGGCGTCAGCACCGGGGTGAGCTGCACGCGGCCGAAGACGTCGCTCTCCGGCCGCGGCTCGTAGCGCTCCGGATCGTCTCCGCTGAGCAAAAAGAACGTGCCGGCCCCCACGCTGGCGGCGCCCACCGCCACCAGCCCCCAGCCGATGCCAAAGCGATTGTTCGCCGCGTCGATGTCGTTCGCCAGGGTCTCCAGATCCCTGCAATCGTTCGCGGGGCTCGCCGAACCGGGCCAACAATCGCCGGTGGACTCGTGGCGCGGCGCTTCCCGATCGAAAGCGGCCTGCGCGTCGTCTCGCTTGTTGGTGTTCCAGACCAAGAAGCCGACGCCCCCGCCCAGCACCGCGGCGCCTCCGCCGATGGCCACCCAGCTCCAGAAGCGCTGGCTGCCGGCGCGGTCGCGATAGCGCGCGCGGTACTCCGGCGTGGGCTCGAGCTCCACGGCCACGTTCGCGGTGCGGCCGCGGGGTACCTCCACACCGCGCTCGAAGGGAAAGAAGCCGTCGCGCTCCACCCGCAAGCGGTGCGGACCGGAGGGCAACGCGAAGCCGTGCTGCGCCGTGGGCACGCCATCCACGAACACCACGGCACCCGCTTCGGCGATGCTCAGGGACAGACGGCCGCTCGCTGCGGGAGACGCACTGGGCTCGAGCTTCAGCGACAGGCGAGTGACCTCGCCGTCGCGGATGACCACCGTGCGCTTCACCGTGCGATAGCCGTCGCGCCGCACTTCGAGCTCGTGGCGCCCAGGGGTCAGCGCGATGGGACCGGAGAGCGGCGCAGTGCCGACCATCTTGCCCCGGACATAGAGCTGCGCCCCCGGGACGGAGGTGTCCAGCTCCAGATTTCCGAGCCCACCCTCGATCGCCTCGAGCTCCACGTTCAGCGTCTGACTCTCACCCCCGGCCAAGGTGAGCCCGTGCCAGCTCGGACGATGCCCAGGCGCCACGATCGCCACGTGGTGCGCGCCGATCGCCAAGCGCAACGGCGCGTCGAGGGGCGCCCGGGCCACGTTGACGCCATCGACCTCGATGCGTGCGCGCGGCACGTTCACGGTAACGTTCAAGGTGGCGATGCGCTTGGCCTGCTCGTCGTGCACCACGCGCGCGTTGTCCAGCAGCGGCTTGGGCAGATCCCCGGGAGCCTTCAAGAGTTGAGCGAGCGTGTCCACGGCGGCCACCGGCCGGTGCAACGCCGCCTGCACCAGGCCGATGTTGTACAGCACCCGCGCGTTGGGGATCAGCGCGTAGGCGCGAGAAAACTCCGCCAACGCGCCTTCGTCGTCGCCCTGATCGAAGAGCTTCAGCCCGCGGTCGAAGCGCTCCCGTGCCTCCGTCCGCGTCGTGTCCGCCTGGGCCCAGCCCTGGGCCGAAGTGCACAGCAGGGCGGCGACGACGGCGAGGTGTCTCAATACGGATTCTCCGTCTGGAGCTTCTGTTTCACGCTGCGCCGGGTGGGGCTGGGCTTCGCGCTGAGAGAAGGCTGGGCGGAGGGCGGCGGCTCCGCCGAGACCTCGGGCAGCGCGCTCTCGGAAACCGCCGGCGCCGGCCGCGGAGCGGAGGCCAACGGCGCCGGCGTGGGCTCTGGGGGTGCAGCGTTCTCGGGCGCGGAGCGCGTGGCGGCATAAGCCGCCGCGGCGATGAGCACGCCCGCCGCCGGCAGCAACCAGAACATCCGCCGGCGTGGCCGCTCGGCCACGGGCGCGGCCTCGAGGGCGGCCTGAAGCTCCCGCGCCGAGGCAAAGCGTTCTTCGGGCCGATGATGCATCGCTTTGCGCACCACCTGCACGAAGTCCGCCGGCACGTCCTTCACCAACGTTTCCAGCGGCGTGTAGTCGCCCTCGTGGATGCGAATGCTGAGCTCCGAGAGCGACTTCGCCTCGAAGGGCCGCTGCCCTGCGACGCACTCGTACAAGATCACCCCGAGGGCGTAGACGTCGGCCCGTGCGTTCACGTCCGCTCGTCCGGAGAGCTGCTCCGGCGACATGTAGTACGGCGTGCCCAGCGGCGTACCTTCCGTCGTCAGCCCTAGGTGCTCCTCGGCTTCGAACTTGGAGATGCCGAAGTCCAGGAGCTTGACGAAGGGCTGCCCTGCCCGCGTGACGACGAACAAGTTCGAAGGCTTCAAGTCCCGGTGGATGATGCCCGCGTCGTGGGCGGCCTGGGCGCCCTGGCAGGCCTGACACACGAGGGCGCTGGCCTCCGCCGCGTCAATGCGCCCGCGCTCGGCCAGCAGCTCTTCGAGAGACTGCCCACGCAAGAGCTCCATCAACACGAAGGGCACGCCGGAAGCGAGCCACCCCGCGTCCACCGTCTCCACGATGTGCGGGCTACCGATGCGCCCCGCCGCCGACGCCTCCCGCAGGAAGCGCTCGACCACGTCGCCGCGCTGGGCGAATGCCGGGTGCAGCACCTTCAGCGCGCGCTCGTGCTTGGTGTGCAGGTGCTGCACCTGATACACCGCGCCCATTCCGCCCTCCCCCAGCTTCTTCACCACGCTGAGCTTGTCCGCGAGGACCGTACCCATGGTGAAGCTCAGAGGCGCGGCGGAGGAGTCCGTCGCCGCGATGGTGGGCGAGGTCCCCAGGTCCTCGCCCGCTGGCGAGAGCGAGCGTGTCACACGCGCCATCCCGCTCGGGAGCGTAGCCAAAGCGGCGCAGCGCGCAAAGCGCGGCTCACTCTTCCGGGTCTTCTCCGCGAACCTTGCGCAATAGCTCGTACAAATGCTTGCGCGAGAGCCCGGCCGCCTCCGCCGCCTGCGACATGTTGCCTTTGTGCCGGTCGATCAACGCGTCGATGTAGGCGCGCTCGAAGCTGGCCAAGAGCTGGAGCTTCGCCTCCTTGAAGGGCAGCGGGTAGTGCACCCCCGGGAACGCCATGCCCAAGAGCGCAGGGCTGTCCGCGGCGGGGCCCAGGTTGAACACCAGATCCGCGAACGCGGGGGGCTTCTTGGACGCCAACGCCACCGCGCGATCGAGCACGTTGCGGAGCTCCCGCACGTTGCCGGGCCAGGAGTAGCCGAGCAGCCGGCGGAGGTTCTCCCCCGCGAGCTCGTCACCGTCCGTGATGCGACCTTGCAGCATGGCCTGTGCCAGCGGGCGGATGTCCTCCGGACGCTGGCGCAGCGGCGGAATGCGGAGCTTCACCACGTCCAGCCGATACAAGAGGTCGCCGCGGAAATTGCCGCGCCGCACTTCCGCGTGCAGATCTCGATTGGTGGCCGCGACCACGCGCACGTCCACGCGGCGCATGGTGTCGTCCCCGACGCGCCGCACCTGTCCCGTCTCCAGCACGCGCAACAAGCGCGGCTGCAAGTCGAGCGGCAGCTCGCCGATCTCGTCCAGGAAGATGGTGCCACCGTGGGCTTGCTGAAACGCCCCCGCGCGATCACTGATGGCGCCGGAGAACGCGCCGCGCTTGTGACCGAAGAGCTCGCTCTCCGCGAGGTTCACCGGCACCGCGCCGCAGTCGAACACGATGAAGGGCGCGCCGCTGCGCTCCGACCCGCCATGAATCGAACGCGCCACCAGCTCCTTGCCGGTACCGCTCTCGCCCTCCACCAGCACCGTGACGTCCGTCGGCGCGATGCGCTCCAGCATGGCGAACAGCTCGCGCATGGCGACGGACTCGCCCAGCAGCTCACCGAACTGCCGATGCTGCCCGGGCTGTACCTCGCGCACGTGCCAGCGGGGGTGCACGCCGATGGGCGTAGCGCCCAGGCGCAGCACCGAACCGAGGGTGACCTCCGCCTCCACCACCCGCGCCGAGCCCAAGAAGGTGCCATTGCGGCTGCCCAGATCGCGCACGTGCACGCGACCATTCTCGATGGAGAACTCCGCGTGCTTGCGCGAGACGGTTTCGTCCGAAAGCACCAGATCCGCCGCCGCGTCCGCCCCGACCACGAGCTTGTCGTCCAGAGCGCGCTCGAGCCCCTCGTCGGGGCCGTCCAACACCACGAGCTTCGCGCGAACGCCCGAGCCGCCCAGGCTCATGGACAGGTCGGCGGTACGATCCCCTAAGCCCATCTCGCTCGGTTCTGCCCCGCGCCCCGGAACCTGTCAACTCGCTCGACGTGCTCGCACGTCGAGCAGCACCGGATTGCCCAGGTAGCGTTCGAGCTTCCGGCACGACTGCGCGTTGATCTTGGTGGGGTACCACTCGGAGACCCGCTCCACTTCCAGCCCCAGCTCGACGAGCGGCGCGAGGATCTCCTCGGCCGTGTGCGCGTAGCTCGGAAGCCGCAGCGTTTCCGCCGCCGTCTCCAGATGCGCTCCCCCCGTCCGTTCGTGAAACCAAGGATGGATCTCGAGGATCCACATCTGCCCGTCGCGATGCAGCAAGCGCGTCGCCTGTTCCAGCACCGGACGCACGTTCTCGTAATGCTCGAGCACCAAGCTGATGAGCGCCACGTCGAACTCGCGCGAGAGCGGTAATGGCTGGGTCACGTCGTGCTCCGCGAGTTCCACCTCCACGTTCCGCAGGTGGGACGGCATGTTCGCTGCCAGCTTCCGCGCCTCCGCCAGCATCTCTCCGGAGGCGTCCACACCCAGATATTGCGTCATGCCCAAGCTGCACAACGTCTTGATGTTGTCGCCCGTGCCGCAGCCGAGCTCCACCACCGAGAAGCCGACGGGATCGTGCCGCCCGTCCCCCAAGGCCCGCAGGGCCATCGTTCTCGCCGGGTTGTCCGCCGCGTCGTAGCTCTCCGCCCACTGGGCGTAGCCTTCCAGAACGGATACCGAACGTTCGCTTCGTTGGTTCATGATTGTGTTGGTCCGCCGCGGAACCGAGCGCATCGCGCCGGCGCGGTTCAGAACTTGTAGCCGAGCCCCGTCCCGAGACGGAAATCCCAGGAGCTTTGCACCGTGACATCGTAGTGGGACGGCGTATCGAACAGCTGCGTCGTGTCCACGCGGTCCTTCCACGCGCTCTCTTGCGACAGATTCCGCGCGGCGCGTAGATCGATCGGTATTTCCAGGTGATCTCCGAGGTCGATGGACATGCCGAAGGCCATGGTCAGCATGGTGGAGGTCTTGCTGGTCACGGCGATGGAGTCTTCGATCTCCTTGCGTAGATCCGCGTCGGGGTTGCCGTCGTGGACCTCTACCGTCCCGTCCACGTGGTTGCCGGACACGAACTCCGGCCCCAGGCCCAACCACACGCGGCCGAAGGTCACGGGGATGATGCCCTTGAACAAGAAGCCCCAGCGGAGCCCGGCGGCGGTGACCTTCTCGTTCACCTGAAACGCTTGGCCGTTGATCACGTAGGTGAGATCGCGCTGCAGCACGGAGTGGTCGTAGCCGAGATCGAGCTCAATCCCGAGGTACTGAACGATGCGTGCCTCGTAGTAGAGCGCCGCGCCCCACCCGAAGCCACCGGCACTGCCGGCGAAGCCCGCCGCGTCGTAGCCGGGGTCGATGGCGTCGGGACTGGTCCACAGGTTGCCGCCGGCGAAGAACTTGAAGCCGATGGAGGATGCGAAGTCCGGCGGTTCGGACTCCGGCACCACGGGCGGCTGCTGCCAAGTCTGCGCCTGGGGGTAGCCCTGCTGCTGTGGGTAGCCCTGCTGCTGCGGGTGACCGTACGGATACTGCTGCTGCGGGTAACCCTGCTGCTGCGGGTAGCCGTACGGGTACGGCTGCTGTTGCGGGTAGCCCTGCTGCGGATAGCCTTGTTGCGGGTAGCCCTGTTGCGGAGGGTAGCCCTGCTGCGGCGGGTAGCCCTGTTGTGGAGGGTAAGGCTGAGGCGGACCGGGCGGCGGCGCTTGCGCGAAGCACGGCGACGCCCACAGAAGTCCGATCAAGGGGATCCAAGCGCGCATGGCGGTAGAGAGACGATAACCGAGTTTGTCGCGAGCGGGTCGTTTCCGCGCCGAACCAACAAACCTTCAGAACTCCAGGTACTCGGCCAGGATCCGCTTGCTGCCGACGCCGGGGAAACGCGCCACGACGGTGGGAGTGCCTCCGGTCTCGACGGATTCCACGATGCCCTGACCGAAGCGCCGGTGACGCACGCGATCCCCGGGGCGGAGCACGACGCCGTCCATGTCGGGCGGGATGTCGTCGAAGGCGTCGCGATCCACGACGCGCTCTCCGGGGCGCGGGCGCGGCTTGGACGCGGAGCGCGGCGGCGTCCACGACGGCTGGCCGAAGCTACGACCGAAGCTCGGCGCGCCCTCGTGGCGCACGACGTCCGGCGGCAGATCTTTCAAGAAGCGGCTCGGCGAGAGGTAGCGCGTCTGCCCGAACAGCGTGCGCGTGTTGGCGTAGGTCACCAGCAAGCGCTGGCGCGCGCGGGTGATGGCCACGTAGGCGAGGCGGCGCTCTTCATCGAGCTCCTCGATCTCCGTCGCTCCGAGGCCGCGATACGGAAAGATCTCCTCCTCCATTCCCGTGAGGGCAACGGTGGTGAACTCGAGCCCCTTGGCGCCGTGCACCGTCATCAGGTTCACGCTGGGGACGTTCTTCATCGAATCCACGGCGGTGACCAAGCTCACGCGCTCGAGGTAGCCGGAGAGCGTGGGCGGCTCCCCCGCCTCGTGGGTCTCTTCCTCGTACTCGGCGATGGAGCCCAGCAGCTCTTCCAAGTTCTCGAGGCGCGCGTCGCTCTCGGCGCTGTCGTCGTTCTGCAGGCGGTCGCGGTAGCCGGTGGCCTCCAGCACCTCCGCCGCCAGATCCCGCGGGCCGAGGCGCATCGCGGCGTCGCGCAGGCCTTCCATCAAATCGTAGAAGGCTTGCAGCTTCTTCGCGGGGCCGGTGCCGAGCTCGTCGTCGCGGAGAGCAGCTTCCAGGGCGCGGTAGGCGGACAGCGCGCGCTCCGCGGCAACGTCCAAGATCTTCTGCACCGTCTTCTGACCGATGCCGCGAGCCGGAACGTTGATGATGCGCAGCAGGTCCGCGTCGCTCTTGGGGTTTTCCACCAAGCGCAGGTAGGCGAGCAGATCCTTCACCTCGGCGCGTTCGAAGAACTTGGTGCCGCCCACGATCTGATACGGGATGTTCTCGACGCGGAACGCTTCTTCGAGCACGCGGGACTGAGCGTGCACGCGGTAGAAGACGGCGATGTCGCTGGCTTCCACGCCGCGCGTCAGCTCTTGCCGTACGGCGGCCACCACGTTCGCGGCCTCCTCCCGCTCGTCGCGCACGGCGCGGAGCTGCACCAGCTCCCCCGCCTCGGAAGCGGTCCACAGTCGCTTCGGCTCGCGATCGCGGGAAGGCTTTATCACGCCCAGAGCGGCGGCCACGATGTTGGCGCTGGAGCGGTAGTTCTGCTCGAGCTTGATCACCGTGGCGTCGGGGAAATCGCGACGGAAGCCCCGGATCAGGCGCACGTCCGCGCCCCGCCAGCGGTAGATGGACTGATCGTCGTCCCCCACCACGCACAAGTTCCGGGTGCGTGCGGAGAGCGCGCGAACCAGGCGGTATTGGGTGATGTTGGTGTCCTGGAACTCGTCCACCAGCACGTGATCGAAGCGGGTGCGCAGATCGTGGCCGGCGTGGCTGTTCGGATCTTCCGCCAGGCGCATCACCTTCAAGATCAGATCCTCGAAGTCCACCGCGTTCATGGTGGCCAGCGCCTTTTCGTAGCGCTCGAAGACCTCGACCAAGAGCTCGTCGAAGCCGTGGGAAATGTCCACCTCGCCGGGCAGGCGCCCTTCGCGCTTCTCCGCGTGGATGCGCGAGAGCGCGTAGCGCGGTGGCACCCGGCGTTCGTCCAGGCCCATCTCTTTCAGGAGCCGTGTCATCACGGCCTTCTGATCCGTGTCGTCGTAGATCACGAAGCCGCGATCCAGACCGGCCTCTTCGTGGTGGCGCCGGAGCAGGCGAGCGCACACGGAGTGGAAGGTGCCCGCCCACAAGTCCCGCGTGACGTCCGCGCCCGCCAGCTTCTCGAGGCGACCGCGGAGCTCCCCCGCAGCCTTGTTGGTGAAGGTGACGGCCAGAATGCGATAGGGCGGTACGCGGTGGTTCGCGAGCAGATTGGCGATGCGGTAGGTGATGACCCGCGTCTTGCCGCTCCCCGCACCGGCGAACACAAGGAGCGGCCCTTCCGCGTGGGCTACCGCCTCGGCTTGCGGCTCGTTCAGCTCCGGAGCTAGCTCGTTCATGATGACGGAGGCCGCTTGCGCGACGCACCCGTCAATAGCGCGGAGAGACGTCCAATACCAGCTGGGGAGCGAAGGCCGCTTCACCGCGGGAAATCGTCACCAGCGTGTTGGCATCACAGGCGGCGAGGGAGCCTTCGATCACGCCCACGAGCCACATGCGAAGTCCCAGGGACGCGGGCTCGAAATCCGCGACCCGCACCGTGCTGAGCTTCTCACCACCCTCCACTTCCCAGATGCCGAAGTCGAACAGGCGACTGAGCACCGGGACCAGCCGGCGGAGAATGGTGGAGAAGTGATCGGGCCGCAGCGCCATCTTGAGCACCTGGGCCAGCTCCCCGGTGACGGATGCTTCACCGGCCATGCGACACCAGGCCGGATTGCCTCGGCACAGGTTGGTCGTGGCGCGCTCGATGTAACGCGTCACCAGATCCAGGTCGTAATACACGATCGCCTGCACCGTGCCCTGCACCAAGTCGTCTACCGCCGCGGGGCCCAAGGACTCGATGATTCCATTGCGGCTCACCGGACCGAAGCTCTTCAGCAGGTACTGATCGAAGGCGCGCAGCACGATGCCCCGGGCGTGGCACTGGCCCACGAAGCGAGCGGGCAACGACCGGCCCAGGGACGCCGGCGTGGGAGTGGGCGTGTGCAGCGCGGACTCTCGCGTGGGCACCTCCGCCGGAGGCCGCGAGAGCCGCGGGGGCGTCGGACGACGCGGCACGAAGTCCAGAGAAGGGCGCGTGTCGCCGATGCGCGGGTTTTCGGCCGGAGGCGGCTCGCTCCAGCTCTCGCCGATCCCCTTGTTGGTGCGGCTCGGAACCACTTGGAAATCGTTCCGCGACCGGACGCCGCTGACGCTGTTGGCGGCGGCGGGCTCCACGACGGAAAGGAGCGCGCGCTCCATTTCCTGCGGCGTGCACAAGGTCGCGATCTCTCGCGCCATTTCGGCGGCGCTCGGGTAGCGCTCGTCCGGGCGCTTGGCCAAGGCGCGCTGCAAGATGGCGTCGATGGTGGGCTCGTTCGGCCCACCGTTGTCCCGCAGCAGTGGGGTGCGAGCGTGGGCGATCTTGTAAGCGGTGGCTACCGTGGTGGGCGCGTGGAACGGACGCGTTCCCGTGAGCAGCTCGTACAGCACCACGCCCACGGCGAATAGGTCGCTGCGCCCATTCAGCACGACCTCGCCGTTGGCTTGCTCGGGGGAAAGATAGTCCGGAGTGCCGAACACCACGCCGGTGCTGGTGCGGGGCGTGGGCGCCGCGGGCCAGAGCATCTTGGCGATGCCGAAGTCGAGGAGCTTCACCACCAGCTCCCCGCGCTCGTCGATCGAGTAGAAGATGTTCTCGGGCTTCAGGTCGCGGTGGATGATGCCCGCCTCGTGGGCAGCGCTCAGCGCGTCGAGCACCGGAAGCATGGTGCCCACCGCGGCGGCGACGGTCAGCTTGCCCAGGCGGGCGAGCACCCGAGCCACGCTTTCCCCTCGCAGGTACTCCATCACGATGTAGGGGCCGGTCTCCCCTTGCCCGGCGTCGAGGATGTCGACCAAGCCCGGATGACGGATGCGGCTGACGGACTGCGCCTCCTGGAAGAAGCGGGCCGATTGGTTTCGGTCGCCCGCTTGCGCCGGGTTCAGGAGCTTGAGGGCCACGACGCGACCGATGAGCACGTTCTCGGCCTGGTAGACCTCGCTCATGCCGCCTACACCGATGCGCTCCAGCAGCTTGTACTTGCCGGCAATGAGCAGACCGGTTGCGGGTTCCACCAGCATCAGGGGTTCGTAACGTGTAAACCTAGCCGAGATGGTCGGAGTCGACCCCGGGGATGACGCAGGCAGCGTTCCCCATCTTCAGTCTATCAGGTTCGGCCGGCCGGGCGGAATCAGTGCCCGGGTCGTGGTGATTTCCTCCGGCGGTGCATTGGTACCACCAGAGTGCGCGTGTTGCGGCGCGGTCGCAGGGGTCAGTCGCGTCGAATCCAGCTCGGGCCAATCGCTCATCGTACCCTACTGCGAGGGCTGCCTGCGACATGCAACGCGAGGTCTGACGCGAGATCTGTCTGCGTCTCTGGCCGGCTGTCTGCTTGCGGCCACTGCGTCCATCGCACTTCCGCTCACCTTCGAAGGGCTGTCCCTCTTTGCCCACACAGTGATGGTGATGGGGGTGGCCGTCTTGCCGATCTTGGTGCGTTGGCTCTGGCGACCGCGGCGCGGGGATGGGCACACGGCCACGGAACGCGCGGTTTGGTGGGTGCCGGAAGGGCTGGCCTGCACCCACCCCCGGTTTGCCGACGAGCTTGCGCGGGCCAACGACGGACGCAGCGAACCCCGCGCGGTTCCCCACCCGGCGCCGGCGCCATGGGTGTACGCCGGGGTGGTACTGGCGTTGGTGGCGGCCCCAGTGGGCTGGACCTTCACCCACCCTCGGGTGCGGGTGCTCAATCTCACCCCGGAGCGGCTGATCGTGTCGGTGGACGGCAAAACTCTGGTGAGCATCGACCCCACCAGCGCCGAGAGCCCCGCCGCCGGCTTGTCCCTGAGGTTCCCGTCCGGCCGTCACACGTTGACCGCCAAGAACCCAGAAGGTCGCGTCGTCTACGACGCCGAGGTCACGATCCGACCGGGGGCAGAGCATTTGTGGGCCCCCGCGGCGAGCGCCATCTGCTTCTGGTTGGAGCAGAATCACTACGGGAGAGCGCGCGCCCCAGCCGAGGTCCGCGCCCTGGTGGGGGCCGAGCGCTTTTGGGCGCTGCCACCGGTGGACACCTGGTTTGCGCCCAATCCCCCGGAATCCGAGGTGGATGCCCGTTCCAGCGGGGGATCTCTGTGGGCCCTGCGCCAGGCGCCCTGCTCCGCAGCACCAGCGAGTGTGCGAGCGTTGGCAAGCCCGGCTCAATGACTATAGTACCGCGACCGTGGCGGACGAGTCGGACAACACCGTGAACGAAGGCCCCGAAAGCGAAGAGCCGGTGGAGGTTGCGGAAGCGGAAGTCGCGCCCGAGGCCGACCCGCCGGCGGACCCCCTGGAGGAGGCCCGGGCGGAGGCCGCACGGCTTCGAGAGCAGCTGCTACGCACCGCGGCGGACTTCGACAATTTCCGCAAGCGGGCGCGGCGTGAGCAGACGGACGCCGAGCGGCGCGCTCGCGACGACCTGCTTCGGGATCTGCTGCCGGTCTTCGACAACCTGGAACGGGCGGTCCAGCACGCGGATGCGGCAACCGATGTTCAGGGGTTGCAAGACGGCATTCGCATGGTGATGCGCATGTTCCAGGACACCCTGGGCCGCATGGACATCACTCGGGTCGATTCCGTCGGACAGCCGTTCGATCCATCCGTGCACGAAGCGATCCAGCAGATGGAGACGCCCGACCATCCCGCCGGAACCGTCGCCGCGGAGGTACAGCCGGGATACCGCGCCGGGGATCGTCTGATCCGACCGGCCATGGTGGTCGTGTCGAAGGGACCACCCGCGGAAGCCTCGGAGTAAGGCACCCCGGCCTCGCGCCTCTCGGGGTATGCTGCGCCCGATCATGGGGAAGATCATCGGCATCGATCTGGGCACGACCAACTCCTGTGTGGCCGTGCTGGAGGGGACTACGGCCAGCGGTGAGCCGGAAGTGAAGGTGATCCCGAACACCGAGGGAGCACGCACCACGCCGTCGATCGTGGCCTTCTCCAGTAGCGGAGAGCGGCTCGTCGGGCAGGTCGCCAAACGCCAGGCTACGACCAACCCCGAGAGCACCGTCAGCGCCATCAAGCGATTGATGGGCCGGCAGTTCAAGAGCGACGAGGTGCAGCGCCACGTGAAGGCCGTGGCCTACACCGTGATCGAGCACGAGAACGGCGACGCTTGGGCAGAGATCCAAGGCAAGACCATGTCGCCCCCCGAGATCAGCGCCATGGTCCTGGCGAAGATCAAGGAGATCGCCGAGAGCTATCTCGGAGAGCCGGTGAGCGAGGCCATCGTCACCGTCCCTGCATATTTCGATGACGCCCAGCGGCAGGCGACCAAAGACGCTGGAAAGATCGCGGGACTGGACGTCAAACGCATCTTGAACGAGCCCACTGCGGCGTCCCTCGCGTACGGCCTGGATCACACGAAGGACGAGTGCATCGCGGTGTACGACCTCGGGGGAGGCACCTTCGACATCTCGATCCTCGAGATCGCCGGGGGCGTCTTCAACGTGAAGGCCACCGGCGGCGACACGCACCTGGGCGGCGAGGACTTCGACACGCGGATCGTCGACAAGCTCGCCGACGACTTCCAAAAGGAGCACGGCACCGATCTGCGCCGGGACCGCATGGCCCTGCAGCGCTTGAAGGAAGCCGCCGAGAAGGCCAAGCACGAGCTGTCGTCGTCGCTGGAAACGGACATCAACATCCCCTTCATCGCCACCGGCCCGAGCGGTCCGATCCACCTGGAGCGGACCATGAAGCGGAGCGAGCTCGAGATCCTGACGCGGGACCTCATCGACCGCACGCTGGAGTCCTGTCGTGCGGTGCTCAAGGACGCCAAGCTGAACGCGGAGCAGGTGGATCAGGTCGTGCTGGTGGGAGGCATGACGCGCATGCCCGCCGTGCAGAAGGCGGTCAAGGAGCTGTTCGGCAAGGATCCCCACAAGGGCGTGAACCCGGACGAGGTGGTGGCAGTCGGCGCGGCCATCCAAGGCGCCGCGCTCGGCGGCGCGATCGACGAGATGCTGCTGCTGGACGTCACGCCGCTGAGCATCGGCGTGGAGACCGGCGGCGGCGTGTTCACCAAGCTGATTCCCCGCAACACCACCGTCCCCACGGAGAAGAGCGAAATCTTCACTACCAGCGTGGACAACCAGCCCTTCGTGCCGATCCACGTGCTGCAAGGCGAGCGCGAGATGGCAGCGGACAATCGCAGCCTGGCGCACTTCGAGCTCACGGGCATTCCGCCGGCCCCCCGCGGCGTGCCCAAGATCCAGGTCACCTTCCGCATCGACGCCAACGGCATCTTGTCGGTGGAGGCCAAAGATCTCGGAACCGGCCGCACCCAGGCCATCAACGTGACCCCGACCAGCGGCTTGAATCAGGGCGAGATCGAGCAGCTGGTGAGCGAGGGTGACAAGTACAAAGAGGCCGACGCCCTGCGCCGGGAAATGGCCGAGATCAAGAATCAGTCGGAGACGCTGATCTACACCACGGAACAAGCCTTGGAGGCGTACGCGGACCTCCTGGAGCAGGACCGCGTGGAAGCGATGCAAAAAGACCTCGAAGCGCTCAGGGCCGCCCTCGGCGGAGGCGCGGATCTGGACACGATCCGTGATGCCTACACCCGGCTCGAGAACGCCACCTTCGAGATCGCAGAAGCGATGTACGGTGGCGAAGAAGAGAACCCGGGATGAGCCCGAGCCATGAGCGAAGGCGAGGCCTACGGTAGGTACCGGCTCCTCGGGCGCATCGGTCGCGGCGCCAGCGGTGAGGTATTCAAAGCCAAGAGCTTCGGCGTCGAGGGTTTCGAGAAGACCCTCGTCGTCAAGCGATTGCTGCCGGAGCTGGCCCACAACGCGCGCTTCGTAGAAGCGTTCGTCGCACACACCCGCGAGGCCGTGCGCCTGAGCCACGCCAACGTGGCGCAAGTGTTCGACCTGGGGCGCGTGGACGACAGCTATTTCACTGCCGGCGAGTTCGTCGCCGGCTTGGATCTGGGTCGTGTGCTCACCACCATGGCGGAGCGCCGCGAAGCGGTCAGCGTGGAGCTCGCGTTGTTTTTGGGAGCGGAGCTGTGCAAGGCGCTGGACCACGCGCACCGGCGCCAGAGTGTGGTGCACGGAGACGTGGGTCCTTCCAACGTGCTCTTGAGCTGGGACGGCGAGGTGAAGCTCGCGGATTTCTGCGTGGCGCTCCCGCTCTACCAACTGGCGCAGAGCGACCAGCGTGAGCTTCCCCGCATTGCAGAGAAGCTCGGACGAGCGAGCCCGGAGCTGTGCGCGGGACGCGCGCTGAGCCCCAAGAGCGACCTGTTTTCCTTGGGCGCGCTCTTGTACCAGCTGCTCGCGGGCCGAGCCCCGTTCGCCGAAGCCAGCGCCGAGCAAACGCTGGTCCGGGGTGCCAGCGGTCAGTTCGAGCCGCTGCATCGCTCGCGGCCGGATCTGCCGCTGGAGCTCGTCGGCGTGATCCACCATTGTCTGGAGCTGGATCCCGACGATCGACCGGAGAGCGCGGCGCGGCTGCACGAAGAGCTCTTGGCGTTGTCCTACACGGCGAGCGGACGCTTTGGCTCGAGCGAGCTCGGGGAGCTGCTCGAGCGCTGCCAAGAAGCCCCCGCGGCGCCGGTCCCCGAGGCGACCCTGGCCACGGCCCTCGACAGCGCGTCGGGGCTGTACCGCATTCCCATCCAGAGCGAGGTGCCGCCCGCGGAAGAAGAGCCGGCGCCGGCGCTCAAGCAACTCGGGGAGCTCGGCAGCGCGCGCGACGTGTCCTGCTTGGTGCTCACGCTCTCCGGCGACGCAGCCGCGCTACGCGAACGCGCTCGCGAGATCGTGACGCGCTACGGTGGCCGCGAGGCCAAGGCCGCAGAGGGCGAAGTCGCGGCAGTGTTCGGCCTGATGCCGGTGGACAGCCGCGACACGGAGAACGCCGTGCGCTGCGGCCTGGTGCTCACTCGCGCCCTCGGACCGCTGGCGGATCTGGGCGTGGGCGTGGAGACGGGGCGCCTCAAGGCGGGAGACGACGCTTCCCAGGCCGAGTTGGTGCAAGCCGCGCGCACCCTGGCGCGCACGTCACCACAGCGGGTGACGATCTCCGCCACCGCCGCGCGCAACGTGCGCCGCGCCTTCGCCCTGGAACCGCTGGGCAAGGGCGGACGCGACGGCTGGCGCGTGGGCGACGTGCGACCGGCCAGCGTCGCGGGGCGCTTCGTGGGGCGCAGCGCGGAGCTGCGCAAGATGGCGGAGCTCCTGTCGCTGACCTCGCGCAAGAAGCTGCAGGTGGTGGGCGTCGTGGGCCCCCACGGCGTGGGCAAGACGCGCCTCGTCACCGAGACCGAACGACGGCTGGGCCGCGGGACGTTCAACATCGGTGTGTACATGGCCGCCTGCCCGCCCCGCGGGCGGGAGCTGCCGGAGAGCGCCATCGCGGCGATGCTCCGCACCCTGTGCGGCGTGCGGGATGGCGATCCGCCGGAGCTGATCGTGGCCATGGAGCCGCGGCTGCGCGCCCTCGGCCTGCGCGACGAAGAGGTCGGCGCGGTGCTGTCGTCTTTGGGGGTCGCCCGCGGCGTAGAAGCCGACACCTCTCTGAGGAGCGCCGTCACCCGCGCCATGGCGAGCCTCGCGGAAGATCGCCTGCACGTCTTCGTGTGGGACGACGCCCACGAGATGGACGCCGAGAGCGCTGCCATCGTCCGCAGCGCCGCCGAGCGCCTCGCGGGCTCCCGGGTCCTCATCGCGCTGTGTGGGCGCAACCTGGACGAACAGGGCTTCCGGGATCTCCCGAGCTACAGCGAGGTGAGCGTCGGTGATCTGGAACCGGCGGAGGTGGAGCGCTTGATTGCCGAGCGTCTCGGCGTGGTGGAAGTGCCCGCGGCCCTCACCGCGTTCGTGCAGGAGCGCGCCGGTGGCCACCCGATGTTCGTGGAGGAGCTGCTGCTCGAGGCGCAGGAGTCAGGCGCCGTGGTGGTCAAGGCAGGCCGCGTCGCGGGCCTCTCGCTGGAGGGCGCCATCGCGGTGCCGCGCCCGCTGCGCGCGTTGCTCGGGGATCGCGTGCGACGGCTGCCGGACGCCGAGCGCGGCCTGCTGGTCGCGGCGGCGGTGCTGGGCGCCCCGGCGGATCTCTCGGTGCTGTCCACCATGCTCGCTTCCCCCATCGGCCAGGTGAACCAGCTGGCGGATTCCCTGGCGGCGCGCCAGCTGGTGGTGCGCGAGGGGCCCGTCGCCCTCGCTTTCACGTCGCCGCTCTTGCCGGAGGTGGTGCTCAGCGATCTTGAGCCGGACGTGCGCATGGACCTGCACCTGCAGGCCGCCAACGCGTATCAGGTCGCCCTCGGCGTGCGTACGGAGGAGCAGTCCGCGCTCATCGGGCACCATTTGGCGGAGGCCGGCGAGCGCGATCGCGCTGCAGGGTTCTTCGCTACCAGTGGGTTGTTCCATCTGGAAGCGCGCCGGCTGGACATCGCCGCGCTGCACCTGGCCCGCGCCCTGGATCTGGCGGACCTCGCCGGGCGGGACGGAACGCAGCTGTCGGAGTGGGTCGCCGCGCTGTCCAACGCCGTGCGCCACGTGCGCGCCGGCGCCGAGCTGCCGCCGCTGATCCAGCGCATCAGCGGCTGGCTGGTGCTGGCAAAGGGCATCGACGCGCGGCTTCGGGGGCAGATGACGATCGACCTCGCGTTGTCTTTGGCCGCGCTGCATCGCTACAAGGAGGCGCGCCGGCTCTTGCAGCGTGCCGCGGACAGCGCGGCGCACTGGCCCGAGCTGTCGCGTTCGGCGCTCACCGCGGAAGCCGAGATCGCGACGCGGCAGGGCGAGTTCAAGCTCGCGGTGCAGGCGCTCACTCGGGCTCGAGAGCTGGGCCCCGGGGACGCCGCCGACGAGCATCGCATCTTGGTGGCCACGGCGCAGGCGGAGGCGGGAGCCGGCCAGCTCGATGCAGCGCTCGACGCGCTGAACCGCGCCCAGCGCCTCGCCGGCGCCGACGATCCGGTGCTCCGCGGCGAGCGTGCCAAGATGCGCGCGTTGATCTCCGGCTTCCGCGGCGAGTGGGCGGATTGCGCGCTCGCCAGCGAGCACGCCGCGGAAGAGATGCGCGCGTGCGGGCTGATCCACGAGGCGGCCGTGAACCTGCACAACCAGGGCGACGCGCTCATGCGCGTGGGCGACCTGCCGCGCGCCTACGCCGTGTTGCAGTCGTCCCTCGCCGTAGCGGAGGAAATCGGCTCCGAGCGCATGGTGAACCTCAACGGCATGATGCTGGCCTACCTGGACGCGCTGAAGGGCTCCGACGAAGCGCGTCAGACGCTGGTGCAGCGCATCGCCAAGGCGGAGATGCAGCGCTGGACCTGGGACGTGCTCACCGGACGCTATCTGCTAGGCAAGCTCTATCTGGAGCGCGGCGACGCGCGCGCCGCACGCCGGGAGCTCGGGCTCGCCCGCACCATGGCGGTCTCGACGGACAATCGACTGCTGATCGCCGACTGCGACAGCGAGCTCGCGAAGCTGCCTCCGGGTTGAGCGAACGCCGCTTGCCCGGCGCCCGGAGCCTTTTGGGCTCGGGGCGCCGGAAGCGTCATTGCCTCAAGCCGACTTGGCTTTGGGCGCGGGACCGACGACGCTATCGATGTCGACTTTCGCGACACCGGGGCCGTCTCCGGTCCATACGGACACCGTCGTGTTCCGCTTGGGAAAGACTGTATCGACTCGAACGATCTTGCCGACTCTTCCGTCTTTGAGCAGAACCCGCCGGCGATCCGTCATGTATTGATGGATGTGCCGGATGGTTGACATGAGCGGAATATAGGGCCGGCCCGGGGGACTGTCAGGTTTTCCACAGTTCCTCCCCAGGCTGGCGGGCCGGGGGGTTCCGCGGCGGACCGACATAATGATCAACGAAATCATGTACTTGTAGATCGGTCGCGAACTGGGCCGCCATGGCCCCGTCACGATAACGTTCCGTCGCGATGCATGCGCGAAGTCTGCTGGGGTGTCTGATCTTGTCGCTCGGCGCGACCTTCGGCTGCAGCCACCACCATGGGGCGCGGCTGGCGCGGGCGCCGCTGTCGCCACCGCCGGTGGAGATGGAGCGCCATTCCGGGCGGCTGTGGATCGAGCTCGCGGGCTACACCGAAGGCTCGCAGTGCGTGGATCGCGGCGAGCGCCCGCTGTGCTTTCTCGGGGTCGACGACCAGCTCGCCTACTCCCTGGAGCGCGTGCTGTGGCCGGCTTTTCCGGAAGTGCGGGTGAAGCAGAAGGGCGATGATCTCGCGCCCGGCGACTACATCCTACTCGTGGATCTGAAGCTGGATGCGCTGCCTCCCGACGACGCTGGACCGGGTTGGTCCGCTTCGGCACAAGGCTCCTGGCGGCTGATTCGAGATGGGCTGCCGCTTGCGACGGAAAAGGTCGCGTCCCGCTCGCGGGCGACGTTCCCCTATGGGCACACGCTGGCGGTGGGCGCCTCCGAGGTGGTGGACGCGGTCGCGGTGCACGTGGCCATGACCGTGGGAATGCTGCCGGAAACGCGGCCGGAACCGGCGGTACCCTTGCCCCCGGTGGAGACCCGGGATCCGTCAGGTCCGCTGCTCGCTCCCAAGATCAAGTCGACGCTCGCCACTTCCGAATAGCGTTTCCTCGATTATTTTGTTGGAGCGGCGCGGATCCCGTCCGTTTCCGATCATCGAGAACTCTTGTCATGGATACCGCCTGGCCCTTCGCGACGGGGAAAGCCCCTTTCAAGGTGAAGGGCATCGCCTACGCGTTCCACATGGAATACGTGAAGAGCGAGATCCCCGGCGGCCTGGCCGCACAGAACGCGCATTTCGAGAACGCGGCCCTCGCGAGGTTCTTCGAGCAGCCGTTCTTCGCCACCAGCTGGTACGACGTGTATCCCTTGATGCAGGCTGGGCACGCCTGCGGCGCCGCCACCCACGAGAGCTTCGAGGAGTTCGTGCGCCGGCGCGGGCGCCACCAGGTGAAGAAGGACCTGGGGCTGGTGCGACGCGCGTTGGTGCGCATGCTGAGCCCCGCCACCTTGGCGACGCGGGTACCGCAGATCAACGCCACCTATTTCGACTTCGTGAAGGTGGAGACGCGCGTGGAGAGCAAGCACAGCGTCGAGGGCTTCTGTCGGGGATTGCCGGGAGCGGTGCTGCGCTGGTACCAGCTGGTCACGGAGACGTTTCTGGACGAAGTGATGGCGCGCAGCGGCGCGGACAAGCGCGTGATCGAGTGGCGGCCGCCGCGGCGCGCGGGCGAAGCGCACGGAGTCGCGATCTACGACGTGGGTTACCACGTGCACTGGGACTGACTACGCCCCTCCGCGGCCAACGCCGGTGGCGAGACCGCCCGCAATGATGTGCGCCAAGCGCAGCGGCTCCGGCAGATTGCCGTGCAGCGTGGTGCTCGCGAGCAGTGCCTCGGCCTGGCGCAGGGTGAGACCCACGCGCTGGACGTACACGCCGCTGAGCGGCTCCATTTCCCCCGCCCTCTCGAGCAGCCGCCACTTTTCGCGCCCCCCCGGCACGCGCTCGAGCAAGGCGCGGCGCATGGCCGCGAGGTTCGGCTTGCGGCGCGCGACGACCAGCACGGGGCGGCCAACGCGCGCGTGCAGGGCGTGGACGTCGACCACGTTGAAGCCGCCCACGGCGATGCCCTGCAAGACGACGGCCTGGACGTGCTCGTCGAAGGGCGACCCGACGAGCATGTCCGCGATGCGCGTCGCGGCGTTCTTGCCGTCGCGCCGCACGCGGCCGGTGAGCACGCCATCCAGCCGGGTGCGGCTGCACACGGTGCCGACGATGGCGACGTCGCCGCGGTGATCGCGCGCGAACGGCGCGTCGTCCACGCCCATCACGTTGGAAAGGCGCACGGGGCGCACGTCAGCCGTCGCCCGTTCCCCGCGCGAGCTCCGGCAAACGCAAGCGCCGCGCGAACGCCGGGTAGAAGGAGCCGAACAGCGCGGCGCCCGCGAGGGTGCCGGCGAAGGCCGCCAACGCGTACAGCTTGCCCTCGCCGATGTTCACCAAGATGGGCCCCGGACACATGCCGGTGATGGACCAGCCCACGCCAAACAAGATGCCGCCCACGATGTTGCCGCGGTGCGACGGCTTTTCACCGAGGTCCACGGCTTGGCCGGAGAGCGTCTTGCCCCGGCGCTTGAGCAGCCAGATCCCAGGCGCCGTGACCACCACCGCCACACCCATGATTCCGTACAGCTGGAAGTCCTGGAACAGGAACATCTTCTGGATGAAGTCGTAGTCCGCGGCACCGCTGCGGCTGAGGGTCCAACCGAAGACGGTGCCGAACACGAGGTACACGATCCACATGGCTCACTGCCCCAAGATCACGCGATAGATCAGCGTGGTGGTGAGGATGCCCGCCGCCATGAAGCTGAGGGTGGAGACGAGACCGGATTTTTCGAAGTTCGAAAGACCAAAGATGCCGTGACCGCTGGTGCAGCCGCCCGCCAAGCGCGTACCGAAGCCGACCAACAGGCCACCGCCGAACATCCACGCGATCTTGAACGCGGGCCCGCCACCGATGACGGTGTCGAACATGCCCAGCTCCCAGGTCGGCTTCCAACCGCCACCGAGCACGGCGGACAGCACGCCCCCGAGCAGCAATCCGAGCAGCAACGGCAACCGCCACGCGTTGGAGCGCGTGAGCTCCGGACGACGGAAGTAAGGCGCCTTGATCACCAGGGAGCAGACGCTCTCGAAGCCGGTGGAGATGCCCAAGCGTCGGTTGGTGAGCCAGATGAGAAGCAAGGTGACGAGGCCGACCCCGACGCCGCCCACCGCCCAGTGATAGGGCTGGACGTCGTTCAAGATGAGGGTGTGCATCGGCGAGGTGTAGCACCGGGCTCACGGTGTGACGTCCACGATCTCCCAGCCGAGGAACGCCGCGATCCGTTCCGCGATTCGCCAGTAGGCCGCGGGGTCTTCGCTCGCTGAGCCGATCAATTCCACGAGATTGAGCTCTCCGGGATCGATGCCGGACACGGCGAAGTTCCCCTCGGGTGAAGCCTTGACCATGGTCAGGCTGAGCCACGGTGCTCCCGCCGAGTTGCCGAACTCCACCGCGCTACGCTCGATCAGCTCGGCGTCCTTGCGGAGAAACGCGCGCAGCTCGGATGTGCTTCTGGTCCGCGAATGGATCGCGTCAGCACGAACGTCAAGGTAGAGGTAGCTCATCAGTCGCGCCTCGAGCCGCGCTTGGCGATGAGGTGAAGCAGAGCTCGTTCGGCAACGCGAGCCAGGCCGCGAATGCATGCACCTTGATTTCGGGCAGTGCCGCGTTGCTCGGATGTGCCTCGACTTCGACCACATCGCCTATGGCCAAGGTGGCCTTGCATTACGTTCTGCCCATCGAACGTGCAGCGCTTCCGTTATGGACGCGCTCATCCCGTTTCCCACGGCGGGACCTGCGGGCGAAGCAGAACATCTGCGGGTGTTCGCCAGCTTGTTTGTGGTCCGCGACCGTCACCGATGTCCTCGGTCAGTCCCTCTTCGAGTCCGGTGTGAAAGCTCGGGGGTAAGAACGCTCGAAGGAGATACGACCCAGCGTTCTCGTACTTCGCGCGAGAACCGATGGTGGAAGTTGCCACGAGGGGGCACGTGGCGACCTTCCGGTCGAGCGAGAGCTCAGGAGGAAGGCAAGCGTACTTCACCGCGCCGTCCGGTGCGCCAAGGCGTTCCCACTCGCGGACACTGGTGCAAACGAACGCCTCCCAGAGGGCGCAGCCAGCGCGGAAGCGCTCGAACATCTCGGGCGAGAAACCGTCCGGATGCCGGAGATGCAGCCAGCGATTGGCCTTCACTCGTTCCCTTTCTGCCCCACCAGCTTGCTGCCGGCTGGACAATTTTCCGGATGCTACCACCTCAGCAAGCCCGGTCGGATGCAGAGCGATCGAGATCGCCGGTCGGCGCGGCGAGCCGGACGTCATGCTCGCGGGGAGCTCAATCGCCCTTCGCGTTTCAGGTGTCGTAGTCGCCATCCCAGGGCGGGTAGAAGCACATGAAGTCTCCCGGCTCGAGCGTCACGCACCAGTCCTCGTCTTCCTCCTCGGGCGGGTGCGCAACCAATCCAAAAACGGTTCCGAATCGCTCGAGCTGGAAGGGTGCGACTTCGATCGGGCCGAGCGTGACATCGCCAAGGTCGGCAAGCCGCGCCGCGAACAGCGCACGGGCTGCAGCCTCGTCGACCTGTTCACGCGGCCCCAGGTCGTCAATTCGCGCTTCCAGAAGTGCACCATTGGCGTCAAAGACATACGCGGCAAGGTACTCGCAAACGCCCGGCACGAACGCTTGCGTCAGAAAGAACTGCCGTCCGTCGCAAGTCGTACCAATGTGGCTTGCGTGGTAATCGTCATGGTTGATCCGGATGCGCGCGGGAGGTCCATCGTTCATTTGCGTACGCAAGGTACCGCACCAGCGTGCGGAACGCGTCAATTCGGCCTAGCGAATCCGCAGGGGTAGGGTCAGCTTTGGAACGTGCTCCGGTAGATGGAGACGCGGGACGACGTCGAGGCCACGGGAGCCAACCAGGGAGAGTCCAACGGGGCCATGTCGACGCAGCAGATGCGAATCGGCCGGGCGCGCGCCACGTCCTCCAAGCCGTCGAGGAAGCGCTCGAGGCGTGCCCCGCCGAACGGGCAGTAGAGAAAGAAGACCGTTCCCGTGGTGATGAAGCGGACCAGTTCCGCCGCATCGCCCTGAAGGAAGCGCATCCGTGTCAGCCCCAACCAGTCTGCACGCGCCTGCGCGGTGCGCGCGAGCATGGGCTGGATCTCCAGGCCGACGCAACCCGCACCGGTCTTGAGATGTGCCAGTAGCGCGGCTCCTTCCCAGACCGGCCCCCACGTCGACGAATATGTCGTCGACGGTGACGTTCGCTTGGTCAATGGCGTCCAGGACGGACGCTGCGGCGCACGGCAGATAGGGCACGCAGCCGGGACCAAGATCGGGATCGTCGAGAGGGATCTCGTCGATGTCCCACAGCAGATCGAGCCACTGGTCGTGCTCCCAGGGCGGAACCTCGGAAAGAGCAGCGCCGAATGTTGCTGGGGTGACGCCGCCATCGCGCAGGGCAGATCGAAGGCGGACTGCTGAGCTACGAGCGACGAGGTGCACGGCCTCGTCGTAGCACGCGCCGGGCTCGGCGAGCCGCGCGTGATCGTGCGCTAGACGCGGCTCAGCCACATGATCTCAAGCTTGTCCCGCGGCTGCGCAAGACGCCGAGAGTGCGTTCCATCGTTCTTCGTTGACGCCCTTGACCAGCAGCCATGCACCGATGGAAGCCTCGAAGAGCGCTCCGGGCCCATAGAAGATGACGTCCAGCGCCTTGGGGTGGGCGGACCATACAAGGCTCAGAAATCCCAGCACCAACATGGAGACGTACGTGACCACGCCCCAGCCCGCCAGCGCTCGCGGCACCAACCTCGACATGAACAGCAGAACACAGAAGGCCGTCCCACCGACACCGATGAGCACCAACACGAGGTCCATGCCAGTGGTCCTCGCCTCCAGCACTGCGCCCACCAGGGCGGAGAGCTGGTCTGAGCCGAGAGTCGAGACGCGGCCTCTTCTACCGAGCATGTCGGCCACGAAAATGCTCGTGAGGATGGTCGATACGCCCACCACAGCTTCCGCCACGCGAAACAACAGCGCCAGGCGAGCGAGGCGGGGTTCCACGACCTTCAGGATCTCGTAGAGCGCCCACGCCAACACCAACACCAACACCAACACGTAGAGCACCAGCGTCGCCGCAATGCCGACGCGAAACAGGTCTGGGTGAGCGAGGATGTTCTGCGTCGTGGTCGCATCGTCAGCAACGACCAGACGTGCGTCGACCAGGAAGCCATTGAGAACGCCGATGAGAATGACGAGCAAATATGCAGCCCCCGCAATGCGAGCGTGCCGCTGCGGAAGCGCGGTGGGCGTCGTCATGGTTGGTCGTGGCGCTGTCGCACTCATGGCGGATTGCGCACGCGTGCACGCAGCTCCTGGCAGTCAAAGTACACTGTTTGGCGGGCGTGTTGCTCCAAACGTTGGCTTGGTCCAACGAGAGCTTCCTGTTCGTAGCCGCGGAGCCCCGGGAGCAAGAGCTTGTCGAGCGCCGCGCAACGGCTCTCGGCTACGAGTTACATGAAATCTGACATGTCTCGGGCCAGGGCTTGGCATCTTCGAGGCATCGTTGTCCTGCCCCGATCGCACGGTCTCGATCACTCGACTTCGGTACGCGGGTGCCACTCGATCCTGCCGGTAACGGGTACGAGCAATCCGTGATGTCTCTTGGCAGGGAGCCCGGAGGCAACCAGATCCGCCGCATGAACGTCGCCGGAGGTTTCGAAACCAACAAGGCCCAGCGCGAAGGGGGCTCGGGAAAAGACCCTGCGAGCAACTTCGACCAACCAGTTGTCCAGCGGCGCCCGCCAACTCTCGTGATCGGCCGCATCGAATGGGAACCCACCGACGGGGTACACACGCCCGAGCGCGCTCATGGGGAGGTAGAAAACCAGCCAATCCGAACCATCAGCCTCTTCGACGGTGCACGAGCCACAAGCGATCTGCAGGCCACCAGGACAAGAAGCGACGCCGTAGAGGTGACCGGCAGCAAGCAACGATGGCTCGAACGTGCGTCTCGGTTGGTCTGTCGGTTCCACCGCGCTATCGAGGTAGCAGCCCTCGATATCTTCGAGCTTCCAGAGCGCGTTCAGACCGTCCACTACGCCACCGCTGTCACGCTCGTACTCGAGCGCGAGCTCATAGAACCCGCCCGTCCAAGTCTCGCCGCCTGTGAACACGCGCATCGGTTTCCGCTGTCAAGCCAACATCGTGCGGTTCTGCCGCAGGTGCAAGTGTGAGGCGATGCCTGATCCCTTTCAGCACCAGGGCATGAGGAACCCTGGAACATGCTCGAAGGCGAGCCACGCGACACCGTCGAGCACGCACGACCACAGCGCAGCAGAGACAGCAAGCCCCAACGCGTGGACCGTGCCCCCTCGGGGTCGGAGGAGGAGAAGAATGAGAGCAAACCAGGCAACGAGGCGCAGCGGCAACATGGCCACCCAGGCCTGCGAATTCGTCGCGCCCACGGCGGCTTGTACTCCAATCGCTGTCGCTCCGACCACGAGTCCCAGCGCGGTCTTTGCGCCAACGAAGACCGGAAGGCGCGCTGGCTTGTCCGAGAAGCGCCGTAGGACGACGAATGCTGCTGAGTATCCAGCAACTCGCATCCCGGCAAACGCCGCGACGCCAAACACACTCGGGATCATTCCGCCCATGAGTCGGACCGCCGCAGGCTCACTGGATACCGCCAACGAGCAGGTGGCGCCAGAATCCTTCTGGGTCCTGAAGGACCTGTCGCGTGAGCTGATAGTGGGACGTTTCGTGGAGCGAGACCGTCGGCAACGATGGTTGATCGAACGAGACGATCTGTGCACCGGGATACGTCAGGAGAATCGGGGAATGCGTCGCAATCACGAACTGAGCTGTGCCGGCCCGAGCCAGGGTTCGCATTTGCAGCAGCAGCGAGAGTTGACGTTGCGGCGAGAGTGCCGACTCCGGTTCGTCCAACAAGAAGATCCCGCGCTGGAACCGGTTCAGAACGACCGAGAGGAACGCTTCGCCGTGAGATCGACGGTGTAGGGACCCGCCACCGTAGTGCTCGTACGGATCGCCCGTCATCCGGAACCAAGGGTCATCCGAACGCTGGTCCAGCAAAGAGGCAAAGTGGGCATGAAACTCCGACCGCAAGAAGTAGCCATCCGGTGCGCGCCGCGTGAAGGCAGGACGCAGCGCGAAAGAGAGCGCGCTGTCGGTATCCGGACCGTGACGCGCGCCGAGGTCGCTGCGCGCGCCCCCTGACACGGGAAGTCGATTGAGGGCAGCGATGGCCTCCAGCAGCGTCGACTTGCCTGAACCGTTCTCACCAACGAAGAAGGTAACGGGAGCCGTGAAGGTCAGATCCAGCTGCCCGACGAACGGGAGTGAGAACGGGAACGAGCTCTCCGACGGGAGGCGCTCTGTTACGACCCTGAGCCGGCTGAGGTAGGGCGGACGCTTCATGTCATTCGGGCTGCGCGGCGTGGTTCTGCAGGCCACTGATGTCGTGCGGTTCAGACGCGGACGCAAGAGCCGAGCATTGCGGGCCGCGGGAGTGCGGAGTGCATCCACTCAATCAGGCGGTCAGGTCCTTCGCAGACGGCAGTCAGTCTTGACGCGTGAGTTCCTGGAGGCACCGGCCGCACGCTGGAGCGAGCGGGACGCTTTGATCGACGGCTTCGACGGTTGCGCGCAGCGCAACAAGTGGGGCGCAATCTCGGCAGAGGGCAACGTCGAGTCGCTCATCCACCTCGTTCGCGAATCGAGCCTCGAGTCGAATGACCTCGGCTACGTGGGGCCTGTCTCGCAGATGAGGATAGGCGAGAGGTCCGGCGCGCAACCTCTTCCAAGACGTTCAACCAGCTCGCCGAAGTCCTCGTCCATGGTGAGCTCGGAAGCTCACCGTTGACAACGTCGGGGTGCCGCCAGTCGTCGAGAACCAAGAGCTCGTCGAGCTCGTCAGGGACGCTGACGCAACGTTCCTCGGCGGTAGCAAGGACGAGTGCACGGTTGGTCGCGGCGAGCATGCGCCGACTCGATCCACCGACTGAGCGTGATCCACCTCTCCCTCGCCGACGTGCCTACAACTCGCGACGGACTCGTCTCCACCCTTACCGCAGCGCTCGTCGCACCCCGCGCGTACAGCGCCAGAGCCTGTGCTACTGGCCCCGCTCCGTACCACCGCCGATGCAGCAATCCGCGCGGGCCGACCACGATCACCGCCCGGCACTCCCGGCAGCGATACCGCCGCAGCTGCACCACCTCCTGCTCCGGAGCCTGCCCAGCAGCGCCGGGACCTCGCACCTGGCGCTCGACCACGCCGTGCCCGACCACCAGGAACCGGCCGCCAATGGGCCGGGCCGCAGCCCCGCAACACGGGCAGGAACTCGGCCTCGCAGCGGCACACGACGGCATTCCCTCACTCCAGGACTTGATCCCGAGCGGGCTTGCGACAAATCTCGTAGGGCTTCGTGTTCCTCGAATCGGTTCCGAAGCACGACGGAGAGGGCGGGTCCGTCCAAAGAAACGCCCTCTCCGTCACCATTTCTGGCTCGTGCTCTCCTTCGGACCGGGCGCATACCTCCGCCTCGCCCGGTTGCACACCCCCGTGCGGATCGGCGGGCGCACCAGCTTGCGATGCACCTCGTGCAGCTGGTCCAGCAATCGCCGGGCTGGGCTCAACTACGAGGCGCGCTTACACCTAGCCGTCTCGTCCTTGGCTTGCGTTCTCGACATGGCAGCCCAGTACTGGTGGGGACCATCAAGGAAGGGACCACATGAGCCCCACCTCGTCATCGAGCGTCGAGCATGTGAGGATGGTGTGGGCGGGGTCCGCGGACAGCTCGCGGATGGCGTCGTGGCTCTCGACAACGGTTTCCACCATGGCAAGGCAGAGCGCGGGGCTGAGCCGGTGCTTTCCAAGATCCGTGCGCGCAACGTTTACGGCAGTGAAGTCGCCGAGGGAGAGGCTACGGCCGATGTTGGCTTGCCACAGTGCCGCTGCTTCTAGGTCGCGGTCCCGAATAGCATCCATGAAATGGCGGCTGCTGAAGGCGTTGCTGCTGGCAACGCTGCGAGCGGAATTCTCTCGAGTGTCGGCACAAACACTCACTGCATTGGACTCGTGATCGATATAGAAACTGAGCGTGTGAACGGCGACTCCCCGCTCCTTCAACTCCGAAAGAGCCGTGGCCATTACGCCCTTCAGAAATGCCTTGAGGTCGCTCATCGTAGTCTCGGGAGGGCAACGAATCGCTGCTGAGCAGCGGCCGCAACAGACTACCACGAGCAACAGTAGCGGCCCCGTGGTGCTTCACCACGGGCGAGCGGAAGACGCTACCGGTTGATACGTGGGCGTCGGATCCACCTCCTGTGGCGCCTACAAGCGGCGCCCACGCCAGAAGCACGCACCTACAGTGTGATCGGACTGCGTGACGCGGGAGCGGCAGACCGCGTCTGGGTGACGGCTCTGCTGACAACAATTCGCCGCCCGGTGAACACATGCAGCGGGTGCATTCGCTGGCGGACGTCCGCAACCCTCAGTGTTGCGGCTCACGACATGTGGGACTTCGGCTAACGTACGTCTCGCAGCTAGCCTGCGAGCGCAAGAAGGAGGCCCCGCAGGGGCCGACTGAGGACGCTCGTCAGGTTCAGCTGATTGTTCGGCAGCCGCGGGGGGCCGCTGGGCCTACCACCCCCGCTCGGTCATTTCGTCAGGAACAAATCCAAACTTGGTGAGCTTGCTGACCATCCAGAAGACAGCCGCGTCGAGGACTTGCGGGGCGTACGCGTCATCGTCGCGAAAGTCGCCTTTGCGCTTGCGTGACCGTGCTGGATAGGACGCCCCGAAGTAGGGCCGGTCCAAATCGGTGACGGTGACCACCAATGATGCGTCGGGCCATCGATGCAAGGAGACGACCAACTGTCTGTCAGTCAGGACGCAGCGAACCTCGGCACCGAAGCGTGCTCGGATCCGACCGCCAAGGTCTTCAAGAATCGCTCGCTCCCCGTCACGCATGAATCGGTCTGCCGAACGTACCGCTGTTGAGCAGCAGCCGCACGACAAGACGATAGGCCAACGGGCTACCACGGCTGAGCCGGTGGTACTCACCACGGGCGAGAGGCGGGAGACTGGTTCTGGGAACGGGGCGCGGCCGGCTGCTGCAACTGCTTGTTAGACCGCCTGCGAACGCGCCAGTGGCTGGCCGGTCCAGTCAACCTCGGCAGGCGACTCTCCAGGTCGCAGCGCCCATTCGATAAGCGCGCGGACGTCCTTTGGCGTGATGGAATCTGGCGAGCCGAACTCGGGGCAGCGAAAGCGCCTCCAGGGCCCCCCGCAGCCCGGCACGCAGAACTCAGGACCGAGGACGATCACGAAACGGACGTCATCAGACTGCGTGATGTGATAGCGAAGGAACACGCGCCGATCAGTCGATACGACAGTGAGCATCGGCTCGAAGCAGTCGTCTTCGTCGGGTGCAACGTACCAGAGGTATTGTCTGGCGTTCACGATGATGCGGCGTCGACCTTTTCGGCTAATCGTCATCGTAGTCGGTCTAACGTATCGGCGTTCAGCTGCGGGCGCCAGAGGTGCGGCCGCAGGCCGCGCCGACGGCGCCCGTCTGCTGCAACGGCTTTATGGGTGTTCCGTTCCGCAGTCAGGTTTCTTGGTGGGACCTGGAGAATAGAAAGCGGGACATGTGCTGCCACCGACCAGAATGGACCCCACCTACGCCGACGACACCGGGACCCGGGGACCACCCGTTTGCAGGGGTACTTCGGCTGATAAGTGCCCACCGTCTCCGACGAGGCGAGGCTGGGTCAAGGGCGCCGAAGGCGGCGAGCGAATGCGCGCGAACCCTTGACGCGGGCGAGCATCGTTGGATGATGAACGAACCAAACGAATTCTCCGCCCTCGAACCGGCGAGGTGAACCAGCCCGGAACGCAGTGTGGCAACGATGATCACGCGCGCGAACGTGCGCTGAACACCACCGAAGTGGTCACCTGGTCATCGGTGTTCATGGCGCAAGTGGAACCCACGCTCGCCGATGTCTACAATCCGCATCCTGTACCGCTGCTGGGTCGAGCGCGCCCCCTACGACGAAGCTCGCTACCTCAACGCCCTCCGCAAGCGCAACGCGCCGTTGCTCACATACGCTAGCGAAAATCCAAATTAGGACTTGCGGTCCGTCTCAGGGTGCTTGTTAGGCGGCACGATCGACGGCGTGCACGGGAACCCGGAGAAGAACGGCCACGGAGACTGCGATCCCGACAATACACGCGAAGATGCGGGTCGGAATGATTACCGTCGACGCAACTGCATCGATTGCGAGCGCTATCGGAAAATACAGAGCAAATAGCGTTGTGAAAGGGATGACAGCGAGCGCGTAGCGCTTAGCGCGTATGGCGCGCACAGCCGCGACAATGACGAAGGCTAAGGTGCCGACAACAAGACCAGCGAACAGCAGCCATGGATTGATCGGCGACGCCTCGCGAACGTGGGCAGGAGTCAAGAACCAGTGGGAGAGACTGAGCAGCAGTTCGACAATCAGCGCTGCGCTCATCCAGAGAGCAGGGGTGCGAACAGTGCGCCAGAAGCCTGGGGGAGAGGGAGACACGGTCCGCCTAACGTACCGCCAATAACCCGCGGCGGCCGTGGAACAGATGATACCGCAGCTCCGCACGCCGAACATCTCGAACACAGCGACGCCTCGCCGCCGGCGGGTTCATTGGCTTGTTAGCCGGCATCACCCCACAGCCGGCGCCAGTCCTTGGGCGGAACCTCGAGTCGACTCACAACATGGAGAGCCCCCAGCAGTGCATTGGTCTCGGCATGCTCAGCAAACACGTACCGGGCGCCGCCAGGTAGGGAAAAAGTCCACCAACGCATGCGTTGCCCCCGGCACGCGTCGAGGCGTTCGCACAGGCCGACGACGTCGGCATGCAGGGCCTTCGCGTGCGGCCCGGCTCGACTTGCGAGAGAGCGTGCGCGAACGCCGTAGGTCGAGCGAATCTCATCGCAGGAGACGATGTCGCCCGCGGACCCAAAGGCTTTGCCGGTATCAACAGCAGCATGGGCAAGGGCGACATATGGGTGCTCGCCATCGCCATGTCGCGCGAAGAACTCTTCGGAATTAGAGACCACGTGGGCGTCCGGCTAACGTACCGCCAATAACCCGCGGCGGCCTTGGAAGAGATGATACAGCGCCTCGCGATTCCGAACACACCGAAGGCAGCGACGCTCTGCCGCCGGCGGGTTCATTGGCAGTTAGGCGGCGCCTCACCAAACGACGAGGCATCCGTCGGGGTATGCGCCAACCCAGCCACAGGGAAGCGAGCCGGCCGCATATGCTCGGTACAGACGATCATAGAAATGTGGTGCGCCGGCAGAATCGAAGACCAGTTCCTGGAAGTAGCCCAGTAGGTCCCACCGAACATCGTCCAACCACTCGCTCGGCAGTTCCTCCACTTGGAGAGTCGATTCGACTCGGTCAAAATGGGTCGCGAGTGCGTCCTTGAGGTGGCGAGTAGCCGCGTTCCACAAGCCCCGCGCGTCTGGTCGCTGGGTCGTGATGAAGACAGTTAGGTCTCCTCTTCGTTCCAGCTTGAAGTTCTCCCACTCTACGGAGGCCAGGCGCTTGTGAGCGTCCTCTCGCGAGGTGACGACAGCCGCCTCGATCAGAACCGGAGGCGAACCGCACCGTGAGAACCAACCAATAGACTCGAGTCGGGCCGCGGCGACGACGCTTCGGGTGCGGTCAGGTAGATCCTCTTCGCGCAGCCTGTTGCGTGGCATTGGGTCCGGCTAACTAGAGTTCTACCGCGACGCCCCGATTTATCCAGTGCCCTGACGTCGCGTGATTCCGCGGGGTTGGGTTACTTGCTCGCGGGATAAACAGATAAGTGGAGGTCCGAGAGTGCGCGCGACAAGGCTCGACGCGAGGTTCCGCGGCGAACCAACATGAAGACGCTCAGGGGCGGCGCGGGCCTGGCCGGCGATGTGCCGGGCTGGGCGATGTGCCGCGCGGGCCTGGCTGGCGATGTGTCGTGCGGGCCTGGCTGGCGATGTGCCGGGGCGCGCGGGGCGTTATTCGTTGGCGAATTTGTCGAGGACCGAGGAGTCCGTGACGCGGACGGTGCGGCCGGGTGCGAGGGCGCCGGCTGTGCGGAGCTTGGCGAGAGCACGGGAGAGCGTTTCCGGACGCATGCCGAGCACCGTAGCCACCACGTTTTGTGGCGTGCTCAGGGTGCCGGACTCGACCTGCTTCAGCAGGAAGCGGGCCACGCGACGCACGGCGGTGCCCTGCAGACCGTGGCGCTCTTGCACCCTCCGGCCTGCCTCGGCGACGGCCAGCTCGAGCACCGCACCCATGGGCGAATCCAACTGTCCGACCCAACCCAGGAACGCGCTGGGCTCGAGGGCACAGAACACGACGTCGGTGAGCGCCGTGACCTGGTACGGCGCGCGTTCGTCGATCAGCACCTCCAAGCCGAGAAGCGTGTCCGGACCGCGAACGGCAAAGGACGACTCGGCACCCGACTCGCTGGCGGAACCAATGGCGACTTGACCGCGACGAACGTAGAGCACTGCGCGCGGCTTCTCGTCCTGTTGAATCAGGATCGCGCCAGCCGGGCGGCGCATGTCGGAGAACGGGCATTCTGCGGGTAGAGAAGCCACGCCCAGCCGACACGTTCGGCAACGCAGCGGAAGATCATTGAGCTGCCGCTGCGCGGACTTGTCGTCGTCGCTTGATGATGACGTGCTCGACACGCTTCGATGCTAACGCTTTGTGCAGGGCCACCTCCCACCGCTCATGACCGCCGTCATGTGATCGGCTGACGTGATCCCGCGGTGGAAACCAACGCGCTTTCATCGGGAATTTCCGGGGGAACGCGTGGGCGCTTGCAACCGCACGCTGCTCGCCTAAGCGTCAGGTGTCATGAACAAGCGCCTCGCCCTGCTCGAACAGCTGGTCAGCTCCGGCAAAGCCGATTCCTTCGCCCGTTACGGCCTGGCCATGGAGTACCGGAAGGAGGGGCGTCACGAAGATGCGTTGGCGGCGTTCCAAGCGTTGCGGGAAGCGGATGCGAGCTATCTGCCGATGTACCTGA
This sequence comes from Polyangiaceae bacterium, assembly GCA_020633235.1. Lineage (NCBI taxonomy): Bacteria > Pseudomonadati > Myxococcota > Polyangiales > Polyangiaceae > Polyangiaceae bacterium. The sequence goes on along the minus strand of JACKEA010000010.1, from coordinate 197,377 downwards.
TGACGGGGCAGCTGCTGATGGAGATGTCGCGCAACGACGACGCCAAGGAATGGTTGCGCGCCGGCATCGAGCTGGCCAAGACCAAGGGCGACGGCAAGACGCTGAGCGAGCTCGAGGACGCGCTCGCCGAAACCTGATCGCGTCAGCGCGGGTAGAGGGTGCCGAGCGACCGCTCTGAGGGAACAGGGGCAAGCTGATCGAGCCAAGCTCCACGGGCTCGGTGCCGGGGGTGACGACTCCGAATGCACTCACGGTAACGAGGGTGGGATGGCGGTGGCGCCCTCCACCGGCGCGAAGCCGCAATCCACGACCTTCGCGAAGCCGACGCCGGTCTGCAGATCGACGTGGGCGCGGGACGCGAACGCGTTGCCGGGTACGGAGAGCGTGGCGTTTCCCGAACCGTCGCTCTTGACCGAGGTGCCTTGCAGCACGCCGGCGGATTCGACGACACCCAGATCGGCACCCAACGCCGTCTTGAAGGTCGGGCGCCGTCGGCTCCGGAGCGCCCACGTCGAAGCTACCGTTGCACTCGGCCGGCGCGGGGTGCGCCGTCGGGCTGGAGGCTTCGCCGCACCCGGCCAACAGCAGCGCCAACGTGTGCACGCAGAGCTTTGGCATCAGCCGATGGCGGGTGGCGGCAACGTCCAGTGGGAGCTGCCGCCGGCAGGGTCGAGCGCGGGCGGCACGTCGTCCTCGGCGTCGCCGAGGAAATCGAGGATCTCGTTGCGGCGCGCATGGGCGTCGGAGCGCCCCAGCTCGATCAGCCGCCGCGCGAACTCACCGTCGAACAACAAGTAGCTCGCGAGATCCGCGTCGTCTGCCACGCCCATGTCCAGGAGCTTGAGCAGCCGCTTGGTGACGGCGGGCCCCGCGCGGAGCTTACCCTGCCGCAGGTGATCCGCGGCGAGCTGGCCGATGCCTTCTGTGGGGCGAACCACCAAGGTGCTGATGGGGCGGAACTGGTGACCGCCGCGGGTGGCGGCGGCGCCGTTCAGACGATCGACGAACTCCTTGCCGAAGCCGGCTTCTCCGCTCTCCAAAATGTCGTTCAGCAGGTTGACGAAGCCGAGGTCGCTGTCCAAGTGGTCGAGCAACAGGGCGTTCATGATCTTGCCCAGCAAGAACGTGGCGCTCGGTGCTTGCGTGGGTTTGGCGTGCGCGATGCCGCGCACCAAGCGTGAGGTGCCCACCACGAACACGTGGGTGGCCCCCAGGCGAATGGCGGGGGCGATGGGCGTGTTCTGACGCACGCCGCCGTCTACGTAAAGCTGGCTGCCGATCTTCACCGGCGGAAACAACATGGGGATGGCCGCGGAGGCCAGAGCGTGCTGCGGCCCGATGCGATCCGCGCGAATCAACGTGCGCGGCGGCGCGCGCGTGGGCAGCGAGGTGGTCGGCCCCGTCTGCATGAAGATCACGGTGCGGCCGGTGCTCACTTCCGTGGCGCTCACGCTGAGCGCCCGCAGGTGTCCCTTGCGCATGGTGCGCGACACGGCGCGCCACGGGATTTCCCGCTGCACCAGCTCCGCCATGGGGGAGACGTCGAAGATACCGGCGCCGCCCTGCCCGCCGAGCAGCACGCGCGGCAGCGTCATGGCTTGGCGCCAGCCGAAACCCAGCACGCTGTCGAGGCTCAGGCTGCTCCAGACGTCCACCAGGCGGCGCATGCCGAGCACGGGATCCGCCAGGTGCGCGGCCAGATAGCCGCTGTTGATGGCACCCACGCTGGTGCCACACAAGATGTCGACCCGCGGAGGCCCACCGCGCAGCCGCGTGAGCTCGTCGAACAGGTACCAGAGCACGCCGACCTCGTACGCACCACGCGCACCACCGCCGGACAGGATGACGGCGAGCCGCCGATTCGGACGCTCTAGGCTCACGAAGGCGAAACGCTACCTTTGTCTGCGCTCGACTGCACGTCTTCTCGCGCTGACCCCGGCACGGGCTGCTCCCCGGTGACCGGCGCGTCGGCGAGATCCTCGGGCAGCTCACCGATGAGACGACGTACCATCGGCCGGCGAATGAACGTGCCGCGAAGCTCGGGATCGCGAATGGATTGCAGCAGGGTGAGGATGTAGGTCTTGGCGCGCTCACGCATCTCGTCGGCCTGGGGAGAGTTGGCCTTCTGCAGCGCCTCGACGCACAGCGCACGTGTTTCGAGGCCGTACTCCGAGCCCTGCACGGTCTCGATGGCGCCCATGGCGGTGGTGGCGAGCAAGATGCCGGTGTGGGACTCGCCGATGTCCACGCGGGCGGCGGCTTCGGCGGCCATGGCGTAGAAGTGGAACGCAACGTAGGCCTGCGCCTCGGCGGCCTGCCGCGCGTCGAAGGCGTGCATCACGGCGGTGCCCGAGTCGCCCATCCGCCGCGCCAGCACCGCGCGCAGAATCTTCTCGTGTACGGAATCGTACGCGCTACCGGTGACGGCGGTGAGGGCGCCGGCGTCTCCCACGAAGGTGTCCGCCGCGGCAATCTGATCCATCTCGAGCTGCACCTCCGCGGTGCACAAGAGCGTGTCGGCGCGCGCGTCTTGATCGCCGTAGCGCTCGTGGGCCTCGCGGGCGCGCTTGAGGTACGCGAGCCCGCGCTCGCTGTCGCCCAGCCGCGCGTAGCTCTGTCCGATGTTGCTGAGCGTCTTGGCAATCTGGAAGCGTCCGCCAATGGCCAGGTCGATGCGAATCGCATCCAGCGCCAAGGCAATGGCGTCCTCGAAGCGACCGAGCACGTACATCGCGAAGGCCAGCGAGTTCTTGGCGCGCGCCTCCAGGCGCCGGGCGCCCACCTGACGGAAGACCGCGATGGCTTCCGCGTGAGCATCCACGGCCTCGTGCACGCGACCCACGCGCCGCAGCAGCGTGCCCCGAGCCCGCAGCACCTCGGCGCGCAAGCGAGGAGGGACGTCCTGGCTCTGGGAGGTTTCCAGCGCGCGATCGCAAGCGGCCAGGGCTCCCTGCATGTCCCCGAGGTCTCGCAGCATCTCCGCCATCAGTGATTGGGCCTGCACTTCCAGCACTGCGGAGCCGGCTTGAGCCGCGACTTGTTCCGCGCGCTGGGCCGAGATGAGCCCCCGCGCCAGGTGCCCTTCGTCCAGCTCGAAGCGCGCCGTGCGGAGCAGCGCCGTGGACACCCACCGCGGCTTGCCGCTGTCCCGCGCCAGCTGGCGGAAGGCCACCAACTGCTTGCGCCGCTCGCGCCAGCGCCCCTGCACGCGATACATGTTCTCGAGGGCTTCGTGCGCTTCCAACCGGCGCTGGTCGCCCTCTTCCATCATGGCCAGGGCGCGGCGGTAGTAGCGCGTCGCGAGCTGCGTCTGATAGCTGGAGCGCGCCGCCGCGGCCGCCGTGAGGTACAGCTCCGCGGCTTGGCTCTTGGCCACGCCGCGCGCCAGATGCCGCGCGACGATGGCCGCCGTGAGGCCCTGCGCCAGCGGCGTGTCCGCCAGGTGCAAGCCCAGAGCTCGATGCATGCGACTGCGCTGCCCGCGTTCCAGCGCGCGGTAGGCAACGTCGCGCGTCAGCGGATAGCGCACGTCCACCGAATCGTTCTTGGTGTCGCACAGGCCGCGGGCGCACAGACGAATGACGGCTTCCTCCGTGGGCATGCCGCGCAGCGTGGTGAGATCTTCCAAGCTCAAAGGGCCACCGGCCACCGCGAGCCACTCCACCACCTCTTGCTCCTCCGGCGGCAGCTCGTTCAGGCGGTCGGCGATCAGCTGCTCGAGCGTGGAGGGCAACGCCAAGGCCGGCTCGCCCGGCCGTTCCACACGAACCAGCTCTTGTGAACCGTCAGCCCGCTCCCGAAGCTCGAGGGTGCCGCGCTCCAAAAGCGCGTCCACCATCTCGAGCAGGAAGAATGGATTGCCGGCGGCCCGCGGTAACAGATCTGCACACACCTGGGCTACGCCTTCGGACGCCCCGAGACGACCGGCCACGAGGCGGATCTGGTTTTCCGCACTGAGCCCTTTCAGCTCGATGCGCACCATGCCCTCGATGTACGGCGCCACGCGGTCGTCCGGGCGCGTGACCAGCACCGCGATCACCGGCATCGGATCCTTGCGGCGGATCAGCTCCGAGACCAGCTCCACGCTCGGACGGTCGCTCCACTGCAGGCCTTCGATCACGACCACCAGCGGCTGCTCCAGGGCGGCGCGGGCGAGGAAACGACGAACGCCGGAGGAGATCAGCTTGCGGTGGCGGGCGGCGTCGCCTTCGTCCGCGGCCTGCGCCACGCGACCGGTGGTGAGCTCCGCCATGCGCTCCACGATCTCCGCGCCGGCCTCGCCGCTGGCGAAGTCCCCGAGAGAAAGCGTAATGGCCTTCTTCACTTCGTCGATGGGCTGATCCGCCTTGGTGTCGGTGAGCTCCCGGACCCAGTCGGCGATGTTGGCGAAGGGCAGCTCGCTCTTGGCCGGCGAGCATTCCACGCGGAGCACGCGCACGTTGTCGGGCAGCTCGGAGACGAAGCTGTTGACGAGCGCCGTCTTGCCGATGCCCATCTCGCCGTACACCACGCGGGCGGACACCTGACCCAAGCCTCCGCTCGGGCCCGGAGTGACGGCGTTGTAGTAGGCGGCTTGCAGGTCCGCGAGCTCGGCATCGCGGCCCACGAGATCTCCCGCGGCGCGCTCCGTTTCCTTGTGGCGCTCTTCCCGAGTGAGCGGCCGCACCAGGCGGTACACCCGCATGTTCTCCGGAAGGTTCCGCGCAACGGCGTCGTCGATGCCGATGGCCGGAGCCTCGCCCCAAACGAAGTCGCGCCGCACCAGGCGGTACAAGCCTCCGGCTACGAAGGTGGCCCCCGCCGGCGCGCCCTCGCCGATCAGCCCCGCCAGGTAGTCCGCCGGTTCCTGCAGGGAATGATCGATGAGGTGACCGGCTTTGTCGCGACGACCACTGGCAATACCGCGCACGATGCCGACGCTCGCGCGGAGCTCCACCGGCATGTCGCCGGAGGAACCCTCGATGGCTTCGTGAACGTCCACCGCGAACCAGGCGGCGTCCGCTGCGGCGCGGGCCGGGTTCGCCATCAGACCGACGACGGCGCGCGCGGTGTCCGGCAGCTCCATCGCGCCGCCCCCGACCTGGCGCGCCGCCCAGGTGAGCCGCGCGCTGCGTTTGAAGGCGATTTGATCCAGCGTGCCCTTGAGCTGATCGATGAAGGTGCTGGCGGCGGCTTCTCCGATGGCGTTGGCCAGCTCCGAAAGGCCGTGCAGCCGCAGGGTGATCACCGCCACGTGGCGCACCTCCCGGCCCGCCCGCTCGTGGAGCCGAGGGCGGATGGGCCGGCCCGGACCGGTGGCTTCGTCGCTGGTTCGGGGCTCGGCGGTGCTGTCGCCCTGAGGCTCGGATTCGCTGGATTCCGCGTCGTCCCCGTACTGGCTCTCGGCGGCGCTGCCGGTGAGATCCTGCTCCACGCCGGGGGAGGTGTGCTCGCGGCTGACGATCTGCGACAGCACGCCTTCCAGCACGTGGGAGTCGACCATCTGCTGCTTGGTGAACAGCGTTCGCGTGATGGCGCCCGCCATCTCTCGCGCGGTCTGGAAGCGATCCGTCGGATTCTTCGACAGCGCCTTCATCACGATGGCTTCGAGCTCCGGCGGGATCTCGCGGGCGAAGGTGCTGGGCGGCTCCACGCGACCCGCGCGCACTACCTCGAGCAGCTCCTGCCCATCCGCGGCGCCGTGGAGCGGGCGCCCGGTGAGCAGCTCGTGGAACACCACGCCGAGGGAGTAGATGTCGGTGCGCCGATCGACCTTCTCGGCGCGGGCCTGTTCCGGCGACATGTACGCCGTCTTGCCCTTCAGCACGCCGGGCTCTTCACGGAACATGTTCGCGGAGGCGATACCGAAGTCCGCGATCTTCACCGCGCCCTCGAAGGACACCAAGATGTTCTGCGGGGAGACGTCGCGGTGCACGATCTCCAGCGGGGAGCCGCCTTCGTCCTTGCGCTCGTGGGCGTAGTGGAGGCCCTTCGCCACCTCCGCCACGATGTACGCCGCCACCCACGGCGGAACCCGCTTCTTGTTGGCGCTGGCGGAGCGCATCACCTTGCGGAGATCCGGCCCCTCCACGTACTCCATGCTGAGCAGCTGGCCCTCGTCCCCGTAGTCCTGGAAGTCGTAGACCTGGACGATGTTGGGGTGGTTCAACCGCGTGGCGAGCTGCGCCTCTTCCGCGAACATCGCGCGAAAGCGACGGGACGAGCCGTACGCCGGGAGGATGCGCTTCACGACGAGCAGCTTGTAGGTGCCCTCGGCGCCGCGCTTCTTGGCGAGGAACACCTCCGCCATGCCCCCGGCGCCGAGCCGGCGGATGACCTCGAAGTCCGCGAGGCGCTCGGGGACTGGTCGCGGGGGCTCGTCGCTCATGGGCGCTCGAATGCTACCGCGGATCGGCCTCGTCGTCGCTGCCGCTTGCAGGGCAAATCAAGGGCATTTTTGTCTCGGGGCGGAGCCTCGTGCAATGGGCGCCGGCACGAGTAGACTGCACCCAATGCGACGAATCGCCGTGCTGACGCTGGCCGGAACCCTGACGCTCCTGTCCACAGCTTGTTCACCGGCCGCACGAGGCGGCGAAGGACCTCGGAACCCCAGTGCCGAGGGTCCCATCAACCCCGCGAAGATCAGCGACGCCCAGTTCGCCGAGAGCACCTATCGCGTGCTGCTCTCGGGCGAAGAAGACAGCCAGCGCTTGGACTTGCTGGCCGGGGTGGTGCGACACCAGCTGGCGCGGGCACAGAAGCGCTTTCGCACCAACCGCGGCGCCGGCCTGGCAGCGCTGACGGGCGGGCTGTACCTGCTCAGGTCCGGCGAGCTTCGCCAACAGATGTTGGAGGGCGCCGCGCCGGCGCTCTCCGCCGGCGCCTCGGAAGTGGCGCGTGTGGGCGATGAAGGCCGCTCCCTCGCGCTCTACACCATGCTCCGCTCGGTGCTGAAAGAAGGCGCCGAGAAGAAGGACGTCGACTCCCATCTCGCGGCGCTTTCGCGCTGGACCGCCACCGCGGGCAACGGCCCCATGCAGTCCGCCGGCACGCTGCAGCGCACCGCAGCCAACCGCTCGCTGCTCGAGACGAATCCGGAGACCTTGAAGCAGGCGCGCGAAGCGACCGTCGCGTGGATCCACCGCGGCCTCGAGTTCAACGCTTCCGAAACGCCAATCCGATCGAACTTCGAACGAGAAGAAGCCATCGAGGCGTACCGCTCGGTGCGCGCCGGCGGCGCCACGCTGGTCGCCCTCTACCTGCGCCACGGCGACGCGAAGGGCGCCCTCGACGCGTTGGAGAACGGGGACCTGACGCGCATCGTTCCGCCGGGGCTCACGGAGCGACTCGAGCGCGCGGCGTCCGACGACGATCCGGAAGCGTGGGGAGATCTGTATCGCCTGTTCGAGTCTTCCGAAGACATGAACCGACCGGAAACGTCCATCGACGGCGCCCTCAGCCGCGCAGCAGCGTGGGGCACGGCGGTGGAGCTGTTTCGTGCGGAGCCGAAGAGCATGCGGGGCGCCGCGCCGCTGTCGGCCCAGCTCGTGGAGTACGGCATGGCGGAAGCGGCGCCCTTGGTGCTCGCCCCCGCCCTCGGGGAAAAGCCCTCGATAGACGAGCTTTCCTGGGGCATGGCGCTGGTGCTCCGGGCCATCATCACGGAAGACGAGATTGGCGATCTGCCGGCGGCGCGCCGCACCTTCGCGAACGCCAAGCCCATCCTCACCGTGGCCGGCGAAAAAGAGTACGCGGGGCGCCTGCGCCCGAGCGCGGGTCGTCTGTACTACGTGATGGCGGCCCTCGAGACGCGGGCGGGCGAGCTCGGACGAGCGCTGCCCCACGTGGAGGCCGCCGTGAAGACCGAACCGTCACAGGCGGCCTACAGCATGCTGGCCGCGATTCAGCGACAGCGCGGCGACACCCAACGCGCGCTGTCCACCCTGGACCAGCTGGTCGCGTTGGCCAAGCGCGCCGGAGATCGCGCCGCCGAATCCGAGGCGAGCCTCACGCAGTACGAGATCTATCGAGACAAAGGCGACGCCGCCCAAGCGCAGGCTTCCCTCACGCGCGCGCTCAAGGGCGCCCTGGACGCTCGACAGCAGGCTCGCGGCTCCGCGGAGCAGGCCCGTGCGGAGCGCATCCTGGCCCACGTGCTCGAGCACTTCGGTGCGGCGCAGGGCGCTCGCCGCGCGACGGATCGCGCCTATGAAGCTTCGCGCAGCGATGCCCGCCAGCTGACCGCCACGTTGCTGGACGCCGCGCGCCGCGCCCTCGTTCTGGGAGATCTCAACGCTGCGCGCAAGGCGGTGCACGAAGGCGTGGAGGCCGGCCTCGAGAACGAGGATCTGGTGTACATCGCCCTGTGGCTGCGCTTGGTGGAGATCCAGCAGGGCGTGCCCAGCGATGGCACCGTGGAAGAAGCGCTGGCCAACGTCGACGAGGACAGCGGCTGGCCTGCCAAGCTTGCTGCCTGGGCTCGCGGCAAGCTCGGCGATAGCGAGCTCACCGCGGCGGCGCGCTCTCGCGTGCAGAAGACGGAAGCCGAGTTCTACGTGGCGATGAGCCACCGCAAGAAGAACGGTCAGGTGCTGCCCAAGCTGGAAGAGGTCGCCGGCAGCCAGGCCATCGAGCTGGTGGAGGTCGCCATCGCTCGCGATCTGGTGGCACGCCACAAGGGCGGCGTGGACGTTTCGCTCCCGGCAGGCGTGCAGGTGCCCTGAGCGCTACTGCACCATCACGCCGAGGTTGAAACAGCGCGCCTTGTTCTTCGAGCTCTGAGTGCGCGTGCAGGGGTCGGAGGCCATGTGGGCGGCGCGCTCCGGATCGCTCTTGTGCACTGCTTCGGCTTCCGTGAGCTGCTGCTCGACCTCTACCTCGGGATCTGGAGCGGGCGCAGCGGAAGCGGGGGCCGTGGAGGACGCGTCGGGTTTGGGGCTGGCTCCGCATCCCGCCAAGAACAGTGTGAACAGAACAGCGACTCGCATCCTTCGAACGTAGCGGAAGTTGGGGCCTCGATGCCGCAATCCATGCGCGGGGCTGGGCTGCGCGCCCCCCAGCTTTGAGGAAGGTCCCGCCGTTTCCTCGCGTAGCAGGGGCGGCACGGGGATTGCTGTGCGGGTCCGCTTTGCTCGCCCCACGCGAGCACCCACGACACCGGGTGACTGCCATGCTTCGACTTCGCCACGCCTCACTTCTCGCGTTCTTGCTCCTCGGCTGCAGCTCCGGCGGCGGTGGCGGCGGCGGCTACCCACCGGGGGATCAGTGCGGAGCGCTGCAGCAGTGCTGCTCGGAGATGTCCGACGCCTCGCAGCGGGACGGCTGCATGCAGGCACTGTCGCAATCCAGCGGCGCCCAAGATCCCTCCCAGGTGTGCGGCTCCGCGCTGAGCACCTACGCGGCAGCGGGGCTGTGCAACGCCGGCACCGGCGGCAGCGGCGGTGGCTCGGGTGGCATCGCGGGCTCCGGCGGCAGCGGGGGCGCCGTAGGCGGCAGCTGCGCCGCGCTCTCGGAGTGCTGCAACGCGGCGGACGCCACGGTGAAGGAGCAGTGCCTGACCGCGCTGGCTACGTATCAGCAGTCACCCAACGCGGAGTCGCTGTGTGACTCGGCGCTGTACGCATATCAGCAAAACGGCGTGTGCGGTGGGGGCACCGGCGGCGCTGGCGGCGTCGGCGGAACCGGCGGCGTGGGCGGAACCGGTGGCACGGGCGGCGTCGGCGGAACCGGCGGCGCGGGCGGAACCGGCGGCGTCGGCGGAACTGGCGGCGTGGGCGGAACCGGTGGCGTGGGCGGAACCGGTGGCGTGGGCGGAACCGGTGGCGTGGGCGGAACCGGTGGCGTGGGCGGAACCGGTGGCGTGGGCGGAACCGGTGGCGTGGGCGGAACCGGCGGTACCGGTGGCGGCGCCACCAATCTGATCTTCAGTGAGTACGTGGAGGGCAGCAGCAACAACAAGGCCCTCGAGATCACGAACCTCGGCAACGGCAGCGTGGATCTGTCGAGCTGCCAACTGCTCCGCTACTCCAACGGCTCCACCTCGGCGTTCGTCATCGACGTGTTCGCCAGCACCATTCTGGGAGCAAAGCAGAGCTTCGTGGTGTGCCACTCGTCCATCGTCTCGAGCACCTACTGCGACGCGCTCACCTCCAGCATCAACCACAACGGTAACGACGCCTACGAGATCGCCTGCAACGGCGTCACCCAGGACGTCTTCGGGCAAATCGGCTTCGATCCCGGCACGGCCTGGACCGGCGGCACCCTCTCGACACAGGACATGACCTTGCGCCGCAAGTGCACCGTGACGACGGGCGACAAGAACGGCAGCAACGCGTTCGATCCGCCCCTCGAGTGGACCGGACAACCCATCGACACCCTGACGGGCCTCGGTAGTCACTGCAACTGAGGCACGAGGTTCCGCGGCGCACCAACCAAACACGTCGCTTGCTGGGTCATGGGATTGTTGGTCCCACGCGGAAAAAGCCCGAAACGTTCCCGCTGTTCGAAACGGCAGACGACATTCGCTGGTGAGAGCTCAGCTCGGCGTGAGTCGGAGCAGCGCCTCGCGGATCAGCTGGTCCAAAGGCAAGCGTTCGGCCTCCGTGCCGAGGGCCGCGACCACCTTGCAGCACTCAGCCTTCTTGAACCCCCGTCCAGGCTCAAACTGCCTTGTTCGGAAGGGCGTGACCCACCCGACACCGGCTCCACGCGATCGGGAACATCCGGCTTCGGAAACCAGCGCGCGAGCACGATCAAGATGTCGGCCTTGGTCCTGCCGGCCACGTCCTCGAGCAGCCGAGCGTGATTCTCGGCCGTGAGGCGCTTGACGATGAGCGAAAGACCGGTGAGGTGCAAGCGGCCATCAGCGATCATCTCCAGCGCGAGGGGATAGGTCTTCGCCGCGTGCGCTCCGGAAACGCTGCGATGCGCCTGGCCCTCGCTCATCCCGAGGCAGCGCATGCACAGATCGTAGAGCGACGAGTAGCCGCGCACCAGATGCAGCCGTCGCTCTTCGATCAACGCCAGATGCACCAGAAGCCGGGCGATGGCGCGGCGACGAGTGGCGTTCGCCGTGAGCGTACTTTGCCAAAGCGCTTCATTCGAGAGCGCATCGAGAGCTTGCAGCCCAATGGATTCGTGACATTCGTAGTTCTGGTTCGACATGACTCCCCCTTGGGTTCCCCATCGGCATACCACGCGAAATTTGGGCTCTTTCAGTGCCTCGCTGGTGGGCGTTCAGAGCGCCCGACGCTTCAGAAATCGAAACTGAATCGAGACGCACTCAGAGCGCTGCTGAGTGCCCGCACGACCGGCATCGTGAGGCGAGACGCGATCCCGCGACCCCGCGCGCTCAAAACCTTGTCGAGCAAATTCGACATTGAGCTGTCTTTTTCTTGCGCGCAGCATGTGCCAACGCGGCCCATTCGCTGGCGCGCTGGCGAAGGTCGCGACAACGTTCCTCCCGTTCCATTCGCTGGCGAAGGTCGCGACAACGCTGCCCGCTCGCGAACGTCGCGCTGACGCTCACCGCGGGCGATTCGCAGGCGCGCCGCGACGAGCGTGCACCCTTACGCTTCTTCGACGCGACTTCGCGACGGTCGAAACTGGAGGCGACCGCGGCGAACCAACAAGCTCTCGCCCACGAAGTCGTGGGCAGTGCACGAGAACGCTCAGCTGCGTTCGAGCTTGGCGGCCATGGCCTCCCCCAGCTCGACGGCGCGCTTGGTGGCGGACTCCACCGCGTCGATCAGCGTGCGGCGCATGCCGCCGGACTCCAGAGTGTGCAGGCCGGCGATGGCGGTGCCGCCGGGGCTCGTCACCATGTCCTTGAGGCGCCCGGGGTGCTCGCCGGTTTCGAGCAGCAGCTTGGCGGAGCCGAACACGGTCTGCGCAGCGAGCAAGAGCGCGGTGTCGCGGTGTAGGCCGACCTTCACGCCGCCGTCGGCCAGCGCTTCGATCATGAGCATGATGTACGCGGGGCCGCTGCCGGAGAGGCCGGTGACCGCGTCGATCAGCGATTCGTCCAGCACCACCGTGCGACCCACGGCTTCGAACAGCGTGCGGGTGACTTCGACGTCTTCTTCCGTGGCGTGAGCTCCCGGGGCTACGCCCGTGGCACCGGCAAGCACGATGGCCGCGGTGTTGGGCATTGCGCGCACCACCCGCACGCCGCTGTGCAAGCGCGACTCGATGGCGCGGATGGGCACGCCCGCCGCGATGCTCACCACCAGTGTGTCGGGGTTCACGGCCTCACCTACCTGCTCGAGCACGCGATCCATGACCTGCGGCTTGATGGAGAGCACGAGCAGATCGGCCCAGCTCACCAGCGCCTTGTTGTCCTGGGTGGTCTCGATGCCGAACTCGGCGTGGAGCTCGTCCAAGCGTTCCCGGCGCACGTCGCTGGCGCGAACCTGATCCTTCTGCACGGTGCCGGATGCGATGAGCCCGCGAATGAGTGCTCCCGCCATGTTGCCGGAGCCGAGCATGCCGATACGTCGCGATTCCATGCGCGAACGGTGGGCGATGCGCGCCCGCCTTTCAAGCTCGATTTGTCGCCAGCTCGCCGATGCCCAGCGCCACCAGGGCCGCGCGTGCCTCCGCCGCGTCCCGCGCGAAGCGCACGCCCTCCGGCAAGGACGCCGGCGCCTCCGGTGCGAAGTACACCGCCTGGGCGCCTACCGCGAGCGCCCCCACGACGTCCGCTTCCCAGGCGTCGCCCACGTGCACCAACGCTTCTGGAGCGACACCCAGCGCCTTCGCGGCGTGCTCGAAGATGCGGCGGTCCGGCTTTTCGAAACCGAGGCGACCGGAGTCCGCCACCACGCCAAAGTGTTGCCGTTGCCCGAGCTCCGTCACCAGCTCGGAGAGCCGCCCCTCGGAGTTGGAAACGATACCCACGGGCACGCCGGCGCTTTCCAGTGCATGCACCAGCTCGAACATCCCGGGGATGGGTTTCCTCCACAGATTTTGTTGGGGCTGCGCGGAAAAAAGCCAAGACGCCAGCGCGTCGATGTCGGCACCCTGGGCGTCTGCGCGCGTGAGCAGTGTGCGCATGAAGGTGCACCACGCGTCGCGTCCCTCGAGCCCCGCGCGCTTGGCGTCACCGTAGGCGCGCCACGCGGCGTCGGTCTCGGCGCGCGCTCGCGCGGGATCCAGCTCTGCGCCGCGCTCTGCCACGCGGCGCGCCAGCATCTCGTGGTCCAGCTCCGCCAGGGTCTGGCCGAAATCGAACGTGACGGCTTTCACCCGAACAAGCTCTTCAGCTTTTCGACGAAGGTGCGCTGCTGCGGTTGCACGTCCTCGCCGAGCTCCGAGGCCAGCTGTTCGATCAGCTCCTGCGCGCGATCGCTGAGGTTCGTGGGCACCTCCACGCTCACCTCCACCAGCTGATCCCCGCGGCCGCCGCGCACGCGGTGCGGGATGCCCTTGCCGCGGATGCGCAGCACGGTGCCGGGCTGCGTGGCGGGCGGCACGCGCATCTTCACCTTGCCATCCAAGGTGGGCACTTCCACCTCGCCGCCCAGGGCGGCTTGCGCGAAGGTGACGGGCACGCCGCACACGACGTCGTCCCCGCGACGGTGGAAGAAGGGATGCGACGCGACGGAAACGACGACCTCGAGATTGCCGGGAGGCTTGTCCGGATGCGGGCGGCTGCCGCCGCCCTCCACGGTACGGTTGGCACCGGACTCGATACCCGCCGGGATCTCTATGCGCGTGGTGCGCTTGATCTGTACCAAGCCGGAGCCGCCACAACGACGACACGGCGTGCTCGGAATGCGACCGGTTCCGCGACAACGGGAGCACGCGCGCTCCACCGGCAAGGGCAACATGCCCTGCTGGAAACGCACGCGGCCCCGGCCGCCGCACGCACCGCAAGAGGTGACCGGCGTGCCCGGCGCGGCGCCGCCTCCCTTGCAGTCGCTGCACGTGTCCATGCAGTCGTAGCTCAGCTCCTTGTCCGCTCCGCGCGCGGCTTCCTCGAAGCTGATCTCGATCTTTTGGCGTAGGTCGCCGCGATCCTGAGTTCGAAAGCCAAAGGCTCCGAGGATGTCGCCGAAGATGCCGTCGAGGCCGCCGAGATCCACGAACGGAACACCACCCGGCCCGGCGCCCCCCGGCCGAAAGGCCGCCTCGCCGAAGCGATCCCACGCCGCGCGCTTCTGCGGATCGCTGAGCACTTGGTAAGCCTGATTGATCTCCGTAAAGCGCTTCTGCGCGTCCGGATCACCCGGGTTCCGGTCGGGGTGATGGCGCGCCGCGCTGCGGCGAAAGGCCGATCGGATCTCGGCGTCCGAGGCCTTGCGCCCGACACCCAGTACCTCGTAGGGATCTCGCACGGCGAACCGACCCTTGATAGCACGGCCAGGCTCCGGATCGAGGCGGCGCTTCCAGAATTAGCCCCGGTGTTCTAGCCTTGCAGCTGCATGAGCGTATCGGACCCGCCCGGCGACCGGCGACGCGCCCAACGAGCGCCGATTGAGCTCAAGGTCGAGTACAAGCGGCTGAATACCTTCTTCGCCGACTACACGAAGAACATCTCGCGCGGGGGTACGTTCATCGCCACGGAGCGGCCGCTGCCCATCGGCACGGAGTTCGTGTTCGCCCTCGGCATCCCGCACCTGGAGGAGCCGCTGCGGCTCCGGGGCAAGGTCATGTGGATCACCGACACGGACCACGCCGAAGAAGAGAGCCCCGCCGGCATGGGCATCGAGTTCCAGTTCACGAGCGACGACGAACGGCGCGAGAAGGTCTCTTCCGTAGAGGCGCTGTTGGTCGAAGAGCTCGGCGAGCACCTGGCCGAGAAGCTCCTGGGGCGAAAGCCCGAAGCCTGAGCTTCAGCGCAGCCGGAGGCGCAACAGAGAAGCAGCGGGCACGCTAACCTTGCCGCCGAAGGTCGCCCCGGGCTCCGGCAAGAGCCCGTGCTCCACGGGCGTCCACGCCGCGGTGTCCTCGTGGAAATCGCTGCTCGCCAGGCGGTCGATCTCGAGCTCCGTGGCGCCAGTGGCGCTCTCGAGCACGAAGGAGAAGTCGACGGCGTCGGTCAGGCTGCGGTTCACGACCAGGAGCCAGCCGTGACCGTCCGTGCCGCTGGCCGCTACGGCGGAGAGCACGGGCGTGTCGGTGAGCTCCGGTATCAAGCCCACGGGCTGAGTGCTGTGCGTCGGTGAGCCGACCAGCGTGACCGGCACGTACTTCTGATCCGCCAGCTCCCGGAACGCCTGGAACACGAGGCCGAAGGACGAGACGCGCGGGTTCGGCGTGTAGCTGTCGGGATAGCTGGACCAATCCGGCAGGTCGACGTGGACCGGCGCCTGCCACAGCCAGCTCACGGGGTTGATGTGATTGGCGATCTGGATGCGTGGGTCCGACACCATCACTTGGTAGTCGAGGGCCGAGTACAGGGCGGAGGCCCAGCTCTGGTTCCGCTCCACCTCGGCGATGATGGTGCTCGGATCCGCCCCGGCGGTGGGCAGGAAGAACGAGGCGTGCTCGGTGATGGCCAGAGGCAGCCCCTTGTTCACCGTGGCGGCGTGAAAGTCCACGTCTTGCGCGATGAAGCTGCTGGTCGTCCGGAAGAACTCCGGGTACGCCAGCATGGCCTCGTACACCGATTGACCGTCCAGCGTGGTGCCGGGCGCATAGGCGTTGTGAACGGCGAAAAAGTCGGCCTTCTCCTTCACGTTCGTGAGCACCTGCTCGTTCCACTCCGGCGTGCAGTTGGGCGCGCACCAGAATGTGGTGTCCATCGTGCCAATCAAGCCGAGCTTGGCGTTCGGCTCCACCGCACGGATTGCCTTGGCGTATTCGTCGAACTTCTGTCCATAGAGCGCCGGATCCATCGGCGGGAACACGGTGCCGCCGGGGCTCGGCAGGTACATCTCGTTGCCGATCTCGATGTACTTGGGCGTGATGCCCTTCCCTTTCCAGTACGCGACCCAGTCCGCCGCTTCTTGCGCGGTGCCGGTGCCCACGTTCACGGTGAGCAAGATGTCCATGCTCAGGTCGTCGGCAAAGCTCGCAAACTCGTCAGGGCCGAAGTTGGGCAGCTCCTTCTGCAACACGTTCGCGGAGTCGAGGTCCAGCGTGTATTGCGGGAGCCGGGAAGCGACGGGGCCGACGGCCTCCTTCCAGTGGAAGAGGTCGCTGAGGGTGCCGCCGGGGTAGCGCATCTGAGTGATGCCCAGCTTGGCGAGCTCCGTCATGATCGCGGGGCGCGGCGCGCCGGCAGTGACGCCGCTCGCGTCCGGCGCGAAGATCCCGTTCGCGAAGTGCTGCCACTCCACGCCGTCGCCGAAAAGCATGGGCGAGATCGGATGGGCGGACTGGGCGAAATCGACGCTGGCGCAGGGAGTTGTGACGTCGGCGCACGTCGCGACGGTGGACGTCAGGGTGGGCAGACCGCCGCTGCCCGCCGCGCCGCCGCTGCCCGCGACGCCGCTGCTGCCCGCGGCGCCCCCGTGCCGCCGCCACCATGCCATGCCCGCCGCACCGCCGCCGCTCGGCGCGCCGCCGCTGCCGCCGGCGGCGTCGTCCGAGCCGCAGGCGGACAGGGCCGAGATCAGCGCCAAGCCGGCGAGCCGCGTGGTACCGCGGCGAACCGACATCCAGCGGAAGCTACTCGGTCCACTCCACATCGGACGCCGGCATGGTGCGGTAACGCTTGTCGATCTCGTCCATGAGCTCGAGGAACCAGCCTTCCATCTTGGGTCCCTTCTCGCGGACCGAGTCCGTGTAGAAGGTGCCGCGAATGCACTCGGCTTCGTCGGCCTTGCCGGAACGGCAACGGCCGTCCACGTAGACGAGGATGGCCTTGGGCAGCCGCGTGGCCTTGGAGTCGCCGCCGAAGTTCATCCAGTTCTTCAGGAAGATGATGGCCGCCTTGAGATCCTCCGGCGTCTGCCCGTAACCGTGCAGCAGGTAGATGACCGGATAGCGCTTGTCGATGTTGCCGTTGTGACCGTAGCCCGTGGGCAGCGAGATGCTCACCGGTCCGGTGCGTCCGCGAGAATCGGTGAAGGAGAAATCACAAGTGCCGTCGATCTCGCACGGGTCTGCGCCGGGGATGGGATCGAAGGCGGCGTCGTCGTCGAAGGTGCGCGGTGCGTCCGGCCAGCGCGAGCCGATGTAGTAGAGGGCGGACTGCAGGCGACGCGCGATTTCGTCGACCGTACCCACGTGCTGTCCGGAGCCGTTGTCGATGTCCGTCTGCGTCGGGTCGACCTTGCCGTAGCGCAGCAGCACGCCACCAGGGACGTCGCCCCAGTCGATGTTGCCGGCGACGAAGCTCTTCGGGTCCGTCGGGTCTTGCCCGGGGATGTGGTGGAACTCCTCGTAGTAGTGGACGATGCGTCCGCGGCTGGCCCAAGCCCCCGTCAGCGCTTGAGCGTCCACGGCGAAGTTGAACAGGTCCCGGGTGCCGCCGTCGGTCCATAGATCCAGGCGCGCCAGAGCGTCGTCGTCGAACTTCTTGGCCTGCGTGGCCATCGGCAGCTGATCGATGATGGAGCGAGAGTCGCGCTCCAGGAAGGTGCGGTAGCCCGGCGCGTAGTCGAACTTGCCGTTGTCCTCGCCGAAGTCATAAGGGCTGCTCGCGGTGTTGGCGACGCCATCGAGACCGTAGTCCTTGTAGGGCTCGCCTTCGTCCCACCGGTAGTTGCCCTCGGTGCCCGTCGGGTTGTACTGCGGGTGGTAGTCGTCCCCGTTCGGATCGTCGTTCACGCCCGCCTGGTAGCCGGGCTCCTGGGCGTCCGCGAGGCCGTCGGTGCCGACGTCGTCGTAGGGCTCGTGGCCTTGGCGCAGGATGGGCTCGTCCTCGTCTCGAACGCCGTTGTTGTTGTAGTCGACCGCCAGTGCCAGCTCGAGCGGCTTGTTGTTGCCGGTGTCGCTCCAGGTGTTGGCGTAGGGCGTGAGGTCCTTGTTCTGCGGCGAGCCGTCACACACGGTGATCACCGGGAAGGTGCCGTTGGGGTTGTACTCGTCGTCGTAGTAGTTCTGCAGCACCGTGGTGTACTTGCAGCGCTCCGCGGGACAGTTGTCGTTGAGCTCCTTCTGCTTGGCCTCGTTCGGATCGCCGCTGATGGGATCCACGGTGACGGCGCACTCGCGCCCCGGATGATCCCCGACCACGGACTTGTCCGTGGGGGAGATG
This sequence comes from Polyangiaceae bacterium, assembly GCA_020633235.1. NCBI lineage: Bacteria > Pseudomonadati > Myxococcota > Polyangiales > Polyangiaceae > Polyangiaceae bacterium. The sequence goes on along the minus strand of JACKEA010000010.1, from coordinate 179,250 downwards.
CCGGCGGGCAGGTTCTCCGCTCCGGGCGTGGGGTTGTAGCTGTTCGGGTTGCCGAACATGAGCGCCAGGTCGCGGAAGATTTGCACGTACTCCGAGCGCGGGAAGCTGCCGCCGTTGCCCGTCTTCGGGTACTCGTACCACCACTGGTTGAAGGACTGAGGGTGCTCGTAGGGGAGCGGCGCTTCCGCCATGGTGCCGAGCTGGGTGGGAGGCGTGGTGCCGTCGTTGGGCAAGAAGCCACCGAGGTGGTTCTTCTCGATGTAGCCGAGCATCCAGGTCCAATCCACGGGACCACCGAGCGGCGCGATCACGTCGAACTTGTCGTGATTGCGCATACCGAACATGGCGGTGCCGCCGCCACCCATCGAGATGCCGATCAAGGCGCGGTGCGTGAGGTGGCGCGTGCGGGTCAGCGTGCCCGCGTCGCTCTTCACGATCGCTTGATAGGTGCCGAGCCAGGGCGCCGAGAACTTCAGCACGTAGCCGTCGCCCTCGGGCACGATGGCGGGGTTGGCGATGGGGATGGCGCGGGGCGTGTTCGCGTGGGGGCCGGTGTAGCTGACGGTGATGTGACGCAGGCGTGCGCCCGGCGGAGTGGCGGCGGGGTTGATCGGGACCGAGAACGGGATCTCGCGTTTGAGCACCGTGGTCTCGGGACCAAAAGTGATGGCCGGGCCGATGGCGGTGAAGCCACTGGGGACCTGATCGGCGCCGCAGCCGATGGTCGCATCGAAGGGATCCACGTGCCACAAGAAGCTGCCGGAGTTCGGCTTGGTCGCGCCGCTCTGCAGACCGATCGACGCGCCGGCCAGGCCGCCGCTGCCGGAAATGGTGACGCCGTCGTCGAGCTTGCCGGATTCGGTGCCGGAGCAGGTGGGCAGATCCTTGGAGCGAACGTCGACGTCCAGCACCGCCGTGGCGTCCGTACCGTCACCCTTGGGAATGCTCGCCGTGAGCGTGGTCTTGCCGCTGGCCTTGCCCGTGACTTTCACGTGAAGGCGCGGTGTCAGTAGGTCCGCGGTCTGCGCAGCGGGTGCTTCGATGATGCTCTCGTCGCCGGTCGCAAAGCTGACGTCCGTGGGTACGCAGATGTCGGGCACCACGACGACGTCGACCTCGCGCTCTTCGTCGGGCGCGAGCACCAGCCGCTCGGGCTCGAAACGCAAGGCCACGAACACCGGATCCGGAGGCTGAAGGCAAACTTCACCCGGCCCGGGCTTGGGATAGTTCGCGTCGGGGCCCGCGTCCGCCGTCGGCTTCTTGGTAGTGCCGCCGTTGTCCGAAGAGCAGCTCGCCATGGCGATGGCCGAGCCGAGTGCCGTGACGCAAGCCACCGCGCTGATGAACCGAAGTCGAGCGAGGGACAAGTGAGAGCCTCCGAGCTATTCCGGGGAGCGCGCGCACACGTACGCGTCTCCCAGATTCCAAGCACCGGTCCGAGCGCACCGGCTCGAACGGCCACAAGCGTACCCGCTCACGCTGCGCGTTGCCCGTGTTCGACGCAGGCCGCCCCAGTTTTCTCCGACGATGTGGGACAGCCGGGGGCGCCGTCGTCGCCGTGCGTCACGAGACACGGGACAAAAAAAAGTGTCCGCGTAGAGGGGCCGGGGGGGGGACAGCCTCGCTCCACGCGGACGAAACATCAGGTAGCAGCCCACCTGCCAAATTGCAAATCCCTGAAACGGCACGCCAAACGCAATTCGACTGAAACGCCGTGCAGGTCAGTGGAGGGCATTTCAAATTTGAAATGCGGTTCGCGTCCTTGGGGCCTTAGGTCCATGACGCGCCGTCCGCCGTCCCCGTCGGAGGACAATGTAGGCAAGGCCTGTCGAATCTCATGGGGCGCAGCGAAATCCCCACCGCTGGCCGCTCCGGTCCCGGTCCTGGAGCACCATTTCGGTGGTGCTGCGCCCCCGTCCCCAGGTTCCGAGATCCGTACCCGCCATGCGCGCGGGCACTCCGCCTTCGCTCTCTGCGCTGAGGGCATCGAGACAAACGCCGCGCACGCTCGCGAGCATGCGCGCCGTCACACGACGCGCGCGCACGCTGTCCGCACCCTTCGCGAAGTCCACGTAAGGATCGACCGGCGGCTCGCCTTCCAAGATGTAGCCGTCGTCACCGGAAGCGCAGTGCTCGGGAGTGTTCGCGAGCTCTTCGCCTGCGAGCTCGATGGGCTCGGAGACGTCGCCGCTCTCGGGATTGACGGGATACACGTACCACTTCGTGGCGATGCCCCGCGTGCGGCGTGCTTGCACCCAAATGGCGAGGGCGTCGCCCCGCTGGTTGCGAGTGAGCTCGCTGTGCAGCATGCCGCGAGCGCGCGATGCGTCCCGCAGCGGGTACATGCGCACGCGGACCAAGCGGTTGCCTTCGACGCGGAAGAGCTGGAACGCGTTGTTGCCCTGCGCCGAGCCCAGGTACCAAGTGCTGCCCAGCTTCACCGCGCCGGAGAGCTGGTACAGGCCGTTCTTGGCGGCGCCGCTCACCGGGACGATGGTGCGGTTCTCTTCCAACAGATAGAGCTCCATGGTGCCGCGGGCGTTCACCAGCAGCGCGGCTCCGCGCCCCGAGGGTTCGAACGCGGCGCTCCACGCGGTGGGCGCGCTCGGATCGAGACCGAAGGCCTGTGTTGCCGAGATCTGATCCGCCCAGGGGGTGCGGGACACTGCCGTGGACCACACCGCATCGGCCAGGGACCACTCGTCGAAAGCGCGGACCTGCCAATTGCCGACGCGATCCCAGCTGGCGCCGCGGGTTCCCCAGGCATAACCGCGGAGCTTGGTCTGCGTGTGCTCGAGGCCGTAATCGAGCCCGACGTCCTCCGCCTTCTTGGCCGGCGGCGCGACGCCGAAGAAGCTCGCCCACGGTGCTTCGTCCATTTCGTCGGGACGATGCGCCCGGTAGCGGTAGGTGGGACGCGGCGGCGGACGCTTGGTACCAGCCGGCGGTCCGTAACCCGCGCCGGTGGGCACGCACTCCATGCGCCAACGCCCACCGCCGGGGCTCGGCAGCACAGTGGGCCGCGGCGCCTCGGCCATCACCAGCTCGGCTTTCTCCTTCTTGCCGCTCCACCCGACGCGAAGCCAGGAGCCGAACGCGCAGCCCACGGGGCCGCAGCCCCGGATCTCCGAGCTCGCGCCGACCTGACGCCGCGCGCGCTCGTCCGCGGAAGGCGGCAAGTCCACTTCGCGCCAGGTGAAGCCGCCGTCCACTGTCTCCGCAGCGCGCCCGCCGCGACCGAGCACCAGAGCGAGGGTAGAGGAGAGCAGCGTTTGCCCGATGTCGTTCTCGATCTTGCCGATCTTCACCTTGCCATCGAGGTTCACGCGCACGCCGACGAAGGGGCCTGCCGCGACGACCCAACCAGAAAGAAAAATGTCTTTCTTGCGTTTGGTCTCGACGAAACCATCGAGCCACAGGCCCTTCTTGAGCAGCGCCAAGGTGGATGCGTCCGCCTTGGGGAGCTTCAGCTTCACGCTCTTCGCGGCCCCGGAGCGCTCGACGATCGTCAACAAGCCGGGTGCGCCGAGGCGCGGCGGAACCACCACCGCCGCACGCCCGTCCGTCAGGGCGACGACGCGCTCGACGCCGACGTCACCCTTCACCTTGATCTCGCGGGATTTGCCCGCGCGATCCACCACGCAATAGCTGCCCCCCGAATCGCTGTCGTGCTCCGAGCAGGAACCGCGGATCACGAGCGAACCGTTTCCGCTGGAAGCCACGTAACGCGGCCCGTCGAAACGCATCATGCGTTCGAGGCCCATCGGCGCCTCGAAGCGGTACACCGTCGTTCGACCGCGCTCCTCTCCGCAGACGAAGCCGAAGGAGTCCCCGAGGGGAACGCCCTGACAAGTGGCTGCGCCCACCAAGGCGTGCTCGTCGACGTCGAGCAGGCGGCCGTCGCTGAGACTGACGCGACCGATGGCACCTTGATGGATGACGACGGCGCTCTGCTTGTCGACGGGGAACCCGTGCAGCACGGCGTTGACCAGAGGTTCGCGACCGAGCGGACCCGGCGGCGGCAGCGTGGACTCCGGGGGTGGGGGCTGCGCGTTCAGGTTCTTGGCCTTGCCGTGGCGGCCGGCGTGGGAGAACAGGGCGTCTCCTTGGGCGCCCACCGTTTCCTGTCGCACGGCGCCATCCGGGGACAGCAGCAGGCGTCCTTGGCCCGTGCTCATGATGATGCCCTGCCCCTCGAGCTTCACGCCGTAGGTTGGGTACACGTCGATGCGGCGCCAGCTGGAGCCCGCGTCGAACGTCGCCAAGATGCCCTGGTAGGGCACCTCCACTGCACCGACCCATTCGTCCGCGAAGGCCATGTCCGAATAGGCCGGGGCGACCGGCAACGATCCCAGATCCGTCGGCTTGCCGGTCTCGGAATCGAGCGCGACGACGTCCACGGAACGCCGGTCCACGACGTACAGGCGATCGAAGCCCGGCACGATCTGCTCGACGTCCAAGTCGACGTTGGCCATGGGCTCGAGCTGTCCGGCCCAGGTCTTCGCCCGCCAGATGAGCGCCGTGCCACTGGCGTTGGTGTAAAAGACGTAGCCGCCCCCGAGGCGATCCGGCAGCTCGACGAAGCTGACGCTCCGGCCGCCGGGAAACACCTCCTTGGCCCGCTCCAAGGAGCCGTCCACGCGCTGCACCACGCGAATGCCGTGCACGATGAGCCGTCGGGTACCGTCGGGGTCGACGGCGTTGGTGGTGACGCCGCTGCCCTGCGGCAGCGCAAACAGGCGTGCCGGCGTCACGTAGCGGGGCGGCGGACCGCTCTTGCTCGACTTGACGGACTTTGCGGCGCTGCGCGCCTTGGGCGTGGCCCCTCCGCAGCCGGCGAAGGCGAGAGACCCCGCGGTGAGCGCCAGAGCGACGAGACGTACAGTATCAGTGGAGCGGAGCGCTCTAGTCGCAGCGCGAACCATGGGAACGGAGCGTAAATCACGGCGGCGGTTTGTGCCCGCCCTATTCGCAGCGATCTTGCGCGACGCGGGGGCCGGGCATAGCGTTCGCCGGATGTCCGCGGCGTGCCAAGCCGCTTCGAGAACGTGGAGAGCCGAAGATGACGAGCAAGGTAGTGGCCGTGGTGGGCGCAACGGGCGCCGTGGGCCGAGAAATGCTGCGTACGCTGGAGCGGCGGGACTTTCCCGTGGAGCGCTTGGTGCCGCTCGCGTCCAAGCGCTCCGCAGGTAGCCGTCTCTCCTTCCGCAGCGAAGCCGTAGAGGTGCTCGAGCTGACCCCGAAGTCCTTCGAAGGCGTCGAGATCGCGTTGTTCAGTGCGGGCGCCGGCGTGTCGCGGGAGTTCGCGCCCATCGCCGCGGCGGCGGGCGCCACGGTGATCGACAACTCCAGCGCTTGGCGCATGGACGACGAGGTGCCGTTGGTGGTTCCGGAGGTGAACCCCCAAGCGGTGATGCACAAACCCAAGGGCATCATCGCCAACCCGAACTGCAGCACCATTCAGCTCGTGGTTGCGCTCAAGCCCCTTCACGACAAGGCGCGCCTCAAGCACGTGGTGGTGTCCACCTATCAAGCGACGAGCGGCAAGGGGCACGCGGCGGTGGAAGAGCTGCGCACCCAGATGTCTGCCCTCGCCGCGGGCAAAGAAGCGGAAGCCAAGGTATTCCCCACGCAGATCGCCATGAACCTGGTGAGCGACTGGAAGCCGGGGGACGGCAACTACTCTGAAGAAGAGCTCAAGCTGGTCAACGAGACTCGGAAGATCCTCGGGGATCGCGAGATTGGCGTCACGCCGACCTGCGTGCGGGTTCCCGTGGTGACGGGTCACAGCGAGTCGGTTCACATCCAGTGCCATGAGCCCTTGAACGCGAAGCAGGTGCTGGAGCTCTTGCGCAATGCCCCGGGCATCGAGCTCTTCGACGCGGACTATGCGCCGGGCAAGGAACCGCAGCCGCTTCACGCGGCGGACACGGATCCCGTTTACGTGGGCCGCGTGCGGGACGACCTGGCCGTGCCGGGCGCCATCAACTTGTGGGTGGTCTCCGACAACCTGCGCAAGGGCGCCGCGCTGAACGCGGTCCAGATCGCGGAGCTCTTGGCATGAGCTCCCGCCGCCCCGTTTCCCCCGGGGCAGAGGAAATCCTGGGACTGTATTTTCCCGTGCTGGACCACGGCTTCGTGTCGTTGGTCGACTACATGGGCACGGACGAGTGCATCGAGCGGGCGGCGCGCGTGAGCTACGGCTACGGGACCCGCAAAGCCAGCCTCACGCGCGGGCTGATCCGCTATCTGCGACGCCACCTGCACACCACGCCCAGCGAGATGGTGGAGCTCAAGTTCCACTGCTGCATGCCGATGTTCGTGGCGCGGCAGTGGATCCGTCATCGCACGGCCAACGTGAACGAGTACTCGGGACGCTATTCGCTGATGCCGATGCTGTTCTACATGCCGAGCGAAGATCAGCTGCAGACTCAGAGCCGGGAGAACAACCAGGGCCGCAGCGGCAATCCGGTCTCTGCCGAGATCTATGCGGAGGCCAAGGGGCGCTGGACGGAGATCCGTCGCCTCAGCGCCAGCGCCTATGAGTGGATGACCCAGGAAGATCTGGCGCGTGAGCTGTCCCGCATCGATCTGCCGCTGTCGACCTACACCCAGTGGTACTGGAAGATCGACCTGCACAATCTGCTGCACTTCCTCAAGCTGCGGGTGGACAGCCACGCGCAGTGGGAGATCCAGGAGTACGGCCGCGTGATGGCGGGTATGCTGAAGCGCGTCGCGCCCCTCAGCTACGAAGCGTGGATCGACTACGACGTGTGCGGAGCCCGCATGAGCCGCATGGAGCTCGAAGCGCTGCGCAAGCTCGTGAGCGCCGCCCCGGACGCGCTCACCACGAGCGGCGGGCAGAACCTGGATCGCGGCGCCCTGGCGGAGCTCGGCATGAGCAATCGCGAGATCGCCGAGCTGACGACCAAGCTCCAGGCCGCGGCGGTTCCCGACTTCGACCTGGACGTCTCCAAGGGCGAGCCCGCCGAGGTGTTCGCCGAGCGCATGGCCAAGGCCGTGCCCCAGGTCGACGAGTCCCCGACGGAGTAGCGGGTCAGAAGCGCGCGGCCAGGTGGACGCCGTAGGCACCCTGGACGCGCGGACGCACCACGAACCGAGAGTGGCTATCGCCGGCCAGCGCGTGGGAGGTCGGAAGCAACCGCACCGCGACGCCGGAAGACCCGGGGAGCTCCAGATCGCGCGTGATCACGAGATGTCCGAGCAGCGCCTTGTAGCCGCAGCCCTCCGGGCCGCAGTGGCTCACCGAGCGCTTCTTCTTGGGAGCGGGGGTGGCCTCTGGGGCGTCCTCGGCCTCGCTGGGCAGCTCCGCGCCGGGCGGGAGGCACAAGGCGGCCGGTAGCTCACTCGCCGCTTCGGCCTTGGAGGCCTGGCGCCGTACTTGACGATGGCCACCGCCGATGGCGTTCGTGTCCCGCACGAACGCTCCGGCGTTGGCTACCCGAGGCAGCTCGGGCTTGGCCGTCTGGGGTCCCTCGGCCAGCGCAGTCCCCGAGAGGGAGAGAACCGAAAGCGCAACGGCAATACGAAAGAGACCCACGGCAAGATTCAGAGTGCCCTGCCACAAGCGTCCGGGCAAGAGTATAAGCTACTGAAATCATTGGTTTCGTAGCAGCTTTCGGCACCCGGCCCCACACTCGCGCACTCCGAGCTTCGCGCCAGAGCTGAATTTTCACAGCGTTGCTGGATTCGACGGGTGGGGCTCTACGAATGCCTAGAGTCTGTTGACAGTTTCTGGATGGGATTGGTGCTGAAATCCTGCCTCGATGAGAGTTTAGCTTGACATACGTTCAGTTATTGGTAGGCTGCGCGAATGGGGGTTCGAGTCGCGCTTTCCGATGCCGAGTGGGCACGCATTGCGCCGTTGGTTTCCGCTCTCACGTCACGCGGTCCAAAGGGCGACGATAATCGTCGCTTCATCGAAGCAACGCTGTGGTATCGGCGCTTTCGGCGCTGGGCGCTGGCGGGTCGCTGGCACCAGCTTCACGAAGTGCTGCAAGTGCGGCCTTCCGATGACCTGTTGATGGACAGCACCATCGTGAAAGCGCATCCACATGCGGCGGGCGCGCTGAAAAAGGGGGCGGGCAATCATCAGAAGGTCTCGGCCGCTCTCGCGGTGGCTTTTCCACAAAGGTTCATGCGCTCGTTTCGGCCGAGGGCGCGCTGGTGCGCTTCATCGTCACGGGAGGCGAGGCGGCTGACGTGACGCAGGTGAATGCACTCGTCGTGGAGCGGGGTACGGGACAGGCTGTCATCGCTGACCGGGCCTACGACAGCAATGCCGCACTGGCGCATATCCAGGCGTCAGGGTTCGAGGCGGTCATCCCCTCGCGCAGGAATCGCAAGGTCCAGCGCGAACTCGACCGCGACAAGTACCGGCTCCGCAACACGGTGGAGCGCTGGTTCGGGCGAGTGAAGGCGTTTCGCCGCGTGGCCACGCGCTACGAGAAGACCACGCGGAGCTACGCCGGATTCGTGATTCTTGCGGCTGCTCGCGTTGCTCTCACGGGGTGGCCCGGGTGACTCGGCACACCACCTTCAGCTTTACGCTCCAGCCAACGCGCGAGCAGGAGGAGCTGCTCCGGCGGCACGTCGGAGCGGCGCGCTTCGGCTTCAACCAGTGCCTGCGCTTTGTCATCAACGCCCTCGAGGCCGAGGAGAAGCCGCCGTGGTCGGGCTTCGATCTCATCAACGACTTCAATGAATGGAAGCGGTCGGAGCGAGCCGGGGTGGACGAGGACGGGCGCGTGGGGCTCTCCTGGCGCTTCGAGGTGGTCCAGCAGGTGTTCGAAGAGGCGGCGGTCGACTTGGGGCGGGCGCTGCAAGCGTTCTCGGCAGGTCGCAAGGGAGAGCGCTCGGGCAAGCCTCCCGGCTTTCCCCAGTTCAAGAAGAGGTCGGAAGCGCGGCAGTCGTTCCGCATCCGCAACAAGAAGAACGAAGTCCGCGTTGGCGAGGGCGACCCGCGTTCCGTGCGCCTGCCGAAGCTCGGCAGCATTGCCGTCCGGGAATGCACGCGCCGGCTGCGCCGCATGTTGAAGAGCGATCGAGCCAAGGTGCTGTTCGCCACGGTCAGCACCCGCGAGGGCGGCCGCTGGCGCGTGACCTTGAACGTCGAGGCCGCCGAGCTGCATCCCGCGCGGCGCCACGGCAGCGCAGAGGCTCCGCCGGTCGGCATCGACCGCGGGCTCAAGACCTTTGCGGTGCTCGCCAGCGAAAGCGGTAGGCAGGTCGAGCACATCGAGAGCCCGCGCCCGCTCCGCGCCGCGCTACCGAAGCTGCGGCGCAAGAGCCGCAGCCTGTCCCGGAAGCAGCCGGGCTCTCGCAATCGGCACAAGGCCCGCGCCCAGCTCGCGCGCGTGCACCAACGCATTCGCAACATCCGACACGATTTCACCCATCGCCAATCGAGCCGACTGGCCCAGACCCACGGTCACTTGGTCATCGAGAAGCTGAGTATCTCGGGGCTCATCAAAACCCGACTCGCCCGTGCCATCGCGGACAGCGCCTGGGCGCTGTTCGGAGCGCAGCTCGCCTACAAGGCGAAGTGGTACGGCGCAACGCTCACCGTGGCTGACCGCTTCTACCCCAGCACGCGCCGATGCAGCGCGTGCGGGACCATCGGCGAGCGGCTCGACCTCGGAGAGCGCACCTTTCACTGCAGTAGTTGCGGTCACGAGGCCGACCGCGATGAGAACGCTGCCGTGTGCTTGGCTCAGTACCCTCGCGTACTCGGCCAAGGAGACTGGCCTCCTGTCGCCGCGAAGCACGCGGAGACGCAAAACGCCTGTGGAGAGGGAAGCTCTGGCGAACCACCGCTCTTGGTGGTCCGTGAAACTACCCTCGTCGAAGCAGGAAGGGCCTATGCCCAACGCCCGAGAAGGGCGGTGTTGGCCAAAACTGTCAACACGCTTTAACGGCCGTTGGATCCGAACCTTGAGCGCGGGTCTGGATGTCCAAAACGAGCTCGTCGGAGAGGCGACCGTGCTTCTGGAAGTGACGCATGTGGAGGATGGGGCGGCCTCCCATCTCAGCGGCGGTGTGACCGGCGACCTGCTCCACGTACTTGCGGGGCTCGAAGGGGGCGAGGCTGACCTTGCCGGCGACCCCCACGCGGCCGAGGAGCTCGAGCAGGGCGTCGAGGCTGTTCATCTTCATGTAGGGGCAAGTGGCGCAGCCCCCCGCGGTGGAGCAGCCCTCACCCCCGGCCACGCCGGGGACGACGGCCAGCTCGGCGTCCCCCGTAGCCGCGATGGCCTCGCTGGCCACGGGGAAGACGATGTCGACCGCGACCTGTGGGCGAGCGCGCAGCGCGGAGCGGACTCGGCGAACGATGGAAGTGACCATGCCGGCCTCGGTGCCCAGCACGAACGAGAGGCGACCGCTGACGGCTTCGTCCACCTTCTTGCCGATGAAGGAGAGGATATCGCTGGTGGAGCCCACGGCCCCCTGCCCGTGGCGCTGCTTCTCCAGCGCGACCTGGAACATCTCGCCGGGGACCTCCAAGTGCGCGGTGACGAAGGCGTCGGGGTAGTCCTGCCGCACGCGCTCGGCGACTTCGGCGCCGAACATGTGGTGGACGATGCAGGTGCCCTGCTCGAAATAGTGGAAGTGCTGGGAAACGCGCCGAATGCTGGCTTGGTCGTGGGCCGGGTGCAGAGCACGGATCTGTTCCACGGGGAGCTCGGCGAGGGAGCGGAACAGCTCGGCGAGGTTCTTCCCCATGTAGGTGTCCGGCCCGAACCACACGTTGGCTTCCGGGATCTGAGCAAAGGCCTGCAGCACCGTTTTCACGACGTTGCTGGAGGTGCAGGTGATGGTGGGAACGAGGGCGTGCGCCCGCGCCTTCGTGATCAAGCTGGTGTTGATGTAGACGACGTGCAGGGAGCTCGGCACGCGCGCGGCCTTCTGCAGGTACGCGCCGTAGGCGGCGGCTTCCGCGCTCTCCGCCAGGCTGCAGCCAATCGGCTCCATGGCAACGCGATACACGGGGACGTCCGCGTGGCCGCTGGCGTCGAGCATGGCGCGGACGTTCTCACTCATGAAGTCCACACCGAGCACGACGATGGTACGAGCGCCGCCTTCCACCATGCCGATGGCCGCGTCCGCCATGGCCAGGGAGTCCGAGATGTGGATGTGCGGCCATTCGCACGCGGCCAGCACGCCCTGGAGCTCGGGGTCCATGTAGAAATGCGCGACGACGCCGGCGTTCTTGTCCTCCAGCAACCGCTGGAGCGCCGCGACTTCGTCCGGATCCGGGTCGAGGTACGCCGCCTGGGATTCGGCGAAGGCGCCCTCCGCCTCGAAGCGGTCCGCGTGGATGGTCAGAGTCGGAAATGCCGCGTGAGCCACGACGGAGTCATAGGACCGCACCCACGCGAATTCCAGGGGTGCGCCTACTTCGGCGTCCGCCCCGGCAGCCCCCCGAAGGTCTTCAGGGTGTGGTCGAGCAGGTCGCCGCAGGCGGCGGGCCCGAGGTCCGTGGTCTCGAACGGGTCGCGCTCGACGTCGTAGCACTTCCAGCCGGTATCCCAGGCCCGCGCTTCGAGCTTCATGTTGCGGCGCATGTAGCCCCAGTTCTCGAAGGCGCAGCTCCACACCCCCGCGCAGTTGGTCATGGGCAGCGCGGTTTCCGTGAGCTCCGGCCGCAGCATGCTGTGACCCAGCATCTTCTTCTTGTACTTGGCGAGCTGCGGCGCATCCCAAAGCCCCATCAGGTCCAACATGGTGGGCGCCATGTCCACGTGGAACAGATAGGCGTCGCGCTTGGCGCGGAGGTTCGCCTCTTCTTCTTCGTTGAGCACGCCGGGGGGAGCGTCGATCCACGCGGGCACGTGGATCTCTTCGTCGAAGATGCTGAACGTGTGCCCCATCTGGCCGTGCTCACGAAACGCCTCGCCGTGATCGCTGGTGTACACGATGATGGTGCGCTTGCCGGCGTCGGACTCTCGGATGTGCTTCAGGATCTTCGCGATGTGCTGGTCCTGCTGATAGACCGAGTTCTGGTAGTAGTTGAAGAAGGATCCGTTCTTGTCGGGGGCCTTGCTGGTGGTCGCGGGCTGAAAGGGCTGGGGCCCCTTCGGGTTCACGTAATACGGGTAGTGGACGTTCGAGAGATGAACGACCGCGAAGAAGGGCTCCGGCAGGTTCTGGAAGTCCTTCACCACGTAATCCGCGAGGTAGTTTTCGGGCGCGCCCATGTCCAGGTCCGCCGTGGGCTCCAGATCCGTGGCGCTCACGAAGCGATCCGCACCCAGGTTCTTCACCCACAGCCGCGCGTTGCCGAACATCATGTTCTGGCTCGTCCAATAGGCGGTGTGAAAGCCCGCGGCCTTGGCGTAGTCGAACAAGAGCGGCCACGTGTGGAGCACGTCACGCGACTCCTGCGGCCCCACGCCGGACCACAGCACGGCCAGGCTGATCGCCGTGCAGGACTCCATGGAGCGCATCTGGGTGAAGGGAAATCGCCCTGGAAATAGCTGATTGGTGGCTTCCGTGCGGCGACAGCTCTCATCCGGATTGATGCAGGTGGCGTCCGCGCGAACGCTCTCCAACAGCACGAACACCACGTTCCGATCCGGCTTGCCGGGGGTGAGCTTCGCCACCGGTAGCGAATTCCGAACCCGCGGCCTCAGCTGATGCGACTGATCCGTGAAGCCGAGCTGCGTACGGATGAGTCCGCCCACCGCTTGGAGGTACAAGACGTCCGGCGTGGAAGCTTGCAGGTGGCGGTGCTGCGTCGGAATGAAGAACGACGCCACCAGCACCAGTGGCGCCGCCACGCACGCCGCGCGCCCCACCCAGCGGCGCGGGCGAATCAGCCGGCGTCCCAAGGCTATGAGCAAGATGGCGACGATGAAGGGCGGCGTCTTCGCGCGCAGGTAGTTCCCGATGTCGGCGAACAGCTGATTCACCACGCTGTCCATGAAGTTCGACGCAAACAGGGACACGTCGACGTTCAAGTACGCGTTGTACTGCTGGAAGAAGTACTGCTGTCCGCCAAAGGTGAAGGTGGCCGCCACGACGAAGAGCACGGCCGCGACCCAACGCCCCCAACCATGGCGCCGCGATGCCGCCACCAAGAGCAGGCTCCACAGGACGAGGCTCTCGAGCATCGCGCCGGCGTAGGTCGCGCGATAGACACCGTGGAGCTCCATCAAGCGGTCCCCGCGACGGAGAGCGTCGGCGGCGACCACCGCGACCATGGGCACGGCGAGCAACGCGAACGCCGCCAGCTTGCGAGCGCGAACGAGCCGCAGCCGCGCACTCCGGCGCTCCTCGGCTAACGCCGAGAAGTCTGCGGATTCGGCCTCCACGCGCGGCACTCCTTGGCCGCGTGCTTCGCTGTCGAGCTCGACGTTCTGCACGGACGGCGCGAATCCTAGCGCAACCTCCCCGCGGTTCTAGCCGTTGTCCGGCTTCTTTTGTTGGTTCGCCGCGGAACCCCGCAGTTCGCAGGTACGTGGGGCTACAGATCCGTGAGCCAGTTCGTGATGAAATAGTTCGCGATCAAGATGGCGACGGCGCTCTGGACCACCGCGCGGGTGGTCGCCTGGCCCACGCCCCGAGCGCCGCCGCTGGCGTAGAAACCCTGACGGCACGAGATGGCGGCGATCAGGAAGCCGAAGACCGCGCTCTTGATCTCGCCCATCAAGAAGTCGTCCAGCTCGAGGTATTTCTCGATGTTGGCAACGAAGATGCCCGGGTCGATGCTCAGCCATTGCACGGCGACGATCCACGCGCCCAGCATCCCGACGCAGCTGTACAGCACGCACAGCAGCGGGCACATCAGGACGGACGCGAGCATCCGCGGCGACAACAAGTACTGAACCGGGCTGACGCCCATGGTCACCAGCGCGTCCACCTGCTCCGTGACGCGCATGTTGCCGAGCTCCGCCGCCATCGCGCTACCTGCCCGAGCCGTGACCATCAAGCAGGCGAACACCGGGCTGATCTCTCGGGCGAGGGAGATGGCCACGATGGACCCGACGCTACCTTCTGCGCCGAACTGCTTGAGGCTGTGCACCATCTGAAGCGACAGCACCATTCCGCTGAAGATCCCCGTCAGCGATACGATGAAGACCGACTGCACCCCCACGAAGTCCATCATCGCGATGAACTGGCTCAGTCGATACGGCGGCCGGATCAGCCACACCAGGGTGCGGCCCGTCAGAAGGAGCAGCTGGCCGAATCCCTCGAAGGCGCGCAGCGGGACCGCGAGCAGCGCGTCCACGATCCCACGCGCGCCCAGGGTGTCGGGCTGGCTGGCTCCGGCTTCGGCCACGGCCCGTGGTTCTAGCTCGGATTGGCTCGCTACGCCGAAAACTTCGTTGACGGAGCGCAATGCGCGCCTGCAAGGCGCAGTCCCCGCGCTGCGCTACTTTCGCAGCGCTGCGAGTCGACTGCGGCTTTGCTCGCCGGTGGCACTGAGGCTCGCCCGGCGTGGGTCCGTCGACAGCATCACCACGAGGGCGTCACCTCCAAGCACCTCGACGAACCGCTCGCCCCACTCCACGAGCAACGCCATGCCGTCGTCGCGCTGGGCGTCGAGGCCCAGGTCCCGCACCTCGCGCTCGACTTCCACGCGATACAGATCGGCGTGCGCGATCGGCGGTCGCGTCGCGTACTCATGCACGAGAGAGAACGTGGGGCTGGTCACGCGGACGCGGGCGGACAGTCCCAGCGCACGACAAACGGCGCGAACCAGGAAGGTCTTGCCGGCGCCGAGCTCTCCGGACAGCACGACGAGATCTCCCGCCTCGATCCCGGCGGCGAGCCGGGAAGCCAGCCGCGTGGTGGCGCGGCGCGTGGGGAGGTCCACGACCAGGGGTGGCTCGGACATGTTGCTCACTTGCTGCCTGCGGCGCCGCCCGCCACGACCGTGATGGAGCGGGGCAAGCGGCGGTCGCCGCCGAAACCTCGTGACGTCGTGGTCCACAGCGACGCCGTTACCCCGGCCAGCTTGGCGCGAGCCGCTTTGTGGAGCTCCGCGACGGCACTCGCTTCGTCGACCCGCTCCAGCGCGAAATCGGCGAGCGCCACGCCGCCCAAGGCCGCCGCGTCGTGCCCCAAGGCCGCCCACCAGCTCGGGGCGCGATGTCGCTCGGAGGCCCACTTGGACATCTCCGCCGTCGGAGACGTGGGGGCGGAGTCGGGATGCGCGCCCAAGGGGAAGCTTCCGCAGGCGGCGACCCAAGTGGGCCGCTCACTGGCGAGATCCGGATACAGATGCGCCGACTCGAGCCCGAGGCCGACGTTGGGCGTGAGACCGATGGCGCGAGCCTCGCGCAGGGCGTCTTTGGTGCAGCCGGGATCTCCGGCGAAGACGAGCGAGGCGACGTGCTCCTTGCGCCAGACCTGGACCGGAAAGCGCGCGGTGCCGGCCAGGGCCGCCGTGGCGGCACAGGACGCGGCGTCGCTGGAGCCGCCGCCGATCTGTGCGACCGGTCCCTGACCTACGAGGGCCGAACGAAGCAACGTCATGACGTCCTCCGTACCCGCTCCGATCCGAAACGCGAATCCGTCGCCCTTCGCTGCTGACGTGGAGGGCGGAGCCAGCACGATCACCGGAATCTGCGCGTCGTCCGCATAGCGCGCGGCTCGCTCGGCTCCTTCCGAATCGAGTCCCGCGACGAGGATCGCGGCGCCATCGCCGGCGAGGCGGGCTAGGGCCGATGGAATGCCGTCCATGCTGCCGCCGTCGTCACTCGTGAGCAGACGCACGGCTTCGGGATTCGACGCCGACTGCGGCAGTCCGAGCGCCCGCGCCATGCCCGCGGCGACGTCCGCCGAACGCCGACGCAGCGCTGCGCTTCCCGTGCTGAGCACCAGCCCGACCTGACGTCCCTGCACTCGAGGCACGACGGATCCTGCCGCGGCGAGGCGCGCCAGCTCCGCACCGCGGTCCCCACGCCGAACGCCGGGAGCGCCGGAGTCGAGCAGGCGTCGTGCCAAGTCCGCATCCCCCTGCTCGATCGCCAAGCGCATCAGCCGCTCGCGCAACGACTTGCGCAGCCAGTCCCGCGCGGGAGCCTGGGTGGAGCCTTCTCCGAACCGCTCGCTCTCTTCGTCGAGCTGCGCCAGGGTGTCCTCCACGGCGCGCGCCGGAATGCCGTCGAGGAATCCGAGCACGCGATCCTGCACCGCTTGACGGTCTTCCGGCGGCGCCCCCGCGACCCACTCCAGCATGAAGCGAACGGCGTCGTGCATGTGACGCGCAGCCACGGCGGCGCGCACGCGTTGCTCGCCGTACATGAAGCGCTCGTCCGCATCGACGATCTTGCCGGCCAATGGCGCGAGGCGATCCAACGCCTCGTCCGGCTTTCCTTCACGCGTCAAGATGGCAGCCTCCGCCACCACGGCGAAGTCCTGCGCGCTCCCCGCTACGCCTTCGCGGGTTTCCGCCACCAGCGCCCGGGCGCGCCTGAGCTCCCCGCGCTGGATCAGCACCCACGCCAAGTAGATCCGCGCCACCCGCGCCCGGTCGTCCTGGGGATGGCGTGCGATGAACGCCTCCAGCGAGGGCAGCAGCCGCCGACGGTCGGCGTCACTCGCCGTGGTCCAGCGGCGATGCAGGATCCGGAACTCCCGCTGCGCCGCCAAGGTCTCTGCCAGGGCAGCGTGCGGCTCCCCGGCAGCCCCGCGCCCCCCACCGCAGGCCATGCCCGCGCTGCTGCACCACGCCGCCCAAACCAGAGCGAAGCCCAAGCCGCGCCACCTTGACGGAGCCCGGAGGCTCCCGTAGGAGCCGCGTGGAACGCGCGGGGTCTTCGGGCCTGAGCGCTGCAACCATCGAAGCATGTCACGCCCGGGCGAGGTCGAGTCAAGGGGTGGAGCCGCGCCACGCGCCAACCCCGTTCTGCGTCGGCTCTTCTCGCTGACCGGAGTCGTTCCGCTGAACGCGTTTCTGGTGCTGCACCTGTTCGACATGTGGCGCGCCACCCAGTCCCGCAGCGCCTTCGAGTCGAGTCTCCTGCGGGCGCCATGGCCGCTGGCCTTGGAGCTCGTCGTGCTCTGGCTGCCCCTCGCGTTCCACGCGGCATACGGCGTGCGGCTCTTGCTGCGGGGCGACAGCTTGGAGCTCGCCACAACGAACCCCCGCGACCCGCGCCGCATCTTGTTGCGCGGCGCCGCGTGGCTCACGCTGGCGTTCCTGGTCTGGCATCTCGTCGCGTTTCGCCTGCGCCTCGCGCTCGGCACCTTGGCGCCCAACGCCGTATACGACGAGCTGTGCGCTTCCCTGTCGAGCACGATCGCCTGGGGCATCCCGCTGGTGGCGATCGGCTACGTCCTCGGCCTCGCCGCCACGCTCTTCCACACCACCCGCGGCCTGTTGCGGATGTCCCGCGATTGGCAACCCCTCGCGCGCCGAAAGAGAGTCGTCGCCATCGCCCTGCCGTTGCTGGGCGCAGTCGCTTTCATCTGGGGGCTGAACAGCATCGTGGTGCTGGCGACCGGCTCGAACCTGTTGTTCGCCCCCGCGAGCCCCCACCTCGGATACTGACGCTCCGCCGCGCTGCCCCTCGCCGCGCTGCCTCTCGCCGCACTGCCCCTCGCCGCGCTGCCCCTCGCCGCGCTGCCTCTCGCCGCACTGCCCCTCGCCGCACTGCCCCTCGCCGCGCTGCCCCTCGCCGCGCTGCCCCTCGCCGCACTGCCCCTCGCCGCCCATTTGAGGTATGAGGGCACGCGCTCAGCTTGCCCTGAATGGATGCCGCGACGAGCTGGCCGCGACGGGTTTCGCGCCGGACCAACAACATCATCCCGTCCATCCCCCTACATCGTCGTCCCGTCCATCCCCCTACATCGTCCCGTCCATCGCCGACATCGTCCCGTCCATCCCCCTACATCGTCCCGTCCATCGCCGACATCGTCCCGTCCATCCCCGACATCGTCCCGTCCATCGCCGACATCGTCCCGTCCATCCCCGACATCGTCCCGTCCATCCCCGACATCGTCCCGTCCATCGCCGACATCGTCCCGTCCATTCCCGACATCGTCGTCCCGTCCATCATCTCGCGGCAGCTCTTCGCTCCAACGAATCTCTGCAATGCCTCGTTGCTACCTACTCGCCTTGTGCAGCGGCTCGTCCCTCGATCAACAGTCGAACAACGTCACGCTGTTCAACCTGGTCGAGCAGCTGAACGTTCCGCCCAACGCGCCCCCACCGCCCGGCGGTGTCCTGCCGCTGGAGATCCACGCCTACTTCTCCTTGACGGCCGAGGAGCTGAACCAACCCTTCGAGGTTCGTTTCGCCGTGGTGAGTGAGAGCGGACTCGAGCTGTACACGGATCCCTTCCGCCATCGGTCCGTCACGCCGCGCTATCGCACGCGCACCCTCGGCCTGCCCTTTCCTGCCGTTTTCGGCATGTACGAGGTTCGCATCGACATGCGCCCAGAGGGCACCGGCGAGTGGCAGCGCGCGAGCATCGCTTGGCCCCTGACGGTGATCGAAGCGTCCCAGAAGCCGCAGCTCACGCATTAGCTTGTCGCTGCAACGCGGAACCTCGCGGCCCCGGCTCACGCACTAGCTCGTGGCTGCATGCGGAACCTCGCGGCCCCGGCTCACGCACTAGCTCGTCGCTGCAACGCGGAACCTCGCGGCCCCGGCTCACGCACTAGCTCGTCGCTGCAACGCGGAACCTCGCGCCCCCTGCTCACGCACTAGCTCGTGGCTGCATGCGGAACCTCGCGGCCCCGGCTCACGCACTAGCTCGTCGCTGCAACGCGGAACCTCGCGGGCCCGGCTCACGCACTAGCTCGTCGCTGCATGCGGAACCTCGCGCCCGCAGGAACGCCGAGCGCACCCCCGCGGCGGCAGGAACGCCGAGCGCACCCTCGACTGCGGCAACCACGGAAGAGCGGGCGAGCGCGACAGGGCGACCGTTCGGTTCCGAACGATTTTCGCGGCGCGACAGGGGGGGCGCGGGCGCGCGCGACCGTTTGGTTCCGAACGGTTTTCGCGGCGCGACAGGGGGGGCGCGGGCGCGCGCGACCGTTCGGTTCCGAACGATTTTCGCGGCGGGCGCGCGCGACCGTTCGGCTCCGAACGGTTTTCGCGGCGCGACAGGGGGGGGCGCGCGCGCGCGCGACCGTTCGGTTCCGAACGGTTTTCGCGGCGCGACAGGGGGGGCGCGGGCGACCGTTCGGTTCCGAACGGTTTCGCGACCGCAGGGCGCGGCGCGCGCTACACCGTTCGGTTCCGAACGATTTTGGCGACGCGACAGGGGGGGCGCGGGCGCGTTAGACCGTTCGGTTCCGAATGATTTTGGCGACGCGAGTTGGGGCGCGACCGTTCGGTTCCGAATGATTTCGGCGACGCGACAGGGGGCGCGACCGTTCGGTTCCGAATGATTTTGGCGACGCGAGTTGGGGCGCGACCGTTCGGTTCCGAATGATTTCGGCGACGCGACAGGGGGCGCGACTGCGCGCTACGGCCATTTCAAGGCGCGCCTACGCTGACGGGCGAGCGCTCGTCAGTTGCCGAGGCCGCAGGGACAGCCCTGGCTCGAGGAGCACGACACCAGGGACAGAGCCATCTGCGTCGATTGGCCGAACGGCCCGCCGAAGCTGTCGATGACGCCCTTGCACGTCCCGGGTTGATAGCAGCTGGCTCCGGTGCACCCGGTGTTCGCGGCGCACTGCAAGATCACCGGACATCCGAAGTCCGCGATGCACTGCCCGAGCTGGCTGAAGCAGTCCGTGCACAAGCACTTCTCGCACGCGCTCGTGGCCTGCGACACGCACTGCGCAACGCCGCCGCTGCCGCCGCTGCCGCCGCTGCCGCCGCTGCCCGCGACGCCGCCCGATCCGCCGAAGCCCGCAACGCCACCAAAGCCGCCGCTGCCCGCAACGCCACCAAAGCCGCCGCTGCCCGCGACGCCACCGCTGCCGCCGCTCCCGCAGCTGCCGCAGTTCAAGCTCGTGACCTCGTTCACGCAGATACCGTCCCAGTTGTTGTTGCAACAGAACGGATCGGATTGGCACACGCACTGGGCAGTGGGGATGTCGCCGCAGCCGGCCCAGGGATGCGTCTGACAGCAGCTCCCGGTGAAGCCGCCGGTGCCACCCGAGCCCGCGACGCCACCGAAGCCCGCGACGCCGCCGAAGCCCGCGACGCCGCCGAAGCCCGCGACGCCGCCGAAGCCCGCAACGCCGCCCGAGCCGCCGAAGCCGCCGGTGCCGCCGGACCCGCCACCACCGCACTTGGTGGGCGGGGGACCGCCGAACTGCCAGGTTTCCACGCAGCCCAGCTGAATCACGCTGTAGTCCGTGCCGCAGATACCGCTCGGCTTACAGCAGCCTGGCAGCGTTTGTCCGGCGACGTCGATCGACGGGCACGATGGATCGAAGAAGCCGGGTTGGTTCTTCTGCACGCAGCCGGGAGGCAGCGGCGCGAGACCCTGCACCGGCGTGACGTCCAGACCGCAGGCGTTGGGATTGGTGGGCGGACAGCACGCCGACAGAGTGACGATGCCTTGCAGGTTGAACGGTGAGCACAGCTGCCCGCCACAGATCACCGCGCCGCCCGTACCGCCGAAGCCGCCACCGCCGAAGCCGCCACCGCCGAAGCCGCCACCGCCGAAGCCGCCACCGCCGAAGCCGCCACCGCCGAAGCCGCCACCGCCGAAGCCGCCACCGCCGAAGCCGCCACCGCCGAAGCCGCCACCGCCGAAGCCGCCGGTGCCGCCGCAGTTGCCGCAGCCAAAGCTGTTCACTTCACTGACGCACAGATTGTCCCACGACTGCTGACAGCAGAAGCTGTCCTTGGCGCAGACGCAGGCGGCAACCTCGGGGATCGCGCAGCCCGGGCTCTGGGTCGCGACGCAACAGCTCCCTCCGCCGCCCACGCCGCCCGCACCGCCGAAGGCGCCCACGCCGCCCGCGCCGCCGAACGCGCCCACGCCGCCGAACGCGCCGATGCCGCCACTTCCGCCGAAGGGGATGCCGCCCGCGCCGCCGAACGCGCCGATGCCGCCCGCGCCGCCGAACGCGCCGATGCCGCCACTTCCGCCCGGTCCGCCGCCACTGCCGCTGACGCCCCCATCGAGACCAGTGCCCCCGACGCCCGCGGTGCCATCGTCGAACAGCTGGTCTCCACTGCGAGCGCCGCACCCCGTCGCCACGCCGTAGAGCACCAAAGCCGAAACCCCCAGATATACCGCGCGCCTCATGGGCGAAGTGTAGCCCCGCGGCGCGGAAGCTCCGATTTTGCCGCGACGATTCCGCGGCGCACCGACATCAAACCGCTAATGGTCGGGATTCATTGGACAATGTGCGTTGCTTCGGAGCGCCTTTGCAACCGCTGAACAAACGTTAGAATCCGCCGCGCGAGGGCGCCGTTTGGGGATTCCCGGGGGACGTCCATCAGCGAACCACGCGAGCACGACCATGGCAGAGCCCGAAAGCCAGCACGACAAACGCTCCTCGTCGGGGACGAACGCGTCGCGCATTTCGGGCATCACCGAGCGTCCGCGAGCGCCCGGCGGCGACGATGGCGATCGCACCTCCGCCGTGACGGAATCGAACCGCGAGCCCGCGCGCATCTCCACGATGACGGAGTCGAGTCGCAAGACCACGCTCATCCCGCCGTCGTCATCGTATCCGAACACGTTCCGCACGGGCGAGCCGCCGCTGCCGACGCAACCGGACAACGAGATCCCCATTCCCGCCAGCCTGGCGCCGGACACGCTTCCGCCCACCGAGCCGCCCTTCGAGCTCGAGCTCGATACGTTGCCGCCGGTCATGGAAGAGGATCGGGACACCATTCCGTCACCGCCACCGCCCGCTCCCGATCCTGACAAGTCTTGATGTTGGTGCGGCGCGAGCCCCGTCGCGCACGCCCTCACTGGCGCGAAGCGGAAACGCGCTCAGCACTTCGACGGTGATCAACCGCCAAGTGCGGCGCCGAAGCGACTCGGGCTCGCTCGCCGTTACGCAGAAACAGCCAACCGCCAAGACGCCAAGCCAAGACCTGAAAGAGAGATGGGTCTGTGAGCTCGACGCGATTCACCACCACGTCGCAAGCGTCGCTTGGAGCTCCCCGCGCGCGCCCCGTGACCTCTCGGCGCGCTCGGCGACTTGGCAGTCCTGTCTTCTCTTTGCTCGTCAGCCCCACGTTGCCAAAGCGCCAAGCACGCCAAGACCTGAATGCGAGGGACATGCGTGGGCGAGGAGTCTTCGGTTTCCATGCGCTTCTCCCCGCGTTTCGGCCATTGCTAAGGAAGAGCGCACAGGACTGTCGAGTCCGCAATCGAGTAAGGGTTGACGGCGTGCTTGGCGAACAACCCGGAACAACTCTTTCAGATGCGAGACCTGCGCCAGCGCGCCAGCGAATGCACGGCGCGGGCTTTCCGTCAGTACGACCACGTCGACCCGCTCGGCAAGGGTGGCGGTGGCGAAGCGCGCAACGGTCGGCTGCTGTGCGCGGCACATAACGATCTCCACGCACGACAAGCCTATGGCAGCGAAGTCATCGACGAGAAGATCCGCCGCGCCCGATCAACGGCGGAGCAAGTAGGCGCGGCTCAGAATGCGACGGACAAGTGCGACAAGCTCCGCGTGGCGCTCGTGACCATGGGCTTCAAGAAGACAGCGTGCTCCAAGGTGGTCGCGGCACTCGGCACAGAGGCCGAACGCTTGCCTTTGGACCAGCTGATCCGCGAGGCCCTGCTCAGACTCACGCCGGGCTGAGCGCGGCGGCCTTCACCAGCGAATGTCTCCTCCTGCTCCGAACATGTGGAACGCCTCGGCCCTTTACCGCGCCGGACCAGAAAGCCCATGCCCAGGCGAGAGTCACGAAGGAGTGCCAAAGACAGCCCCACGTTGCCAAAGCGCCCAGCACGCCAGGACCTGAATGCGAGGGACATGCGTGGGCGAGGAGTCTTCGGTTTCCATGCGCTTCTCCCCGCGTTTCGGCCATTGCGAAGGAAGAGCGCACAGGACTGTCGAGTCCGCAATCGAGTAAGGGTTGACGGCGTGCTTGGCGATCGACATGGCAGAGGTCGGCGCTGATCTCGTAAGAAATGACCCAGCCTCGTGACGGGAAGAGGTTGTCGCCGTTCAGACGTGGGACCTTCGCCAGCGCGGTAGCGAATGGAATACACGCGGCGTGAGGAGCAGAAGGAAAAGCGCGATTCGATGTCGAATTCAGTAGACAGGATTTCGGGCGCACCGCGCCTCGTCATCGCGTCTCGCGTCACGATGGGAGCATGGGCGCACGTCCGCGCGCGCTGAGCGCGTTTCGGTTCGGTTTCGATTTCTGAAGCATTCAGCGCTCTGAACGCCCAGCAGCGAGGCACTGAAGGAGCCAAAATTTCGCATGGTATGTCGATGGGACCCCAAGGGGGACTCATGTCGAACCAGAACCACGAACGTCACGAATCCGATGGCCTGCAAGAGCTCGATGCGCTCTCGAACGACGCGCTTTGGCAAAGTACGCTCACGGCGAACGCCACGCGTCGCCGCGCGGTTGCGCGGCTTCTGGTGCATCTTGCGCTCATCGAAGAGCGCCGGCTGCACCTGGTACGCGGCTACTCCTCGCTCTACGATCTGTGCGTGCGCTGCCTCGGGATGAGTGAGGGCCAGGCGCATCGCAGCGTCTCCGGCGCGCACGCAGCGAAGAGCTTTCCCCTCGCACTGGAGATGATCGCCGATGGCCGCTTGCACCTCACCGGTCTTTCGCTCATCGCCAAGCGCCTCACGCCCGAGAACCACGCTCAGCTGCTCGAAGACGTGGCCGGCAAGACCAAAGCCGAAATCCTGATCGTGCTCGCCCGCCGGTTTCCGAAGCCGGATGTTCCGGATCGCGTGGAGCCGGTGTCGGACGGGTCGCGCCCTTCCGAACAAGGTAGTTTGGGCCTGGATGGTGCGCCGCGTTCCCGAGTGGAGCCGCTTTCGGAGCAGCGCTTTCACGTGCATTTCAGTGGCAGCGCGGAGCTGAAGACCAAGCTCGAGCACGCCCAGAACCTGATGAGCCACGTGAGCCGGAAGCTCGAGGTCGTCATCGAACGTGCCCTCGACGCGCTGATTCGCGAGCTCGAGAACAAGCAGTGGGGCAAGACCGATCGCCCCCGACGCTCCGGGGGTCGCAAGGACCGAAGGCCAAGTCGTGCGGACAAGCGCGAGGTCTACGACCGCGATGGAGCCCAGTGCAGCTACGTGTCTCCGTCGGGCGTTCGCTGTACGGCGCGCGCGTTCCTTCAGTACGACCACGTCGACCCGCTCGGCAAGGGTGGCGGTGGCGAAGCGCGTAACGGTCGGCTGCTGGAGGGCCGAGTGCTGCAAGGTGGTTGTGGCACTCGGCACAGAGGCCGAACGCTTGCCTTTGGACCAGCTGATCCGCGAGGCCCTGCTCAGACTCACGCCGGGCTGAGCGCGGCGGCCTTCACCAGCGAATGTCTCCTCCTGTTCCGAACATGTGGAACGCCTCGGCCCTTTACCGCGCCGGACCAGAAAACCCATGCCCAGGCGAGAGTCACGTTTGTGCGCCGGCCGTCATCCTGCTCGCGCACCCGAATGTGTGAGGCGTGCCAAAGAGAGACGGGTCTGTGATCTCGACGCGGTTCACGATCACGTCGCAAGCGTCGTTTCGAGCCTCCCTGCGCGCGCCCAGTACCTTGGCTCTCTCTTGGCGCTCTTGGCGCTCTTGGCGCTCTTGGCGGCTTGGTGGTTTTCTTTTGCTCGCGTCAGTTGCAGTTCTGGGCGCCGGGTTGCGCGCAGCGGTAGGCGCGGACCTTGGTGTACACGGGGTACGGCGTTCCGTTCAGCTGCGTCCAGGCAAACTTGTCCCACGCGCTGTCTCGCAGGATGAACGGCGTGATGCCGAGGATGTTCGGGTGCGTGAGCCACACGTTCTTCAGCGCATCCACGGTGAAGTCTGCCACCTGATCCCGACTCCAGCTGTAGGACTCGTGTTGGATCGTCCAGCCCGTCTCGGTGATCAGCACCTTCATGCTCGGCTTGCCGATGGCCGCGAGCTCCTTCTCGAAGTACGTGAGGCCCGGGCCGCTCTCGGCGTAGGGCGCGAAGAAGCCCCAGCCTTCTCCCTTCGCGGGATACGAGTGGGAGGCGAAGGCGTCGATCTTGTCGAACACTCCCGGAACGCCGTCGTTCATGTAGCCGAGGAACGTGGCCGCCAGGGTACCGGGAGCGCCATTTTGCGTGGCGCAGTCACACGACGTGACGCCGCCAGGAGCCAGCGCGCCGTTCAGCACCTTGATGCGGGAGTCCCCCAGGGAGTGCAGCGCGTCCGCGGCGTCCCGCAGCAGGCTGGCGTACTCCTTCGCCATGGTCTTGTCGCTCAGGGAGCCGCCGGTGCAAGCCCACTCGTAACAGAGGTTCGCTTCGTTGTGGACCTCCACGTACATGGGCCACTGATCGCGCTTCGGCAGGTCCGCGATCACGTTCTTGTAGACCTGCGCCAGACCTTTGTAGCTCGTCGGGGACTCGCCCATGGCGCGCACGTTGCGATCCCCCCAGGGCGGCGCCATGCGGATCACTGGGATAAGGTCGCGAGCGTAGGCTTCCGCGATGGACTGCTTCCAGCTCGCTTCCGCGTTGCTGCGGCCGGGCTTGATGTCCGCGAAGATCACCGTGACGTAGCCGCCAGGGCCCACGAGCTTGGCGGTGAGATCGTGATCCGCGGCGTTGCCTTCACTCACGTAACCCATGCCGTAGCGGTTCACCGGCGGAGGGCCGCCGGTGGTGCCGCCGCTGCCGCTCGTGCCACCGGTTCCGCCACCCCCCGTGCCTCCCGTACCGCCGCCGCCGACGGCGTAGATCTGACAGGAAGCGACAGCGGTTCCGGGATTGCCGCCGTTCTTGTCTTTCACGAACGAGAAGCTCAGCACGCCCGCATCGTGGCCACTGATGCCGTAGCTCCAGGTGTACGGACCTTGTCCCGTGACGCCGATCCAGCTCGCCGTCGGAGCTCCGGGACCGCTCACTTCCAGGTCGACGTAGGTAAAGCCCGTGTCGTTGCTGTAGCTCGCGGTGAAGCTCTTGCCGACCGTGGCGGGATCCTCGGAGAAGGAGAAGCCG
Source organism: Polyangiaceae bacterium (assembly GCA_020633235.1). Classification (NCBI taxonomy): domain Bacteria; kingdom Pseudomonadati; phylum Myxococcota; order Polyangiales; family Polyangiaceae; species Polyangiaceae bacterium. The sequence goes on along the minus strand of JACKEA010000010.1, from coordinate 153,195 downwards.
GGATCGCACGGCAGTGGCGCGAGGCCTCCGCTGCCTCCGCCGCCCGCGGTGCCGCCGTTGCCACCCCACTGTCCGCCGTCGATGCCGTTGATACCGGCAGTTCCCGCATTGCCTCCGGCGCCCGCGTTGCCCTGCGCCTCGGAGCTCTCCGAGCCGCACGCAGGCAGTGCCATCCACGACAAAAGCAAAAGCCCAATCGTGGTCGTGCGTCTGGTCGCCATCACCTGCTCCACGGCGTAGTGTACCCCGACCCATGACCGCCGCGCACTCGGCCAAGAACACGCGCTCCGAGCCCGGCTTGGACGCGTTTCGCTGCCTGGCGGTGGTGATGATGTTCGTGGTGCACGCCTTCCGATTGCAGGCGCCGCGATCGCGGTCCAGCGGCGGCGCGCTGGAGGCGTTGCTCGAGCTCTTCATGTGGGCCGAGCCCTACGTGGCCGCGACCTTCCTGTTCGTGGCGGGCATCTCCTTGGTGCTCTCCAAGCGCAAGGCGAAGAGCACGGCCGTGTGGCTGCGGAAGCTCGCGCTGCGGGCCCTGGGTCTTTACGCCCTGAGCGTGCTGTTGTTCGTGGCGCAGTTCGGCGTCGACTTACCGGACTTGCTCGCGTCGTCCGGGATCCTGTCGGCCATCGCCGTTGCCATCGTGCTCACGGGCCTCATGCTCGCGTCGCCGAAGCCCAACTGGGCCCTGGCCGCCCTGGGCATCGCCACCGTGGGCGTCGGGTCCTATCTGGAAGCGACGGCGCGCACGGTGAGCGGCCTGAACGGCGGCCCCGGAGGCGCCGTTCCGCTGATCGCCTTCACGGCCTTTGGCGCGCTCCTCGCGCGGCTCGTGCAGCGGCGCGGCAAGCGCGCCCTCGGCTGGGTCATCGCCCTCACGGCGCCGCTGTGCGCCTTCGCCGTGTTCAGCCACGCCGCATGGACGCAGAACGTCGTTTCGCGCTACGCGGATCTTGGCGGCCAGCTCGCCGTGACGGCGCTGTGGGATCCGGAGCTGCTCGCCCGCGCGCCGCACTCTGCCGTGGTGTTCTGGAATCACTCCGTGGTGGGCGTCGCGGGTCTGCTGCTGCCCCTTTCGGCGAGCTTGGCCGTCGCCCTGTTTGCACCCAAGCGCGCGTTTGCCGCCCGCGGCTTCGGCCCCGTGCTGCTCGTCGGTCGCCATGCGCTCGCCGTGTACGTGATGCACTTGGGGGTCCTCGGGGTGCTCGACGTCGCGGGCGTCACGCCGCCCTCCGCCGCGTGGACCTGGGTCACCATCGCGGCGCTGTTCGCTCTCGCCGTGGCCGTCGCCTTCGTCCTGGAGCGTCGCCCCCAGCGGCTGCTCTTCGGCCTGCGCGCCGCGGAACGCTGAGTCGCGCTCAGTCGAGCCGCAGCGTCGCGCGGTACACCGCCAAGAAGTACATCGGCAGGTGGTAGCCGTGCAGCCCATAGTCCGCGTCCCCCGGACGGAACAACGTCTGCAGCAGGAACAAGTCGGTGTTGCCGCCGCGCGGCTTGATGAGCCCCGGGCGCGTTCCGTACACGAGCCCCACGGACACCTCTCCCACCCGCTCCTGCTGCCCTTTGGAGTCCGTGCGTGGCATGTCCATGTAACGAAACGCCGGCCCGATGGCGCCAAAGTCGCGGTGCCGGAAGAACAGCGTGGCGTCGTAGCGAAACACGTTGCCGCTGTCGTGCACGGTCGCGGTGAACCAATCGAAGGAGTTGTCGTTGCGATCTTCGTAGCGCAGCGTCCCGTTGTTCAGCAGGAACAGCGGGCCCAGCGGGATCACCAAGCGCAGCCGGCCTTCGTAGTAGGGGAAACCCTGGGTGCCGTAGTCCCCGGCCTTTTCGCGGTCGTTGCGCGCGTCCCGGGAGCGATCTTCTCCCGGTTTGAAGGTGTGGTCGCGATAGGTGTAGCGGTAGCCGAGACTGCCGCCGAGGGTGAACAGGAACAGCCGCGCGTCCATGTTCAGGCTGCCGTCCGCATACGGATAGCTCGCGATGCCGCTGAGCCGCGTGTGCAGCATGCTCATGCCGGGTTCGAGGTCCGCGCGGTTCTCGAGCGATGCCTGGGCGCCGATGGTGTAGGCGTCCAAGTGCGCGAAGGTGCCCGCCGTGGGCGCATCCAGGAAATAGTCTCGGGGTTGCTCGGCATGCGCCGCGGGCACACCGAGCCCGAGCGCGGCGAGCAGCCCAGCACCCAGGGCGAGGACTCGTCGCATGAATCGCCAGGGTACCCGAGATCACCTTCGCTGCACCACTCGAAGCACCACGGCGTTCCCCGTCGGGGACGCCACGTTGCCGCGACCCACGGGCTCCAGGCGTTCGGCGGAGATCTTCTCTCGCCGCCACAAGTAGCGGAACACGGCATCCGCGCGGGCTTGCGTGTCCGCCAAGGCGCGGCGCTCCGCTTCTGCGTCCTTCGCTGGCCCTGAGCCGAACACCTCCACGCGCAGCATCAAGAGCTCGGGATGCGCGCGCATCAGCTCCGCCACCGCCGCGAGCACCTCGCGTACCTTCGGCGGCGGTAGCGAGCGCCGCGGATGCACGACGATGGCGCGCGCCACCAAGATGCGCCCGCCGTCGCAGCTCAGCCGCGCGAGCTGCCCGGGCTCGAACGCGTCGCTGCAGGGAGCCCCCGCATCCACCGCCGGCGGCGGCGACGGCGGCGCTCCCTGGGGCGTCGCCACTGGAGTTTTCAGCGCGTCGACATTTTCCGCGGTGACCGTACTCGGCGCCATGCGCGGCTCCGGGCTGCACGCCCACGCGAGCGCGAGCAAGAGCGGCGTGAGTTTTCGGAGCGTTGCCACGGGCACGGGTGCGCATGGTAGCTTTCCCGGCCTTGGAGGTGCGAGATGTGGACGCATAGTCGAAGCGCGGCACGGCCCCTGGCCTTCGTCAGCTTCTTGTTGGTGTTGCTGATGACGACCGCGGCGCTGGCCGCTGGACGCATTCAGTGGAGCAAGACCACGGTCAAGGAGCGCTCCGACCACGGTGGCTGGCGGCTGGAGGTGAAGATCTTCATGCCCCGGGCGCCGAACGTCCCGCACGTACCCGTGAAGTTCGAGTTCGAGCCCATCGCCTACTACGAGCGTTCGATGGTCGACGGCGACAAGCTGCTCGAGCGCCGCGTGCCCCTCACCGGGCGGCAGGCGATGATCGAGGGCGTGGACATCGGCTTCTTGGATCCCGGCAGCGGCAAGATCGAGCCGCGCACCAAGTTCTCCTTCAAGGTGACCCGCGCTCACGGCTACGAGGCCGGCGAGTACAAGGTGACGATCCGGGATGGCCGCAACGGCCAGCTCATCGGCACCCCCACTACCCTCAAGTTCGAGGGCGAGAACGAGGTCATCGATCGCCGGACCATGGTCTTCGCCGACAAGGGCGCGAAGAAGAAGAAGGACGACGACAAGAAGGCCGAAGAAAAGAAGGACGACGGCTCCACCGAGCCCGCCGAGGGCAGCGAGCCCGCCGAGGGCAGCGAGCCTGCCGAGGGCAGCGAGCCCGCCGAGGCGGAGCCCACGCCGGCCGCGTCCGACGACCCGCCGCAAGAGATCAAGGACAAGCCCGGTGGTTGTGGCTGCCGCACGCAGGATCTGCCGAGCACGCCTTCCACGCCGCTGGCTCCCGCCGCTCTCGCGGGGCTTCTGCTGTTGCTCCGTCGTCGGCGTCGCGCCTGAGCGCCCGCTTCCCGAAAGAAGAGCCCCGCGAAGTCTCTCGCGGGGCTTTTTCTTTTTTGTCGGTCCGCCGCGGAATCAGCGCGTTCCGGGCTGCGCGGGGCTCAGATTCCAGATCCAGTTGTCGAGCAGCACCAGCGAGTCGAACACGTGGTCACTGGTGTCCCAGATCGCGACGCGGAGCTCCATGATGTCTCCGGCGGCGACGTTGCCCGCAGTGGTGAGCCAGCCGGTTCCGCCGCCGAGCAGGTCGCTCGAGTTCGGCGGCGAGCCGCAGCCGCCGGTCTGGGTGTCGAAGCCGGTGCCGGACAATAGCGACGGCCCAGCCTTGCACAGCGCGCTGCCCGGCTGACCGCCGGCACAGCCCGTGGGGCCTGGATCGCACACGGCGAACAGGTTGGTGCCGTGGGACAAGTTCACACCGATGGGATAGCGCTGGAAGTTCGGCGCGATGTACACGGCCAGGTTCTTGTCCGCCGGGTTGGTGCTGACGTTTGCATCCACCAGCGCGACGAAGAAGTCGTTGAACGGCGTGCACACGTACTCCGGGAACTCCGCGGAGTTGAAGAACGCATTGAAGCTGAAGGACCGCGCGTTGGTCGGCACGCGGATGCGCAACGTGAGCATCACCGGGTCGTTCGCCAGGGTGCCGCTCGGATCCGGGCAACCCGGCGAGTTCGGCAGCGTGCCGCCGTTCGCCGCCAGCCAATCCTGCGGCACGGGACTCGTGCGTTGGTTGTCCTTGCCCGGCTGGAACGAGGCAAACGGAGGGTTGGTGTCCCCCGTGGCCGCCGCCGCACCGGTGGAGAACACCGCGAAACGCTGGCCCTTGAGCGGGAAGATCGAGTTGCCGAACTTCGTGCGCACCGAGCGCCCGTCGGGGTTCGGTAGCCCGGTGCCGTCCGCCAAGGTGAGCTTGGCCGAGATCACGCCCCAGATCTGGTCCTTCTTCTGGGGCACCACTTCCTGTGTGAACTGACACAGGTCCATCGCCTTGGCGTAGTCCAGCGGGTTCGCCGTGTTGCTGGAGGCGATGGTGTTGTCGCAGGGGGAATCGATCTCGTCGAAGAAGCCGTCGCAGTCGTCGTCGACGGCGTTGCCGATGTACTCGATGGCTCCCGGGTTCACGAGCTCCGGAGTGACGCTGCAGCCACCGGGCTGATCGCAGCAATCGCCGTCCGCTACGGTCCAGCCGTCACCGTCGCAGTCGCCGACGCTGCAACCGCCGCCGGTTCCACCGCTGCCGCCCACGCCGCCGGTTCCACCGATGCCGCCGGTTCCACCGATGCCGCCGGTTCCGCCGATGCCACCGGTTCCGCCGATGCCGCCGGTTCCGCCGATGCCACCAGTTCCGCCGAAGCCGCCGGTTCCGCCGAAGCCGCCAATGCCTCCGAAGCCGCCAATGCCTCCGAAGCCGCCGATACCTCCGAAGCCGCCGATACCTCCGGATCCACCGAAACCGCCGACCCCTCCGAAGCCGCCGATACCTCCGAAACCGCCAATGCCACCGCTTCCGCCTCCGCCGAAGCCTCCGCTACCCCCGAAGCCTCCGAAACCGCCAATGCCGCCGCTGCCGCCCCCGCCGAAGCCTCCGCTTCCGCCCGCGCCGCCAAAGCCTCCGATGCCTCCAGTGCCGCCCCCGCCAAAGCCGCCGGCGCCCCCGAGTCCGCCGATGCCACCTGTGCCGCCGCCACCGACACCGCCGACACCACCTGTGCCACCTACGCCACTTGTGCCACCGATACCTGCGCTGCCTCCAAAGCAGCCGGCGTCACCGCACTCCTCGCTCGGATCCAGGAAGCCATCCCGCGCTCCGCAGGCTGCTGCAAGGCCTCCAGCTACCAATGCCAGTACTTGGATCCAGGTCGGTTGGCGACGATTCACGTCATCCTCCTCGGCACGCTTCGGTGCGTGGCGCTCCCTCGCAAGCAAGTGCCGCGCCGGAGCGAGAGCATGGCCCTGTGGCTGCCGCGACGCAATGCCGTCGACACTGCGCACTGAACAGCCGGCCGGCTATTCGGGCGCCCCGCCGCAGGGCCGACGAGCCGCGCCGTCCGCTACCGTCTTCTTGGTGTTGGCGCGGCGCGAACCCCGTCCGGGACGGGCTCGCGGCGAACCGACATGGATCGGAAACCGATTCAGCCCACCCGCTGCGCGATGCGCTGGGCGCCGTCACGCAGCGTGGCTTCCGGCGTGAGCAAGCTGATCACGGCGTACGCGCCGCTCTCGAAGTCGAAGAAGTATCCGGGCTGCACCAACACGCCGTCTTCTTCCAGAAAGCGGAGCGCCCAGGCTTCGTCGTCCTGGCTTTCGGGCAGGCGCACCGTGGCATACCAGCCGCCCTCCACGTGCAGCACCGTGGCGGCGGTGTCGGCAAGCACGTCGCGCAACGTGGTCAGATTCGCTCGGGTGCGTTTCAGGATCGCGTCGTGGGCGACGGAGCGGGTGGCGAGCAGATCCCCAACGGCGAGCTGCACCGGCGTTGCGACGGACAAGAACGCATCGGCGACGATTTCCAGGCGCGCCAACAAAGGCGACAACATCTCCGGCGGAGCATTGCAGGCGATCCAACCGAGCTTCATCTGCGGCAATGCGGCGAGCTTCGAGAGACCACCGAGGGAAAAGCTGACGGCGCCCTCGGCCGCGAGCACGCTGGCCTTGGTCGGCACGTCCAGCAGCGGATAGCTGGCGAACACCTCGTCGGCGATGAGCGGCAGACCGAGCTCCGTCAGCGCAGCAAGCTCGCTCTGGTGCAGGTAGTTCCCCGTCGGGTTGTTGGGGCTCACCAACACGATGGCGCGAGTGCTCTTGGTCGTGGCGCGGCGCACGGCGTCCAAGTCGATGTGCCAAGCGCCGTCGTAGGCGAGCGGATAGCAGTCCATCACCACGCTCTCGAGCCGAGCGAGGTGCTCGAGCAGCGGGTAGCTCGGCGCGGGCACCAACACGTGGTCGCCGGGATCGCAGAGCAGCTTGAACAGGTAGGCGTAGGCCTCACTGGTGCTGGCGGTGAGCAGCAGCTGGGACGCGGGCCACGACAGCTCTGCGGCAACGGCAGCGCGGGCGGCGGCGAGGCCGAAGGGCTCGGGAGCGTAGACGAGGCATTGTTCTCGAGCGAGCGCGTGCACGACGTCGGGGTGGTACGGAATGCCCACCCGAGTGGGGTTCGACTCGGTCAGATCCAGCACCTGCGCGCCCGTGGCGCGGCGCTCGGCGAGGCGCTGGGTGAGCGCGTTGGCCTCCAAGGGCAGATCGGTACGTCGGGAGAACACCGCCCGGAAAGCTCGTCCCGGCGCTCGGGAAAGGCAAGCCTGCGTTGACCGCCGCGGGGGGAGGCACCTACCGTCCGGCTCGTGAACGCACCCCAAGAGAAGTCCAAGATGAGCCCCGTCGCCATCATCCTGATCGTGGTGGGGGCGCTCGTCGTGCTCGCCATCGCGGGCGTAGGCGTGTTTGCGGCCATCGGGATGTACGGAGCGCGGCGCTACATCAACACCGCGAAGGAAGCCGAGGGCCGAACGTCGGCGCAGGTGTTGGCGCTGGGCATCGTGCGCTGCGCGGAGCAGGAAACCCTGGAAGGCAAGTCCGAGCTCTTGCCGGACACGGCGCCCGCGGTGCCCGGCAGCTTGTCCGACGTCTCTGGGCGGAAGTACATGAGCAGCACTACCGACTGGAGCGCGCCGGCTTACACTTGTGCGACCTTCGCCATGTCGACGCCGCAGTACTTCCAGTATCAGTGGGTGAAAGAGAGCTCCACCGCCGGAGTGGTACGCGCCATCGCGGACTTCAATGGCGACGGCAGCGCGGACGTGACCTTCGAGGTACCGGTGACGTGCACCGGCAAGACCTGCAGCACGGGTGCAATCGCCAAGCGCTGACGCATGAGCGAGCCCAGCTTCAGCGACCACGTGGTCCATCTCTCGGACGACGGTCGGGACATCTGGATCGTGGGCACGGCGCACGTCTCCCAGCGCAGCGTGGAGGAAGTGGAGCACGTGATCGCCACGGTGCAGCCGGACACCGTGTGCGTGGAGCTCGATCCCATGCGGCACGAGGTGCTGATGGACGAGCACCGTTGGCGGAACCTGGACGTGTTCCAGATCATCCGTGAAAAGAAGGTGCTGTTCCTGCTCGCGAGCCTGGCGCTGTCGGCGTACCAGAAGCGCATTGGGGAGAAGCTCGGGGTGCGGCCGGGGGCGGAGCTCCGGGCCGCGGTGGAGGCCGCCAAGGGCGTGGGGGCGGAGCTGGTGCTGGCGGATCGCGACATCCAAGCAACGCTCAAGCGCACCTGGGCGAACCTGTCGTTCTGGAACAAGCTCCGGCTCAGCTCGGTGATGATGGCAGCTCCCTTCGCTGCGAACGACATCTCCGAGGAACAGATCGAAGAGCTGAAGGACCGCGACAGCATCGGCGAGATGCTCGACCAGCTGGCGGAGGCCATGCCGGAGGTCAAGGTGCCGCTGATCGACGAGCGCGACCTGTGGCTGATGTCGTCGGTGGACGAAGCACCCGGCAAGAAGGTGGTGGCCGTGGTGGGCGCCGGCCACGTGCGCGGCATGCTGGCGCGACGGGGAGAAGCGCTGGATCGCGACGCCCTCACCCACATTCCGCCGCCGTCGCAGGTCACCCGCGCCCTCAAGTGGGTGATCCCGCTGATCGTGTTGGCGGCGTTCTACTGGGGCTGGCGCGAGCACTCCACGGAAGGTCTGGCGCACATGCTCAAGGCCTGGATCATCCCCAACTCCGTGGCTGCCGCGCTGTTCAGCATCGTCGCCGGCGCCAAACCCCTGACGGTTCTCGTCGCGCTCGTCGCCTCGCCCATCACGTCGCTGAATCCCACCATCGGTGCCGGCATGGCCGCGGGGTTGGTGGAGGCGTGGCTGCGCAAACCAACGGTGGACGACTGCGAACGCTTGGGGGACGACGTGTCCAGCGTGCGCGGGGTGTACAAGAACCGCGTCACCCGCGTGCTGCTGGTCACGGTGATGGCGACTTTGGGCTCCGCGGTGGGGGCCTGGGTGGGTGCCAGCTGGGTGATTTCGCTGCTTTAGCGGGCTCGTCTGGTATCCTTCGGGCCGAGTGGCCCAGCCCAAGAGCGACTTTCAGCCCGGCGCCACCGTTGGCCAGTACACCATCACGCGCCGGATCGGCACCGGCGGCATGGGTGAGGTGTACGAAGCGCTCCATGTCGGCCTCGATAAAAAGTTCGCCATCAAGACGCTACGGCGGGAGCACGCCGAGCACGAGACCATCGTCGCTCGCTTCTTGCGCGAGGGGCAGGTCGCATCGCGCATTCACCACCCGAACATCGTGAACGTCACCGACGTCGGCGTCATCGACGGACTGCCATGCCTGATCATGGAGTACCTCGAGGGGGAGCCGCTGTCGGCGATGTTCAAGCGGGAGAAGCTCATCCCGCTGAACCGACTGGTGGATCTGATGCTCCCGGTGATCGCAGCGGTGCATGCCGCGCACAAGCAGGGCGTCATCCATCGGGATCTCAAGCCGGCCAACATCTACCTGGCCAGGAATTGGACGGGAGACGCCGAGCCCAAGGTGCTGGACTTCGGCATCTCCAAGCTGATGCAGGATCCCGGCGAGATCACCAAGGCGAGCTCGTCCTTCCTGGGCTCGCCGCACTACGCCTCCCCGGAGCTCGCCCGGGGAGACAAGAACCTCGACGCCCGCTCGGATCAATACGCCATCGGCGTGATGCTGTACGAAGGCTCCTGTGGCGTGCGGCCCTTCGCGCACCGCGCGGACTCGTTCATGTCGCTGATGTACGCCATCACCGAGGCGGACTACCTACCGCTGCGCCACCACCGTCCCGAGCTGCCCGCTGCCTTCGAGGCGACCGTTCTGCGCGCCATGGCGAAGCATCGTGAAGATCGCTTTCCCAGCGTTCACGACCTGGGCCGGGCGCTGCTGCCATTCGCAAGCGCCCGGGCAAAGCTCCTGTGGGAGCCGGTGTTCGGAGGCGCCGCGGTCACCGACAACGAGCCCACCATCCGCGAGCCGCAAGGAGTGAGCTTCGATCCCGAGCGCCCGCAGATCACGGCGCCTCCGCGCTCGTTTCAACCGAGTCAGCCGTCCATCAGCGGCAGCTTCAGCGTGCCGCCATCGATCCCCACGTCCATTCCGGACGTCACCATCGCTCCCAAGCCGGAGAGCACCTGGCGCGACACCGTGCGCGTCGCCGCCACCTCGCTGTTCGCGTTCTTGCTCGGAGCCGGCGTGGCCTGGGGCGCCGCCAAGCTCGTGGCCGTCAGCAAGCACTCGGATCCCACCGTGTTCAGCCCACCGGAAAAGGGCATCGAAGCCGCGCCGGTCACCAGCGCCCGCCCATGAGCCGACTCGCCCGTGCGGCTCCGTGGTTGCTCGCCGTCGTGGTGGTGCTGGTGTACCTGCCGTCGCTAGCGGGGGGATACCTGAATTGGGACGACCCCTGGCTCATCCGCGATAACCCCGTGCTCGCGAACGGATCTCCGCACGCACTGCTGAGCATCTGGACCGATCTATCCCGCGAAACACGGCTCACCCTGGGTGCAGAGTACTTGCCGGTGCGGGACACGGAGCTGTGGCTCGAGGCGCGCCTCTTCGGTCTCGGCCCCCAGCTGCTGCGCGCCACGTCCCTCGGACTCTACGTCGTCGCGGTGCTGCTCTTTCGCGGTGCGCTGCATCGCGCGCTGTCGAGCTTCGCCGCCGCGGAAGTCGCCGCCTGGGCCTTCGCGCTGCACCCCGTGCACGTGGAGTCCGTTGCTTGGCTCGCCGGGCGTAAAGACGTGCTGGCTCTCGTCTTCGTAGCTGCTGCCCTCTTCTTTTATGCCGGTTCGTCGCGGAACAGGCTGTGGTCCGTCCCGCTCTCGCTGGCCCTGGCCCACCTCTCCAAGTCGATGACGGTCACGGCAGTGGGACTGCTCTTCGTCCACGATCTGCTCGCTCGTCGCAAGCCCGAGTGGCGCGTCCTCGGCATCAGCATGGCGATCGCCGTCGCGGCCCTCGCGGTCCACATGAAGGTCGGCCACGTCGTGCACATGACCGTTCCGCCGGCCGGCGGTTCGCGGCTCGCTCAGCTCGCCACCATGGGTCCGGTGTGGCTGCGCTACCTGGTCGTGTTGGTATGGCCCCCCGCGCTCTCCTTGGTGCACGACGTCCCGGTGCGCACGAGCTTCGACGCCCTCTCCGCTCTCGGCTATCTCGCCGTTGTCGGCTGGGGGGTCGCCGGCGTCGTCCTGTGGCGCAAGCGCGATCAGCGCATCGTCCTCGCGAGCTTCGCGTGGTTCGTCGTGCCCCTGGCGCCGGTGAGCCAGGTGCTCTTCCCGCTGCAGAACCAGATGGCCGACCGCTATCTGTTCCTGAGCGTGATGGCCGTCGCCCTGCTGCTCGGCGCCGTTGCCGCGCGCTTCGCGCGGCCCGGCGTCGCCCTGGGCGGCGTGGCCATCGCGGGCTGGGCCTTCGCCACGTTGAACCGCGGCTCGCTCTTCGCCGACAGCATCGCGGCGTTCTCGGACGCCACGAAGAAGACTCAGTACGCCACCATGGCCCCGTACCAGCTCGGCCAGGCGTACGAGGAAATCGGCGTCGACGCCCGCGCCATCGCCGCTTATCGCGAAGTGTTGCGGCGGTCGGAGGGGCACGACGAAGCCGGCCGCCGCGCCACGAACAACTTGGCGAAGCTCTTGGCGCGTCACGGCGACCTGCCCGGCGCCGAGCGCGTGCTGCGTTCCGGCCGCCAGCGGTTCCCCGACGACCCCAAGATGCGGAACAACCTGATCCAGGTGCTCCTTCGGCAGGGCCGCACCCGCGAGGCCAAGGAGCTGCAGAGCCAAGCTCAGAGCGGCGAAAACTCCGCAAAGAGCCGCTGATTCATTCCGCGCAGGCTTTGTAAGGGCGGGCTTATGGGCGCGCGGGGAAGATCGCCGGATGCGATGGATGGCGACGGGGGTGCTCATGGTCGGCCTGAGCGCGGTGGCGTGCGGGTCGGATCCGCAGGGTGACGGCGGCGCGACCGGCGGAGCTGCGGGCAGCAGCGGCGCCGGCGCCACTGGAGGCAACGCGGCGAGTGGCGGCTCGGGCGGCAGCGGCGCGACCGGGGGCAGCGGCGGCGCTGCGGGCAGCGGCGGCGCTGCGGGCAGCGGCGGTGCCGCCGGCAGTGGTGGCTCGGCCGGAAGCGGCGGCGCGGGCGGCAGCGGCGGTTCCGGTGGTGCCGCGGGCAGCGGCGGGTCCGGTGGTGCGAGCGGCAGCGGCGGCTCGGGTGGTTCCGGTGGCGGAACCGTCACTCACGGCAGCCAGATCTCGACCAGCAACACCGGCTACCTCGCGTACAAGGGTCCCAAGGGCGAGACCTGCACCGAAGCGACGATGACCGTCTACACCTCCAAGGTGAAGGCGAGCCAGCTCGGCGCTACCGCGACCTGCGTGTGGCTGAAGGCCGGCATCACCGTCGATGCACCGATCACGCTGAACGCTTGCCGCATCGACGCCAACGTCGTCAACGGTAGCAACAACGACATCACCTTGAGCTACTGCATGGTCAAGGCCCCGTCCCCCGGTGACTGGGCACTCGGCTCCTCGCACTTCACGGCGATCCGTTCGCAGCTGGTGGGCAGCTCGGATGGCGTTCGCTTCGGCGGCTCCGGCACGGACACGCTGATCGAGAACTACATCCGGGTAGCCACCCAGAGCTCCCAGGATCACAACGACGGCGTGCAGATGTACGGCGCCTCCGGCGGTGGCGTGATCCTGCGCAACAACATCGACTGCCGCCCCGTTTCGGGAAGCACGAGCGGCGCCAACGGCGCCATCTTCGTCGCCGACGGCGCGACCGGGACCTACGAAATTCGCGACAACTACTTGATGGGCGGAGGGTACACGCTGCGGCTGCACGAGAGCGGCTACTACCGCGTGACGGGGAACCGCATCGAAACCGGCTCCTACTCCTACGGCCCGCTCACGACCACCAACGCCATCTCCGGCGCCTTCCTCGAGTGGTCCGACAACAAGGAAACCAACGGAACGGTGCTGCAGCCATGATCACTTCCCGATTCGCGTTACGAGCACTCGCCATCCCGACCGCATTCCTCGCGTTGAGCGTGGTGGCGTGTGGTGGCTCCGACGATTCCGCGGGCTCCGGTGGCCAAGGCGGCAGCGCGGCAGGCGCGAGCGGCGGCAGCGGAGGGAGCGGGGCGAGCTCGGGGGGCAGCGGTGGCTCGAGCTCAGGTGGGAGCAGCGGGTCCGGCGCCACGGCCGGCGGCGGCGGTTCCAGTGGTACGGCCGGCAGCGGCGGTTCCGGTGGCGCTGCGGGTAGCGGTGGCGCTGCGGGCGGCGGCGGTTCCGGTGGTGCTGCGGGCAGCGGCGGCGCGGGCGGCAGCGGTGGCACCGGCGGGAGCTGCACCGGCGCGGTCAATACGCCCGGGGGTCCGGACGCGTGGAGCGGCTGTTGGCCGGGTCCGGACAACACCGGCGTGCCGTCCGGCACGAACCTCACCGTTCATCAGGGCGACCTCAGCATCACCCAATCGAACACCGTGCTGCAGGACACCGAGGTGCACGGCTGCGTGACCATCGCGGACAAGATCTCCAACGTCACCATCAAGAACGTCCGCGTGAAGTCCGCCGGCTGCTACTGGCAGATCCTGAACAACGGCGCCACCAACGTCACGGTGCAGGACACGGAGCTCGATTGCCAAGGCAACACCGCCAATGACGCCGGCGGCGCGGGCGACGACATCACCTACCTCCGCGTGAACATCCACGGCTGCACCGACGGCCTGAAGGTGGGCAGCAACGTGAAGGTGCAAGACTCGTACATCCACGACTTGAAGCAGACCGCGCAGTCGCACAACGACGGTATGCAGAGCCTGGGCACCACCAAGCTCGACATCCTCCACAACACCTGCATTCTCGGCGGCAACGCTACGTCTTGCGTGATCCTGAGCACGGGGTCGGCCAGCGACATGCGCAACATCACCATGGACCGCAACCTGTTCGCGGGCGGCGCGTACACCATCTACGGCGGATACGAGGCCGGCAGCGACGACGTCTCCAAGGTCAGCAACATCAAGATCACGGACAACCGTTTCTCCACCGTCGTCTCGCCCAAGGGCGGCGCCTACGGCCCCATGACGTCCGTCGATCCGCCCGTCGTGCACACCGGCAACGTGTGGGCCGACGGACCCAAGGCCGGCCAAAGCGCGGACTGAACCGACCAGCGCGATCAGTCCAGATGCACCTCCGCGGCCTTTCCGAGGCCGGTCAGGCGCACATGCGGCTTTCGGTCCACGGTGCCGACCAGGACGTCGTCACCGTCCCGGCGCGCCTCCTGCAAGTAGAGCTTTTCCTTGAACAACCAGCGGGTCTTACCCTCGGAGACTCCGCCCACGTACACGTTGTACGGATGTACCTTCGTGGTCACGACGTAAACACCGAGGTCGTGCAATGGCAGCAGCGCATTGGGGTTGGAGAGCTTGGCCAGGTGCAGCAACGTGGCGGCTCTCGCGTCGAGATCGAGCTGCAACAAGTACAGACCCTTGGACGACAGGAACGCTACGCGGTTTTCGGGCAGCGACATCACGCCCTTGCCTTGTTCCTTGCTGGGCAATCGAAAGACCTCAACGGGCTTCGCAGCCTGGGCCACATCGCAAAGATCGAGAGCCCCACGCTGCGCGAGCAACAGATGCTTCCGGTCCGGCGTCAGATCGGCGCCGTATGTCTGGAGCGCGAGGCGCACGACGGGGGCGTTCTCCGCGACGCGAACGTGCACTGCCGCGTGAGGCATGTAGGCATTGTCTTTGCCGTGGAGCGCGAGGGCAGCACCGTCCGCCAGCGTGACCACGTGTGCTGACGTCGGGACTTCGAGGGCAGCGCACAACGCCGGCTCCGTGACGCGCTGATACTTGCTCGGCTCGTCCACGCGCCCGACCTTCGCCATGCGTTTCAGCGCCGCCGAGGCCGGCTTCTTCTTTACTGCGCCTTCCCCTCTCTTCGCCTTCGGCTTTGCCTTCTTGCCGCTGGCAAACTGCTCGTACAGCGCGTCGAGGTAGGTTACTTCGTACGCCTGTCCATTGACGGCCAGGGCCACGCGACCGTTGGGTGTTTCGAACGGGGACGGCACCTTGCCCGAAAGCGAGCCCAGCTTCTTCAGCTTCTTGTTGGCGACACCAATGAAGGTCAACTGCTTGCCTCGCAAACACAGGATCTCTCCCTGCCGCAACGTGAGCACCCGATCGCCAGACGCCTTCAGGACGTCGAGCTCTTCCCCGCTCCCTGCCGCGAACAGGCGTACGCGCTTTTCCGTCGCGATGATCCAATCGCCTTCAGGGGAGAAGGCGGCGCCGACGAACCTGGAACCGTCGAGACGCGAATCGATGCGCTCGCAGAACTTGCGCACGTCGCCGCTACTCAGATCGATGACGTACGCTTGCCAGCTCGTCCACATGATGGCGTGGCTGCCGTCGTGGCTGAGTACCGGCCCAGCCAGGTCTCGAGTTCCCTCCGGGAACCTTGCGGCCTTGCGCTGCCCCTGCGCGTCGAGCCAAGCCAAGCTGATGGTGTTCCTGTTCGGCCCGCCCCCCACCAAGGCCAGGGGGCGCTCGAGGCTCGCGGGGGCGCAGCGCAGCGGCCGGTCGCCGGGCGCGTGCACGAAGTACACGCCGCCGGCGGAGCTGCGCCGTTCCTGGTCCGGCTCGGTGGGGAGGGCAAAGCGAGCCTCCGTCTCGGGCGGGTAATCGAAGAAGTCTTGCGTCTCGGGGACTGCGATCCCACTTGGCTGCACGCCCAACTTGCCCGGCGTCGACACGATGATGGCATCGTCGACAGCCGTTTGGCTTTGCATGGTTTGCGCGCGGCCCCTACCTGCAGCAACCGCGGCGTTCACCTCGAGCGGCGGCAGTGCCGAATCGACCGCGCGCGCGAAAGGCGCGAAGCTGGTTCCCCCCGCTCCTTCGGGCCCGGCGTCGGGCGCGCTCTGGGAAAGGGACCAACGGCTCCAGGCGCCTTCGCCGTCGCGAGCGTTGTGGAACACCACGTCGGCGATCGGCACGATGCGATGCGCCGCTTCGAAGAAATCCGCCACGACTCCCAAAAAGCCGTAGCCACTCATCCAACGCTCCCCGACATCGAACACTGCGAACCGATCGGACGTTCGCCACGCGCCGCTGGGATCCGCCGGGCCACTGCGGAGCAGTGATGCAAACGTGAAGCCGAGCGCTTCCCACTGTTCGTCGGTCGGGACGCGCTGGAACTGCACACTGAATCGGTAGCCTTCGTTCGCTCCCTCCGCGAACTCCGCCGGCCTGCGACCATAGAACCGAAAGGAAAACGCCATGCTGCTTTCTACCAGAACCCGCGCGGCTCTCAGCTTCAGCAGAGTCCAAGCATCCTCTGAGCGTTGGATGAGAGTAAGGCCCTGACCGCGCAGCGCGTTGTGCGATACGATGAGTGAGGCCACTGCAGAAGGTGTACGATCAGTCCGGCGACCTGACCCCTGAGGCCTCCACGAGGAGAGCAAGATGATGAATGCTCCGCGCGCCAGGCAAACACCACGCCCGTTGATTCTCTTCGCGCTGCTTGCAGCCTCATCATGCGGAAGCGAGAACGAACCCGTTCGGGGCGCTTCGGGCTCGACCGGATTGGGCGGAACAGGCGGCGATTCCGGAGGCGCCGGAGGGAACGCTGGCGTCAGCTCTGGGGGAAGCTCCGCGAGCGCGGGAACAGGGTCGGGCGGAGCCGCCGGGTCGGCCGGAGCCGCCACGGGTGGTACGGGCGCTTTGGGAGGAAGCTCCGGGTCTGGAGCGACGGGCGGCACGTCCGGCTCAGGTAGTAGTCCAGGCACCGGCGGGGCCAGCCCCGGCAACGTGTACTTCCGAGCCGACCACGAGAACCCCAACCCCAATGGGGACCAACGCTACAACTACTCCTACAAGTACCCGCAGGGTTCTTGGACGTGGACTCACCTTCCGACAGGTGGCTGGGGGGCAAGTGGCGCGGCGCACATTCAGATGCACGCGGGACAGACTCAGTACTCGTTCGGTTTCGTGACGCAGCAGTTGGGTCACACGTTCCAGAATGGCGAAGGCGTCTACATCCGATTTCGGATTCGCTACGACGAAGCCATGAGGGGAACGCCCGATTGGGGCAACAAGTTCATCTTGATGGGGACGACTGGGACGACGCCCAATTCCCGTCTCATCATCTACATGAATCCTCCGCACCCGTCGCGCGGCTGCACCCTCGACTTCACGGACAACGGTCAAACTCCTGCGTGGGCCGTGCCCAGCTACTACGGCGTCAGCGGCTCCAGCTTCGCGAGCTTGATCCCTGTCGCGTGGAGCCTCGCACCGCACGTAAACATCAGTTGGGACTGCGGTCCGCCGGTGCTGCAGACCATTCCAAGTAACCCACTGGAGGCTCGCCCCGGTCCTGCGAACTCCGCGAAAGCCGTGGACGGCTGGTACCACATCCAGATCTACGCTCAGAGCGGTGGGCCCGGCCAAGGAGTGTTCAAGTCCTGGGCAAACAACAACGACTTCAACTCGCCGAGCGCCGAGCGCAACGGGCTGACCGGTGGCCTCGGTGTCGTTGGATGGGGTGATGGCGCCGTGATAGGCGGGTACATGGACAATGCGACGCCCACCACGGATCTCGGCTACGTCATCGACGACGTCGAGATCGGTGACACGTTTCATCCGGCCTGGTACCCATAGGTTCTGGTCGTCGCTTCCGCCGTGGTTGTGGGAGGCGGCGGGCCACGTCGGTCGAATCACGCGCCGGTGGGAACTGGGGTTCCGCGGCGGACCAACATCCAGACGAGGATGCGGAGTGAGGGCTGTGGCATGGGCGCTGCAGCCTCCAAGGACGTGACGCAGCCGCACCGGAGCATCGACTTTTCCCTCGTTGTTCCGGTGAGTTGCGCACGGCGCTCGATGCCCCATCGCGAGCGTTTCCGCAGATTCGGCGTACCGCACCAGGAGCTGCGCAAGGTTCGCGTCGAGACGGAGGGCGATCGAGCACGGGAGTGAGCCCATGCCGACAACGCGACCGACCGTCGTGCCCGTTCCGCCCACGCACAGCGTGGGATCGCGAGAGCACTGGGACGCGATCGTGATCGGCAGCGGCGTGGGGGGCTCGGTGACGGCGGCGCTGCTCGCGACGCAGGGCGCGCGCGTGCTGGTGTTGGAAAAGAACCCCGTGCTCGGCGGCATCTTGGCGAGCACCGAGCGAGGCGGCTTCAAGCTCGACGTGGGCAGCCATTTGATCTCGCGGGGTGCACGGGGACCGCTCGGGGCCGTGCTGCGCGAGCTGGGGCTTTCGCGACCGCGGTTCATCACGCATCACATTCCGGTTCGCTCACGCGGGATGTACGCGATCGCGGCGCCGGAGCACCGACGCCAGCTCCCCGCCTACGCGCTCGAAGCGGCGCGCTTGCTCGATCTGCCGCCGCGCGAGATGGCCAGCATCGCGCGCATGTTGTTTCAGGTCTTCACCCTGACGGAGCTCGAGCTCCGCAAGTGGGATCGCCGCACGCTGGACGAGTTCGTCCGGGAGCACACCGAGCACCCGGGCGCGTACTTCCTGTTCAGCTTCCTGGCGAGCATCTTCTTCGTGTTGCCGCCGTGGCAGGTGTCGGCCGGTGAGGCGATTCGCTGTCTGCGTTGGGTGATCACCGCCTACAGCCTCTCCTACGTGGAGGGCGGCATGGACAGCATCCCGCATGCACTCTTGGGGCTGGTTCCAGCTGCGAATGGCGAGCTGGTCACGGGGCGGCGCGTGGTCGCGATTCGCCCGAGCCGGACGGGGCTCGCGGCCATCACGGAAGACGGGCGCGAGTACCGCGCACCGGTGATCGCCGCCAACCTGGCGCCGGCAGATCTGTTGGGTGTGCTCGACGGCTGGACGCTGCCGCCGGAGTGGGTCGGCCAGGCGCTGGAGGTGCGCGGCTCCGGCAACGCACACCAGGTGAAGCTCGGACTCCGCCGGCCACTGGTGGACGAAGGTTGTCTCATCGGCGGCGTGTCGCTGTCGGGCAAGACCCTCGCGGACCTGAGCCTCGATCTGATGCGAGACACCGTGAGCGCCATCGACGTGGGGCGTGTCTCGGATCCGATGGCCATCTACGCGCCGGTGCCCACGAACTACGACCCGAGCCTCGCGCCGGCAGGCAAGCAGCTGATCGTCGCCAGCATCTACGGGCCGGTGTGCGAGCATCCACGGGACGCACCGGAGGTGTGGCGCGAGCGCATTCTTTCGGCCTTCGAGAGCATCGTCCCGGGGCTCGCGGACGAGCTCGAATTCTTCGAGATGAGCCCGGTGCCGTCCATTGCCGGATGGATGGGCAAGAGCAACAGAGCCGCCATCTGCAACGGTCAGCTCCCAGGGCAAGTGGGCAGCGACCGGTTGCCGGTGACGACGCCGGTGCCGGGCTTGTTCCTGTGTGGCGACGGCGCCGGCGGTCGCGGCATCGGAACGGAGCTTTCGGCCTGCTCCGCAATGGAAGCGGTAGCCGCCATTCGCAGCCACCTGGAGGCAGCACGCGCGGTCGTGCTGGATGCGGCATGACGGATCTGGGCTGGCTCGTCGTGTGGCTCGCGGTGCTGTCCATCGGCATCGGCGGCTGCTTGCTGCTCGCCCAGCTCGGCGTGCGCACCACCTACGTGCGCGACCTGTTGCACGTGGGCACCGGCGTCTGGGTGTTGGGTTGGCCGGAGTGGCGCGGAAGCGTCGCGCCGGTGCTGTTGCCCTTCGTCGCGCTGCTGGTGGTGTCGTTGGTGCCGCGGCTGCACAACCGTTGGGCGCGCGCCTTCGTGAGCAGTGTGTCGGATGCCGACGAACGCTTCGACGGCTTGGTGGGCTACACGGGTTCGTACGCCGCCCTCACCTTGGCGGCGTTCTGGCTCGGCCCGTTTCCCGCGGCGGCGGGGCTCCTCGCGCTGTCGTTGGGGGATGGTGTGGGTGGCGCCATCGGCCGGCGCTTCGGCAAGCATCACTTTCGCGTGCCCGGCGCCAAGGAGAAGAGCCTGGAGGGATCTCTGGCCGTGCTCGTCGCCGCGGCGCTGGGCGTGCTGATCGCATCCGCGCGCTTCGGCGTGCACGTCGGCGTGGTGGGCGTCGTGCTGCTTGGAGCGAGCGCTGCCGTCGCCGAAGCGCTGTCCCCCAAGAGCAGCGACAACGTCGTGGTGCCCGCCGTGGTGTGGGGCCTCACCCGCGTTCTTCTGTAGGAGGTGTGGCATGACCGCAGAAACCCTACGAACCCATGTTCCGCCCTTCGACCGCGACCTGTGGCGCGGGATCTGGCGCATCGCGGATCCCAAGATCACCCTCGCGTCCGTGGCGTCCATGATCCTGGGCGCCGCGCTGGCCGGCTACGACGGCGCCATCTCCTGGGGCTGGCTCGCGATCACGGTGCTCGGCATCTTCTGTGTGGAAGCTGCCAAGAACGCCTCCGGCGAGATCGTGGACTGGGACTCGGGAACCGACCAAGCCCTGCGCGACGACGAACGCACGCCCTTCAGCGGTGGCAAGCGGGTGCTGGTGGACCGGCTCATGTCGCGCGGCCAGCTCGCCGTCGTGGCGGGCGTGTTCTACGTGCTCGCGACCGTCGCAGGCCTCTTGATTGTCGGCTATCGCGAGCCTTTGGTTTTTTGGCTGGGCGTCGCGGGAATGGCGCTGGCGTTCTTCTACCACGCGCCCCCACTCAAGCTCTCCTACCGCGGGCTCGGCGAGGTCGCCGTGGGCCTCGCGTACGGGCCGATCATCGCCGCGGGCACGTACCTGGTGCAGCGCCACACCGTGAGCGCAGACGTGCTGCTGGCGTCCATCCCGCTGGGTCTCGCGATCACGGCGTTCTTGTGGATCAACGAGCTGCCGGACGCGCGGGCGGACGCCTCCGCGGGCAAGCGCACCCTGGTGGTGGTGCTGGGCCACGCGCGCGCGGCGAAGGCCTTCGCGGCGCTCTTGGCGATCACCTGGCTGGGCGTGGTGGTGCTGCCGTTCCTGGGGTTGCCGCTCGGGATCTGGGGCGCGCTCATCGGCGCGCCGTTGGCGCTCCGGGCAGCGCGCCGGGTGCTGCGCTTTCCGGACGTTGCGGAGCGGCTCGTCCCGGCGCAGCAAGCGACGCTCTTGTCCTTCGTGTTGCTCGCCGTTGGTGCCGCTCTCGGAGTGCTCCTGGTCGGCTGATGGCGGCGCGCCTGCACTTCGTGCTCGGCAAGGGCGGCGTGGGCAAATCGACGGTGAGCGCCGCGCTTGCCGTGGCGGCGGCCCGCCACGGCAAGCGCGTTCTCGCCATCGAGCTCGATGCTCCGGGCGGCCTCGCCCGGAGCTCGAGCGCACGCTTCGAGGCGGCGGGCCAGGTGGTGCGCACGCCCTCGGGCGTGAGCATCACCTGGTTCGACGGCGCCGCGGCCCTCGCGGAGTACCTCGAGCGCGTGGTGCGCCTCGGCGCGCTGCTCGACGCCGTGTTCGCCCATCCGCTGTACCGCGCCTTCGTCGCCGCGGCGCCCGGGCTTCGCGAGCTGATGGCGATCGGGAAAGTGCGGGACGAGCTGTTGCTCCAGAAGGACTGGGACGTCGTCGTGGTGGACGCCGGCGCGTCGGGGCATGCCCTCGCGCATTTGCGCATGCCCGCCGCGGCGGCTGACACCTTCCGCTCGGGTCGGGTGCACCGCGAGTCGAAGCGCGTCCACGCGCTGTTGGCGGACCCGGCACAGACCGCCATCCACGTCGTGGCGACCCCGGAGGAGATGCCCGTCGCCGAAGCAGCGGAGAGCGTGGCCCACTTGCGCGAGCTCGGTCTCCCCGTCGGAGTCGTCATCGCCAACCTGTGCCGCGAGGTGCCTCCCGCCGGCGCAGAGCGGCTGCTCGCGCGCCTCGCGGCGCATTCGCCCTCGGCCACCCGCGATCAGCTCCTGGTCACCGCCCAGCACGCCCTCGGCTGGGCCGACATCCAAGAGCAGAGCCTCGCGCGGCTCCACCGCGCCACGGACGTCACTCCGCTGCGGCTGCCGCGCGTGGTCGGCGATCCCGTCCCAGTGCTCGCGCGCCGGCTCACGGAGGTCGTCGCATGAGCATTGGCCAGGTCGTGGACGGAAGTCGCCTGGTCGTCTGCGTCGGCGGCGGTGGCGTCGGCAAGACGACGCTGGCGGCAGCGCTGGCCGTCGGCGCGGCGGCCCGCGGACGCCGCGCCATGGTGCTCACCATCGATCCGGCCCGTGCCCTCGGTCGCGCCCTCGGTCTCCCGCGCTTGGGCTCCGAGCCCGAGCGCATCTCCGGCGCGGACGGCTTCCTGCACGCGGCCATGCTCGATCAGAAACGGTCCTGGGACGCGTTCATCGCACGCCACGCACCGTCCCCCCGCGTGCGCGACGCCATCATCGACAATCCGTTCTATCGCGAGCTGTCCCTGCGGTTCTCCGGCGCCATCGAGTACGTCGCCATCGAGGAGCTGTGCCGGCTTTCGGAGTCCGGCGAGTACGACGTCGTCGTGCTCGACACGCCGCCCGCGGCGCATGCCCTCGATTTCGTGCGCGCGCCGGAGCGCATCGATCGCTTTCTCTCGCCGGAGCTGTCGCACTGGCTCACGGAGGCACCGCGGCACGCGGGGCGCGCCGTGCGCTTCGTGGTGCGGAGCCTCGAGCGCGCCACCGGGCGGCGGACGTTCTCGGAGCTGCGAAGCTTCTTTGCCGCCTTCGACGAACTGCGGAGCGACGTGCAGCGCCGCGCGCGGACCGCGCGGAGCCTGCTCTCGGCGCCGGGCACGGCGTTCCTACTGGTCACGACGCCCACGCCGCAGAGCCTCACCGAGAGTGGCGCCCTGCGCGGAGCTTTGGACGAGCTGGGCATCCGTCTCGCGGGCGTGATCGAGAACCGCGCCCACGCGCTGCCGGGCTCGATCGAGCCCGGCGGCGCGGAGGCGCGCGCCGAGAGCTTGCTGGCGGAGCTGGGCGAGAGCGAAGCGAGCGCCTGGCTCCGCCGCGCCCACGCCGACGCCCTCGCGCGGGCGCGCGACGAACGCGCTCTGTGGCAGAAGCTCCGGAACGAGCTGCCGCCGGGCGTCGAGCACGCGACGGTCGCCGAGCTTTCCCGCGACATGTGCGCCCTCGCGGATCTGCGCAACGTTGCCGAGCGCCTGTGGAGCTGACGTCATCGAGTTTTCGCGGCGGACCGACAAAAACCCCCACACGCCCGGCGGGCAGACGATACGATCCGCCCATGCTCGAAGCTCTGTCGCCCGAACACCGGCTGCTCCTGATGAAGTTCGTGTGTGCCTTTGCGTGGACGGACCTCGAGATCCGCGATGCGGAACGGCGCTTCGTCGAGCATCTCGCCCACAAGCTGGAGCTCGGCGCGGACGAGCGCGAGCAGGTGGAGCAGTGGCTGCACGTGGCGCCGGCCCCGGGCGAGGTGGACCCCAGCCTGGTGCCGCCGGAGCACCGCCGCGCGTTCATCGAGTCCGTGCGCGCGCTGATCTACATCGACGGCGAGGTGGATCCCGACGAGCGGCAGCAGTTCGAGCGGCTGAGGAATGCGCTCAGCGCCTGACTACTCCGGAACCAGCACTTCTTCCGCCGTGGCGTGATCGCTGAGCACGGTGACGCGCACGTGGTGATGGAGCTTCTTGCGCTCCCGCCGGAAGATGCGCGGCACGCGAGCGGCGTTCACGTACAAGACGCCGTCGCGGTTCTTGCGCCACTCGCGTTCGCCCCCACCCTTCAGCCTGTGGTGCATGTGCCCCGCGATGACGGCGAGCACGGTCTTGCCCTTCTCGATGGCGTAGGCCACGGCCTGCTCCAGATCCGCGTCGCCGAAATCCCCCGCACCCGGCTTGAAGTCGCAACCCCAGATGTCCGTGCGGTGCTGGCCGAGGCCCGTGGGGCCGTTGTGGGCCACGAACACGATGCGTTCGTCGCCGGTCTGGTCCACCAGCGCTTTCAGCCGCGCCGCCGACTCCTCCATGCTGCGAATGCCGTAGCGCCGTTCGATGAGGGGCGCATAGGCGATGTAGCTGCCGCCCATGGAATGCGGTCGCCCCACGATCAGCGTCACGTCCCCCACACGGTGGTGGCTGTAGCCCGCCGCGGTCACGTCCCCTAGAGCGCCCGACAGCTGCTCGAACAGGTGCGGCTGCAGCGGGCTCATGAGCCACACGGCCACGTCGTTGCGCAGTACTTCAGCCAAGAGCTGCGGCGCCACCACGCCATCGTGATTGCCGGGCACGAACAGCGCCGGCTTCCTCAAGCGCGAGATGGAGCGCGCTACCTCCAGCGTGTGCTTGTGGCGATAGCTCCCGATGTCGCCGACGAAGATCACGGCGTCGTAGTCGGAGTCGTCGAAGTACTCCACATCCGCGTCGTTCCAACGCAGATGCACGTCCCCCACCACCGCGAGGCGCACCGACTTCCGAGGCGTCGCTCCGCGCTTCATGTTCAGAAGGACCAGCCCAAGTTCAGATTCAAGAGCGGGATCAGGCGGTTGTCGCTACCACTGGAGCTGTTGCCGGTGGAGTCGTTCGCCTGGGCATCGTAGGCCACGTACTCGAAGCCGCCCTGGGCAACGAAGGTGAAGCCGCTCGAGGTGAGCAGCTTGTATCCGACCATCGGTCCCAGGGCGAGCCCCTCCGCCACACCGCGAACGTCCTGAGCCGGGTCGTCGCTGTTGTCGACCTTGACGTACAAGATCTCGGCTCCCAGCTGGAGACCATCGAACTCGTGCATCGGGTACGCCACCAACTGGCCGCCCAGCTCCAGCGCGTGAAAGCGGTAGTCGTTGCCGAGACCATCCGACGCCGTCACGGTTCCGTAACCCACCAGCGCCGCGACCCCGAAGTGATCCACCGGACGAACCTCTACCTCGCCCTCGAGCACCGGCAACAGCAGATGGATGGGCGAGAAAGTGATGGAGACGCTGCGCGGACGCGGCGGCGGAGGTGGCGGCGGCGGGGGTGGCAGGCGAGGTGCGGGATAGTAGACCGGCTGCGGCTGCGACTGCGGCTGCGGAGCGGGCGCCGGCGCGCTCGCATCCGGAGGCGGTGCGGGCGGCTCCGTTTGCGGAGGCTCCGCCGGTGTTTCCTCCACCGGAGGCAGAGTGCCCGTCGGCTGCGCCGACGCGTTCGCAGTCACCAGAGTCATGAGCGCCGCCGCGCGGACCCACTTCATGGGGCGCCGACGCTACCACGCGTGCGAGGCCGGCGCGACGTGGCACCGGCCTCGGTTTTTCGGCGTCGACTCAGCGGGACGCGACGCCGCTGGGCGTGCCGTGGCCCATGTCCACCAGCTCCGCCTTGTAGATGATCTTGCCATCTTTGGTGGAGATCTCCCCGGCGACGTCACGGTCCTCGATCTGGTTCGAGTGCGTCACCACGAAGGTGGCGGTCTTGTCGCCAACGCGCACCTCGTAGCTCGTCTTCTCGCAGTCGAGCTCCTTCTCACCCACCAGGCAGGTCGTCTTCTCCTGGCCGAGCTGCTTCTCGTTCTCGTCCGGAATGAAGAGCGTCTTCTCCATCATGGCCTCGTAGGCCTGGATGTCCGAGGGAAGCTCCTTGTCGCCCTGCATCTCGAGAACGCGAAGCACGCGATCGGAGCCGGCGTCGTGGGTGACGCGCAGACGCGACTGCTTGCCCCCCTGCTCCAGCGTGTAGTCGATCACGATCAGGTTGCCCTTCTTGGCCACCACCTCTTCCGACAAGGTCATCGGCTTGTCGCTGAAGCTGCCGCTGAAGCGGTGCACGAAGAAATCGCCCACGTCACGGCTGGCCAGCGGTGCCACCCGTTCGGGCTCGTCGAAATCCACGTTCTCCGCCAGCTCGGAAGACTTCTCCGTCTTCGCTGCGGCAGGCTTCTTTTCCGAGGCGGCGTCGTCGGCGCTCTTGCCGGCGGGAGCGCTCGCGGCACCACAGGCGACGGCGAGCAGGGATACGGACGCGAGGGCGATGAGCTTGTGCTGCATGCCGACGCTGATGCACACAGACCCCGCGGCACGGCCAAATTTGGGGAGGGTTACATAAGTGCCGTCTTCTGCTGTCGGTCCGCCGCGGTAACCTCGCGAAGCGCCTGGATGAACGTCCGCACGCGGGGCGGTATCTGTCGCCCTGGCGGCGTCAGCGCTCGGATGGGCGCCAACGGCGGCGCGTAGCCGGAGAGCAGCGGCACCAGGGTCCCGTCGCGCACGTCATCCTGTAGCAACCAGGACGCCAGCAAGCAGATGCCATGACCGGCGCGCGCCAGAGCCAGGGTCGCCTCGCTGTTGTCGGCCGAAATGCGCCCCCGTACCGAAGCACGGTGGCTCTTTCCGCTCTTCTTGAAGCTCCACACCGCACTGGCACCGAGCTCGGTGTGCACCAAGCACTGGTGCCGAGCGAGATCCCGCGGCGCCTTCGGCTTGCCGTGAGCGGCGATGTAACTGGGTGCGGCTGCCAACGTGCGGGTGGACTGACCCAGGGAATGACTCGTGAGGGACGAGTCTACCGGCACTCCGATCCGCACCACTACGTCGAAGCCTTGGTCCACCGGGTTTACGTAGCGGTCGTCGAACACCAGGTCGACCGCGAGCCGCGGGTGCCGCGTGAGCAGCTCTGCCACCACCGGCACCACGAAGCGACGACCGAACACCACGGGAACGTTCACCCGCAGGCGCCCGCTGAGGGACGACTCGGCGGAGCGAACGTCGGCGAGAGCGGCGTCCCAGCCGGGGTCATCCGGGTTCCGACTGCTGTGGAAGCGGGGCAGCGTGGTGGAAAGCGAAGAAACCGTCCATCCGACGGATCCGCACCTCGACACCAAGTTGTGTTGGTCGAGGCCCTCGATCGCTGCACCCGCGAGCGAACGCGAGCGAATGGTTCAGCCCCCAACGGACCGGTATTCTGGGTGACGTTTTCCGCGCGCTGAGCCAAGGCTCGGCGCACGCGAAACGCTTCACGGCAAGTTCATGCAGCTCGTGATGCAGGCGCTGTAGGCGGCGCAGGTCGCGTCGGCCTGACACTTGGCGTCTTCTGCCAAGAAGCATTGCTGGTACGACGACGTGCTGAACGTGGAGCCGTAGCAGGTCTCGCACGTCTGGTCGAAATCCGCCTGGTCGTGACTGCTGCAGAACGCCGTGCACGAAGACGAGCAGAACTCGGACTTGCACAGACACGCCGCGATGTGCCCGGTCATTGCCGCTGGGCCGCTGGGGTTCGTCGTCTTGCAGCACGCGTCGCACTGGGCTTTCGTGGACTCGTTGGCGCAGGTTCCCGCGCCGCCCGCCCCCGCGCTGCCTCCCGCTCCAGCGCTCCCGCCGGTGCCCGCTCCTGCGCTGCCTCCCGCTCCGGCGGCGCCTCCGGTGCTCGCCCCCGCGCTGCCTCCCGCTCCGGCAGCCCCGCCGGTGCTCGCCCCCGCGCTGCCTCCCGAGCCGGCAGCCCCGCCGGTGCTCGCCCCCGCGCTGCCTCCCGAACCAGCAGTGCCGCCGCTGCTCGTCCCTGCGCTGGCGCCACTACCCGCGCTGCCCCCAGCAGCACTGCCGCCACCGCTGTCGTCGCTGCTACACGCGCCGAGCGCAGCCACCAAGCAAGCTCCCACCACCAATCCCGATGCCTTCACAAGTTTCATGCTCGAACCTACGGTGCCGGTGACCTTGGGCTTCCTGTTCTGAATCGTGCGGCGCCCGATTCAGCGGTTTTCGCGACGCTCGCGCAATAGCCGCACGAGAAAGAACACCGTGGGCACCATCGCGAGGATCGCGACGCCGATGCCAATGGCCGTCCCGTTCATGGCGTTCGAGATACCTTCCGCCAGGACCCGCGCCTTGTCGGATGGCGGAATGCTGGTGCCACCAGTGGCGTCGAAGGCACCGCGCAGGAACAAGACCGTGACCAACAGACCGATCACCGGCGCCGACACCACCACAATGCCGCTGATCAGCAGGCCCCAGGCGTTCCTGCTGAAGGCCTTCTTGGCCATCAGCCCTTGGCGTGGAGCTGCGCGGGATCCTGCGCAGGGATCACCTTTGCCAGACGCAGGCGACGAGCCACGCGGGTGACGGCCTCGGGATAGGTCACGGCGGCCGCCGTCGCCAAGGTGGAGGCGCCCACGGCGGTGGCCCAACCCACGGGGCCCAGCGGGCGACAGCCGAAGAAGTGGCTCAGTCCCGGCATCTGCACGGTGAGCGCGAGAGCGGCGGCGGACAGCGCGCTGGTGGCGACCACCGGACGGCTGAAGCCACCGCTCACCAGCGTCTGTCCGAGCTGCGTGCCCACCAGCGCGAGCAGACCCACGGTGGACGCGCGCTCGCGACTACCCAGGAAGCGTGACGCCAGCCACGCTGCGCCGGCGCCCGCGGTGGTGACCAACGCACGAGAGGCGATGTCGCGCCCCAGCGGCTCTCCGAGGGACGCGTCGGGACCTTCCTGCGCCAAGGCCTCCAAGGTCTCCGTATCCGGCGGGCGCAGCGCGATGGCCATGGCCGGCGCGACGTCCGTGAGCAAGTTCACGAGCAACAGCTGCCGCGCGTTCAACGGCGGTCGCCCGTCGATCAAGCCGGCGCTCAAAGTGAACCCGATCTCGCCCAGGTTACCGCCGACCAAGATGCTCACGGCATCCCGAACGCTGGCCCACATGGCGCGGCCTTCCACGATGGCGTCCACCAGCGTCTCGATGCGCTCGTCCGTGAGCACCACGTCCGCCGCGCCGCGGGCAGCGGCGGTGGAGTGCTCGCCGATGGCGATGCCCACGTTCGCCAGACGGATGGCCGGCGCGTCGTTGGCGCCGTCCCCCACCATCGCGACGCAGCGCCCGGCCCGCTGCAGCGCCCGCACCACGCGGACCTTCTGGGAGGGCGTGAGCCGCGCGAACACCGCGACCTTGCGCACGCGGCGATCGAGCTCTTCTTCGTTCATGTTGGCGAGCTCGGCACCGGTGAGCTGCCCCTTGCCGTTGAGCA
This sequence comes from Polyangiaceae bacterium, assembly GCA_020633235.1. NCBI lineage: Bacteria > Pseudomonadati > Myxococcota > Polyangiales > Polyangiaceae > Polyangiaceae bacterium. The sequence continues at coordinate 124,636 of JACKEA010000010.1, read as the reverse complement.
GCGAAAGCTCCGTGGCGATGGCCTCCGCCGTGCTCGGGTGGTCCCCGGTGATCATGATGGTTTCCACGCCGGCGGTGCGCAGCCGCGCGAGGGCGGCGGCCGCCGAGGGGCGCACGGGATCGCTGAAGGCCAGGAAACCGGAGAACGCGAGCCCGACGGGGCGGCTCGGATCGAGGCGGTCGTCGGGTCCGACCGCGCGCTCCGCCACGGCCAGCACCCGAAGCCCGCGCCGCGCCAGCTCCGAAGCGACGCGACCGAGCTCTTCCCGCTGCTCGCTGTCCAGCGGTCGCCGCGAGCCATCGCGCATCCATCCGGAGCACGTCGGCAGCACGACCTCCGGCGCTCCCTTCACGCTGAGCCAGGTGTCCGAGCCGCACTGCCCCGTCACCGCGTGGTAGCCGCGCTCGGCCTCGAAGGGCAGCTCGCTCGCGCGCTGCCACGCATCCGTGCCGTAGGCCGGCGTGATCGCCAGCTCCTGGGCGGCACGCACCAGCGCGGCGTCCGTGGGATCGAAGCTGCCGACGGACAGACGCGGATCCGGCGTGGCGCGCATCGCCGCCGCCAGCACCCGGAGCCGCGCGCCGGTGAGATCCGTGGTGGGCTCTTCCGTCGTACCGTCCGTGACGGCGCCCAGGGAAATGCGGCCCTCCGTCACGGTGCCGGTCTTGTCCACGCACAGCAGATCCACGCGCCCCAGCGCTTCGATGCTGCGCGGATTGCGCACCAACGCACCGCGACGACTGAGCCGCTGCGCCGCCGCGAGCTGCGCGGCCGTCGCGATCAGCGGCAAGCCTTCGGGCACCGACGCGACGGCTAGGCTCACGCCGGCGCCCAGCACGTCGCTCAGCTTGCGGCCGCGGAGGAGCCCCGCGCCGACCAAGCCCGACGCCGCCGTCAGCGCGATGGGCGCCGTCAAGTCGATGATGGTGCCGAGGCGCTGCTCGACGCCGCTGGCCCGCGGATCCACCGCCGGCGCGGGCCCGCTGCGGCGCGCTTCCGTCGCGTCCCCGGTGGCCACCACCACCGCCACGGCGCGCCCCGAGGCCACGCTGGTGCCCTCGAACAGCATGCTGCTGCGATCCGCCACCTCGCGGTCGAAGCTCGGCGCCGCAGACTTCTTCACCGGCAGCGACTCGCCGGTCAGGCTGGAGGCGTCCACCTCCAGGGACTCCGCTTCCAGCACGCGGCAGTCCGCCGGCACCACGTCCCCAGCGCTCAACAGCACCACATCGCCGCGTACCAGATCCGTGGCGTCCACCTGGCGGATCTCCCCGCCCCGCCGCACCAGCGCCTTGCGCCGAGAGGTGCGCGACAGATCGCGAATGGCGCGCTCCGTACGGAAGCGCTGCACGCCGCCGGCCACCGCGTTGAGCACGACCACGCCGCCCACCATGGTGGCGTCCGCCAAGGAACCGACCACCGCGGAGAGCCCCGCGCCAGCGGCGAGCAGCGGCGCGAGGGGATTGAACAGCTCGTCGGAGATCGCTTCGCCCAGCTCCACCAGTGCGGGCTTCTCGTTGGGATCGGGACGGTAGCGGTACTGCGCCTCGCCGCGAGTGAGCCCGCGGCTCGAGCTGCCCAGGCGTTCCAACACGCCGTGGGCATCGAGCGCATGCCACGGCGTACGATCGCGCGGCGCCGGCAGCGCACGGCGCTCCAGCGCGGCGGAGGTGCGCACACCGTTGGCCATGGCGACCAGCGTGGCCATGTTCACCACGCCGATGATGCGCCGCGTGGTCATCGGCAGCACCCCGCCGGCACTCACGAGGGTTCCCACGGTGGCGGCGCCCAGCGCCACGTTCACGCTCTGCTTCGCCACGCGCTTGGCCGCCACGCACGCTTGCAGGATGAAGCGCACGTCGGACAGATCGCTCTCGCACAAGAGATGCGCCGCCCACGGCGTGTTCTCCTTCGGACGCACCAGGCCCACCGCGCAGTCCGCCGCCTCCATGCCGCGGAGCGGCGCCGCCGCCACCAGCAACACGGCACGCCCTTCGCGCTGCAACCGGCGCACGCCGCTCTCCAGCGCCGGCCCTGCGGGAATGGTGTCGTCGGCGTTCAGACCTTCGAGCACGGAGTCGTCGTCCGTGGCGACCACCACTCGCATGTCCGCCTCGTGCGCGGCGCTGATCAGCTCCTCCACGCCCGTCTGCGGCACGATGCGGAGCTCCACCACTGCCCGCACGCGACCGTCCTTGGCCAGCGACAGCACCAGCGCACCGCGATGACTGAGCTCGTCCGCCCGGGCCGCGAGCTCGTCCCCCACGGAGACGTCCATGCGCCGCGCGGGCCCCAACGTCCAGCCGTCGTCGTGTTGGATCTCGACGGGCTGCTCCGGATCCAGGAGCGCCGCCACCCGCTCCTTCGCACTCACCAGCGCGAGCTCGCCGTCCGTCACGATCTCACCCACGTCGAAGCGATCGCGCGTGACCAGATCCGCCGTGAGCACCAGGCAGTCGATGCGATCGAGGCGCCGCAGCACCGTCGCGTCCATCACCAGCACGCGCCGCGCGGCCAGCGCGCGCCCGAGCTCCGCGGCGAACACGTCACGCCCGAGACGTGCCGGCTTCGGCAAGCCACCGAACAGCGCCGCAACCGCGCGCTGCGCACTGCGCGTGGTGAGGAAGCTCACCCCGAAGCCCGCCAAGGACACGAGCCACGCGCGGTCCGCGTACTCCTCGATGGGCCCGCGGGGCAGCGGCACCGGACGCGATTCCGCCCGCCGCGGCGTGTGCTCCTGCGGCTCGGCGCACAGGTCCGGCTCGCGGCTCTCCCACACCCCGCGCTGCGCTCGGTTCTCGCGCAGCAAGGACGCCTTGTGAGCCACGTCCACCAGGGACGAGAACGGCCGCTGCGCCAGGCCATAGGCCGTGGCCGCCAGCATGTTCATGCCTAGATCCGCCCGCTCTCGACCGAAGCGCTCGTCCAGCCCTTTGCGCAGCTTGGGTGCGCCCCGCACGATGGCCGTCACCGCCGCCACGCTGCCCGCCAGGGACGAGGGCCGGAGCAGCGACAGCTTGAGGCCGCCGCCCAGCACGAACCCCGCGCTGTCCGTGAGCAGCTCCAACAAGAGCCGCTCCGCGGCGTCTTCGTCCGCGGGATGCGGCGGCGCTTCGTCGTCGAAACCAGCGTTGTCGATCTGGAGGCTCGCCTCGGCGTCCTCCACCAAGCGCAAGAGCTCCGCTTCGCCAACGCCGGGCTCGAAGTCGAACACCAGACGCCGCGTGTGCGGATTGAGCTCCACCCAATTGACGGACGGTGCTTGCGCCACGTCCACCGACAGCCGCTCCGAGAGCCGCGCGAGCTCGTCCGCCCCGAGCTGACGCACCTCGATGTGCGCGCGACGCGTGCCCATCCATACACGCCGACGCCGCTCTCCCAGGGCGCGCTTCATGGCGCCCATCAGATCCCGCACGGTGGTCTTCCGCTCTCTCATCGTAGCGCGCAAAAGCGCGTCTTTTTGTTTACACCATCGCCGCCCCCGCGTCGCGCCCATCGCTTTTTCGCGCACAATCGCCACACCCAAAGCAGCCAGGTCATCAGGATGTCGGCTCGCCGCGGAACCACGCGGCACGCCGGCGCACCGCGTCGTCGGCGGTGTGCCGACCAGACGTCGCGCGCTACCATGGCGGACATGCCACGCCGGGCACTATCGCTCGTGATCTTGATCGCAGCGTGTGGCGGTCCGCCGCCCAAGGCGCCTGCTGCCACGCCTGCGCCCATGGCCACTGCAAAGGTGGTGACCGAAGCCCGCGCATCGCTCGACGCAGACGGTGTCGAGGCCCTCCTGAACCACGTGGCGGCACGTCGAGGCTGCACGGATTCGTGCTGTCTCGGGGAGCTGCCCGAGGCGTATCAGCGCGCGTGGCCAGGACACGCCGACGCCCGCCACGCGGCGGAGCTACGCGCGATCCTGGACGCTCCCGCAACCCCGGCGGTCCACGCCGTCGCGGCCCTTTGGCTCTCTCGAGCGCTCGACGTCCAAGACGTCTCGCGCTTGTCCCGCTGCCTGTATTCGAACGAGCCGGCAGGCGTGTTTCCAACGGTGATCGTCGGGCAGCTGGCCCAACGCTGCTACCCCGTGGCGTGGAGCGAGGAGACGTTGGGCGCTCAGTGCCTGGAAGCGCTCTCGCGCATCACGTCGGAGCGCTTCCAAAGCGCTCAGGATGCGCAGGCATGGATCGAAACCCACGGCGATCCGAAGAACACCGTCGACTACTGGCAAAAGACCCTGGGCACCACGCGCCCCGCCCCCAAGAGCCTGGTGGATCAGCTGCGCCGGCACAGCCCCGAGCTCTTGTTCCGCGTCGTCGCCCAAGAGCCGGACGTACTTTCGGACGATACCTGGCCCATCTTCGATGCCGTCGCCAAGACGAACGTCGGCCCCGAACGCATCCTCCGCCTGCTGCGCAGGGAAGAGTCGTTTCCGGAGCTCCAGGTCCCGGCGGGCTATGCGCGCTTCGCCGCTACGGTGCTCGGCCGGGCCGTCCACATATTCGAAGCGAAGCATGCGGCGTCACTCTTTGCCCTGTGGGAGCAAAAGCAGTGCTGCGAACAAGACGGGCTGCGAGCGGAGCTCGCCGTGGGGATCGTGGAGCTGGTTCCCTACGACGACGGGCAGCGAATGCTGCTCGACGCGCTGAAAGAGAGCGAGCATTCCCAGCCGCGGCTGCTCGAGGCGCTGGCCCGTCGCTATCCGAGGCGCAGCATCCCGGTACTGTCGGAGTGGTTCTACGGCGATGCCGCGAAGCAGGCCGGGGCCGCGGACGAGACCGCAGCGGCCATCTTGCGCGGGCTTTCCCAGCAGCACTCCAAAGTCATCCTGCGCTGGGTCATCCGCAAGAAGGCACCGAACACCAACGACGCGCGCGTCGTCGAAGCCCTGATGAGCGCCGCCGCGGTGTCCGGCTACGAGGTCCCGGAGCTCTGCAGCGGCCGCCTGACGAAACCCCTCGGCAAGGCCGAAACACCGGAGAGCCGCAAGAAGTCCGAAGCGTACTATCGCGCGCTCCGCATGAAGTGCACCCAGGACGCCCTTCGCTGGGTCCGCCGGCCGCTCCGCGTGTTGTGAGCCGCGACGTCCGAACGCGCTGTTTCCGCGGCGCAGCGACAAACCAATGTCCGAAGCGAGAGTCCTTGCATGCATCGAGACGCCCTGGCGCGCAGCGCGAACACGAAGCTGCTGCTTCAGATCGCGGATCGTGATCTGAAGCCGCGAGCACTCTCCCGCAGCCGCGGGAAATCGGCCGCGTTCACGGGAGGTTACGGCGGAGTGCGGGGCGAGTAACGCTGGACGAGGGCGGCGGCTAGGTTGTCTCGTCGTGAAGGGGATCCTCGGACTACTGCCGTTCGCTGCCGCCGGGTGCCTCGCGGCGTGCACCGTGTTCTCGAGCCTGGACGACTTGAAGGGAGACCCAAACGACCCTGGGGGTGGCGGAAGCAGCGATGGCGGCTTCGCTGCAGCTGCCGGCACCGCCGGTGTCGCCGCGAACGCCGGCGATAGCGGCAGCGACGCAGACTCCGGCGAGGATCCGGACGCCGCCAGTACGGAGTGCGCCGCGCTGGGCAAGCAGTGCTTGCCCGGTGCACCTCAGGGCTGGCTCGGGCCGGTAGCGCTCAACGTCGCCACCGGTGCGCCGGCCGCGTGTGCCGGTGACTATCCGACCTCGGCCTTGGCGACAGACGTGGTCCACGGAGATCTCGACGCAGGCACGTCGAGCTGCTCGTGCGCCTGCGACCCGCCCACCGGTGCGACCTGCTCCTCGGCGAGCGTGGGCGGCTACGGCAACGGCGTGTGCACGACACCGGTGACCGGGCAGATTTGGACAGTGAAGGACGGGGAGTGCTTCAGTCTCCCCGCCATCTGCGTCAGCACCAACGTGCGCGCCACGTCCACGTTGAGCGCCGGGCCCTGCACTCCGAAGCCGGCCCACACGCTGCCAACGCCCAGCTGGGCAACCGAAGCACGCGCGTGCCAGACGAGCTCCACCGCGGGGCTGTGCGGGAGCGGCGAGACTTGTTTGCCCTCGAAGCCCAGCGGCTCGAGCATGTGCATCTACGTGCTGGGCGACACGGCATGTCCGACCACCGGATACTCGGAAAAGCACCTGTTCTACACGGGCGTCTCCGACTCCCGCGAGTGCTCCGCCTGCAGCTGCGGCACGCCAAAGGGCGGCTGCAGCGCGGGAACGCTCTCGTTCTACAACAATGGAGCGGGCTGCATGGGCGTGCCGTCGAGCACGACCTCCATGGCCAGCTGCGGAAGCCACGGCTTCTGCTCGATGAAGTACGCCGCAGCCAAGCCGAGCGTCAGCTGCACCCCCAGCGCCAGCACGCTGAGCGGCAGCGTGAGCGCCACCGGCGCCCAGACGTTCTGCTGCATGCCCTGACCCAGCCCTGTTCATTTGGTTGTTGCTTCGCGTGCGGCGACCTGTGAACCAGCGAGTCCTCCACTGGGAGCGAGACGACCGATCGGCGAACGGCCTCGGCTGCGTGGTGCATTCCACTTGGGCCGTGGAAGCGCTGTAGTTCTTGCAAGCCTGCGAGTACGGGGTGTGGCCTGAACGGCGAGCGAGGACAGGCATGGAGACGCTGGCGCCCGACCGACGCGTGGTTACCCTGTCGGCCCAACGCCATGTCTCGCGACATCATCCTCGCTCGCCGTGCCCGGCTGATCGCCGCGGGCCTCGCCGCCCTGGGTGCCGCGGCCTGTGGAGAAAGCAGGCCCGGGCCGTGCTTGTCCGTCGGTGGCGCCGGCGGGGTGTTGAACGACGGAGCCTCCGGCGGGTCCGGCGGTAACCCGAGCGACGCTGCGTCCAGCAGTTCCGGCGGAAGCAGCGACGCCGCTGTGGACGCGAACGGCGGAGCCGCCGGCACTGGCAGCGCTCCCTCCGACGCCAACGACGACCAGTAGCGTACGAGCTACTCGCTGATCATTTGAATGTTGGCTCGGCGCGGAACCACGCGGCGCAGCCTTCAGTCATCGGGGCCAAGACGATCCAACTCGCGCCAGAGCTCGTCCAAGTCGAGACTCAGACCTGCGCAGCCAGGAACTGGTTCGATGGAACCGGCGGTCGCGCCGACGACCTTGGCGTAGCGCCCTTGCTCCGAGACCTGAAAGATCTCGAGGCTGCCCAACGCTGGGTCGAGCAACCAGTAGAATCTCGCCCCCAGCGCTGCGTAGTCGTTCATCTTCTCGACACGGTCGCGACGCTCGTCTCGCGGCGTCGGAGTGACGACCTCCACCACCACGTCCGGCGGTTCCGTCAGAAGCCCGCGACGCGGCGGAGGCGGTCTACCCGGCAAGTAGACCACGACGTCGGCCTTTCTGCCGCGCTCTTGCGAGATGCGTAGCTTCACCTCGGAGCCAAACACGAAGCCGCCCTTGCCCCGAAGCCAGTTTCCAAACAGTACGACCAGCCAAGCCACCGCCAACTCGTGCACCGGGTCCGGTACTTCTTCCTCCAGGAGGAATCCGTCGATCAACTCGCCGGATTCCTCTTCGGGCAGCTCCGCCCATTGCTCGAGCGTCATCGGTCGAACCGCAGCAGTGCTCAGCATCCAGGTGGGCGGCCAACCGTGTTGCATGGCGCTAGAGTAAGTGCGCAGGAAGCTCCAGCCAACCTCCGCTTCGCCCCAGCCCAAACCGTGATGGCGTCGACGCCATTCGAGGGACGAGTCATGGCGCCCGACCGACGCGTGGTTACCCTGTCGGCTCCAACGCCATGTCTCGCGACATCATCCTCGCTCGCCGTGCCCCGCGCCGGTGACTACCAATGGCGCACGGCGTGGAGGACTCGGGTGAAGGCCACCCCTGGACACTGATCGCAGCCAACGTTCTGTTCTGGGTCGCCGTGTTGGCTTGGCCCGTCCTGGCTATCGCCGCAGAGGTTTGGTTCGGGTTCCAGGCACCGTCCACGGAGAGTCGGAGGCTCTACCTGCACACGGCCACTGTCTTTCTGCCCGGGCTGGCCCTCGTGGGATACCTGTCGGGCACGGGCTGGAGGCGACTCACACGAGCCGGACAACTGCTGGCGGTCGGCGTGCTGGCGCTGCTCGCGACCGGCGTGATCGACGTCCTCGCCTACCCCCAATATCCGACGGTCGGACCGCACGAAGCGGTTGCGGTGGTGCTGGTGCTTCCCGCCATCGAAGGGCCCCTGCTGGTGCTCGCGCTTTGGCGAAGCCTTGCCCTGAGCGGGCGCGCCTGGATTTGCGCGGCAGTGCTGGGCGCCGCCGTCGTTCTGGCCACGCTTCACGGTGGAGGCGACATGGACTGGAAGCTGCCGCTCTCGGCGCAAGTATCGCGGCTCGCGTCAACCGAGCTTCAGGACTACTCGGTGTACCGTCTCCACGCGAGGAACGTCACGCGAGAGGAAGCCGAACGGTACGCCTCCACCCTGGGGCTGGCGGCGTCCCCCGCGGACACCACCTGCGAGCTCGGGGCCGCAGATTGGGTACGCTCGGAAGACGTGGCTTGTCCACCCAGCGAGGGCCTCCACTGGGAGCGAGACGACCGATCGGCGAACGGCCTCGGCTGCGTGATGCATTCCACTTGGGCCGTGGATGCCCTGTATGTTTCGCAAGTCTGCGACTACGGGATCTGACCCCGCTACTGCTTGACGTTCAGGAGCGCGTTCACGTCGAACAGGCCGCCATCGATGGGCGCGACGGCGCTGCCCTTGGCGTACTGGTCGAAGCCGGCGTAGCCCGCCTTCTTGTAGTGCTCGAAGGACTGCGCCCAGCTGTCCGCCGTGCTCATCTGCACGTTCACGCGCACGTCCGCCGAGCTCGGGGGCGTGAGCGCCAAGAACGCGTACAGCACCGGCTGCTCGGCCAGCGGCTCGAGCCCGTCCGACAGCTGCACCAATCGGTCGAAGAGCTGCGTGGCTTCACGCGCGCGGGCCTGAGACAGGGACGCCGCCGTGGCGTTCTCGTAGTCCGGGCGGTTCTGGGCATTCACGGGGAAGCGCAGCTCCACGGTCTTGGGACCCACGGCACCGATGTTGTCGATCACGGCCTTCTCGGCAGCCATCAGCTTCTCGTAGTTGCCGGCGCGAAGCTTGTACTCCGCAGCCATGCTGTCGAGGACTGCCGCATCCTTCGCGCTGGGGATGTGGGAGCGGGCCGCTTGGATCTCCGCAGCGGATGCGCCGCGGTCGATCATGGCCGCGCGCAGGAAGTCCGTGAGCGCGTTCTTCAGCTCGTACTCGTTCCGGTTCGAGAACATCTGGCCGAGCGCTTGGTCGTCCAGGCGCAGGTCGACCACCACCGAGCTGGGCGGCCCGACCAGTGAGGCGGCGGGCTCCAAGGTGGCCTGGGCGGTGAGGCGCAGCGTGCCGCACTTCATCACCAGCGCCTGCGCCGCGGGCTCGAGGCCCGAGACGGCAGCCTGAAGCGCGGCCGCCCCTTCGGCTCGCAGGCTCACTACGTTGGGATCGTCCAGCACCGAGAGCCGGCAGGGATCGAAGGCCTGACTGTTGGGACAGGCCTGCACGACGTAGCGCTCGAGCTCGTTGCCCTTGCTCTCGATGGCCGTCAACGCTTCCTTGCCGCCCAAGCTCTGGATGACACCATCCAGATGGTCGAGCAGCTTGTCGCGCTCCATGTAGTCGTCGCCCTCTTCCAGCTGCATGAAGAGGTTGGCTTCGCCCTGGGCCGGCACCATCGGGCTTTCGGGATCGAAGATCAGGCCCGATAGGCCGACGCGGCTGTAGCCGTGCGAGGAGAAGAACCAACCGCTCTGCTGCTGCAAGGAATCGAACAGCAGGGTGCGTGCGCCGCCGGGCGTCTGGATCACCACCGAGCCCTGACCTTCTTCCACGTTCTTGAAGAAGCTCATGCCGAAGATGTCGATGCCGGCGTTCGACGTGGCCGACACGCCGGAGCGAGAGAGATCGAACTCCGCAATGACGCCGGGCTCGCCGCGCGCCGACAAGGCCTGCGCCAAACGCAGATCACCACGCAGCGCCTGAGCCAAAGCTTGTTCCAGGGCCGTGCGATCCCCAGAAGCGTTCAACGAGAAGCGCAGCCGCGCGACGCTCAGCCGGGTCTTGATCTTGGTCTTGGCCGCCCGCGCCGCGATGAAGCTCAGCTTCGCGTTCATCTGCTTCTGCAGGGCCTTTTCCACCAGCTTGCCGAGATCGACGTCGTAACCGCCGAGGCTGACCTGGCTCTTCAAGAGCCCCTGCACGCCCCAGCCGTCGGACAGCGCCACCGAGGCACTGTTGACCTGCGCGTCGTTCACGCCGACGTCCACCACCACCTGATCGCCCGCCAAGCGCACCAGCTGCACGTCCATCTCGCCGCTGAGATGGGTGCGCAGCCCCGCGGACAGCACCAGATTGTAGCTCACGCCGGCGGTGGGCGTGGCCACCAAGAGCGGCACTCCGACGCCCAGGTTCAAACCCACGCCGCCGTTGCCGGAGAACGCCATCAGCTCTCCGGGCTTCATGGCCTGGATGTCGTCCAAGCTACGCGGCAACACGAAGCCGCGGGCGGCGCGCAGCGCGCTGAGCGGCGCGCCGCCGGTGGCCTTCAGCTCGCTGTCGAAGGGAGCGATCACCCGCGCCGTCAGATTGGCGTTGGCGTTGAAGCCAAGAGACACCGAACCGCCGAAGCCGTCCGCGGAGAGGCCCCAGTTGTGCCCGAACGCCGCCGACAGCTGGAAAGCGAACTCGCCGTACACCACGTCGCTCGACTGATACAAGTGGTCGCGACGGAGCGCGTTCACCTCGGTGGTGAGCTCGCGCTCGCCGAAGGCGCTGGCCAGCCCGGTCGTCAGCGCGTCCAGGTTGCCCAGAGTCAGATCGCCTGCGGCCTTGTCCTGCGTGCTGTACAGCTTCGGAGCGCTGAGCTGGATGCCGGCGTACTCACTGACGTCCAACGCGTTGTTGAGGCCATCCGTCGCGAAGCCCGCGCCTTTGCTGATCAGATCACCGAGGTCCAGCTTCTTGGCGTCGCCCCACAGCGACTTGATGGAGCCCCAGCCGTCGCACTTCCCGCTGCAGGAGACGTTCAGCGAGCCTTCGGGGACTTCGCTGGTGGTGCTCTCATCCGACGATCCACAAGCACCCAGACTCAAAGCGGCGAGCACGCCCAGCGTGCGGACGAGGTAGCGAGCCATCTCGAGTCTCTACCGGTGCCCGTGAAAAGTTGCCACCAAGCGAGAATTCCTTCGTCAATTCCAGCAAGTAGCTCGGCATTCTCGATGTACTGCGGATCGCAGGGCACGCACCCACCGCCACTGCGCGTGATAGCGTCGGCGCCACTCGGAGGCACGAGCCATGATGCAGGGTCCCATGATGGGCGCTCCGTTCTCGTTCTCGCAGCGCATGTCCTGCTGCTGGCAATGCGGTGAGCCGGTTTCGGGTCCGGACGGCGGCCAAGCGCAGTGTGGCCGGTGCGCTCAAATGGTGGAGCTCAAGCCGCGGGCGAGCTTCGCGACTCCGCAGAACACTCACTTGGGACCGCAACATCCGGCTATGCGCGCGCAGGACGGAAAGCCGTTGGTGCCGCCGCCCAACATCATGTTCCTCTGGGAAAACGGCGGGGAGATCCCGGCGCATCGCCAGGCCGAAGCGCTCGTGGCCTGGCAAGGCGCACGCCGGCGTGCGGCTGCAATGGACGTCGGCGCGGGAGAGGAAATCTGCATGCTCACCCGCGAGCTGGCGAGCAAGGCCGAGGCGCGACGAGACCTCCCACGCGCTCGCGCCATGATCGAGGCCGCGCTCGAGAGCGTGCAGCTCCCACGGCAGCGCTCGATCCTGCTCGGAATGATGGCACGCATGGCTGCGCGTGCCGGCGACGTCCAATCGGCAAGCGCGTGGCTCTCTTGCTTCGAAGCGACCCAAGATCTCGAATCCGAGAGCGAGCTGCGCGTGAGCACCGCCGTGGTGGCCACCGCGCGTGGCGACTTCATGGCGGTGCTGAACGCCGTAGGCAGTGCCTTCGACCAGATCGCCATCCAGGACGCCCTCGATCCTCAGGCCGCGATCTTTCGAATCAATGCGCTCGAGCGCATGGGGCGAACCGCGGAAGCGACCCAACAGCTACGCGACTTGTTCGCCAAGGGTCCGGGCATGCGCAACGCCGTGGAGAGCATCCAAGCGCAGTATCCGAGCTTGGGCCTCATGCAACAGACCATGCCCGCGGTGCAGGCCGCGCACGAACAGGCCGCCCGGGCGACGGCGGGCACGGGCAAGATCGGCATGGGCTGCGTGCTCATCGGCGTTTCGCTGTTGCCCTTCGTGATCATGAGCGGCGTCGCGCTGTACGAGTTCCTCGCCGAAGGAAGCTACGAAGCCGCCATCGGAGTTCCGTTCTCGCTCATCTTCGTGCTCGCGTTCGGGCTTTGGGGATTGCGGACGCTGCGCGTGGGCCTTCGCGAGCGACGGGTGTTCGCCGCCGGCGTGCGGGCCCAAGCGCGGGTCATCGGGTCGGCGCCCACGGGGACGCAGATCAACGACATTCCGGAGATGCGTGTCGAGCTGGAAGTGCTGCTCCAACCGCCGGTGCGCACCGCCATTCGCATGCTCGTCAACCCCGGCGAGCAACACATCTTGATGCCGGGAACGATGCTCTACGTCCGTGTGGACCCGCAACACCCGGACGTTGCAGTGCTCGATCAGTAGCTCACGGCAACAAGCGCTCCTTCGGGTTTCTTGTCGGTCCGCCGCGGAACGTCGCTGCTCAACGCGGGATACGCTCTGGTTCGCTCATCTCGCTGTCGAACGGGTCCATCATCACTGCCGGGCGCGGCAGGCGCCACGCGCCTCCGAAGGTGCGCCACGCTGAATGCGCGTGTTGGATCTTGGTGACGCGCAGCGTGGAAACACGAGCGCGCGCGTCGAAGCTGCCGCGAAAGCGGATGACGTCCTCGCCTTCGGGGGCCTGCAGAGTGGCGACCCGTGTCTTCGCCGAGAAGCGCGGACCCACGCCGCGGACCTCGAGCTCCAGAGCCGTACCGTCGTCGGCCTGGACGCGCACGTGGCGGTCGTCCCGCACGAACTCCGCCATGGTCTTCGGAAGGCCCCAGATCTCGCGGCCGCCGGCGAGGGTCGCCGCGCTGTCCACGTACATGCGGGCCACGTAGTAACCGCGGCGAGCCAACCCCCCGGAAGAACGGAAGCGCACCTGGCAGGGCATCCAAATGAGCTCGTGATAGGTGAGCGGGCTCGGTGGCAGATACTCCACGTAGCCGATCATTCCCGTCGCACGCCCGGCCACGACTATGGGCTCTAGGCCGGAGGGGAGCTCGAGATCCCGCGCCCGCACGATGACGGGGCAAAGCACCGCGAAGCCATGCATGTGCCAGGGCGGATCGGGATAAGGATGGTCGGACACCGACCCAGTGTAGCTACTGTACCGCCGCGATGACCACGGTGGTGTTGTCCACGCCACCCCGTTCGTTCGCGAGCATCGTGAGGCGCCGGCAGCGATCCCGCGGAGAGGCATTTCGTTCGATCTCCCGCGCGATCTCCTGCGCGGTGAGCTGCTTGGACAAGCCGTCGCTGCACAAGAGCACGCAGTCACCACGCTGAATGCCGAACTTGCTGACCTCGGGGTGGACCCCGGTGCGGCCGCCGCCGAGGGCATTGCTCAACATGTCCTTGTATTCGTCCGGCACCCGCTCTTCTCCGGCGCGTGCCATTTCCTCGGCCAAGGTGTGGTCGTGGGTCAGCTGCTCGAGGCTGCCACCGCGGTACAAATAGCAGCGGCTGTCTCCGACGTGCGCCACGTACAGGACGGGGAACAACAGATACGCCAGCGTGAGCGTGGTTCCCATCGTGGGGCTGTTGCCGCCGCGACCAGCCGCGCGAAATACGTCTTCGTCCCCCACCACCATGGCGGTGTCCAGCGCGGCGCGCACGTCGTTGAGCGACGCGTGGGAGGACTTCGCCGCCATCTTGCGATCCACGAAGGGCAGGAACGTTTGTAGGGAGGCGACCACGCTCTCGATCGCCAAGCCGCTCGCCACGTCCCCTGAGCCCTCACCTCCCATGCCGTCCGCCACCACCAGGAGCGTGCCCTCCGGCGTTGCCGCCGGCAGCGAAACGCTGGGCAAGTTGGTCGCATCCAGCGCCAAGCTGCGCTCCACGTGGGCGATGAGATAGGCGTCTTCGTTCTGGGCGCGCCGACGGCCCACGTCCGTGAAGCCTGCCGCAACGACGCGCATCGGACGGGCGTCGACGCTGCCTTTCAGCGTCGTATCCAGGGTGGGTGCGATGGTCATGTTCTTGCTCCAATCAGTCCCCGCCACCCAGAGTGAAGTAGTATTGGCGGTAGCCGTCACTGCGAGTCTGCTCCAGACAATCCGCACAGAAGCGTGCTGACTCGCTCCCCGACAGGTGATGGTGAGCCCCACACGAGGCGCAGGACCAAGCGTCGCGCTGCCAGATGTTCTGCGCGACCAAATCCGCGCTCGTGATGATGCCCACCAGCACGCCATCGTCCAAGACTAGGAGCGACCCCACGCCGCAGTTCGTCATCACCTCCGCTGCGTGCTGAAGACTGCTCTCACCACTGACGAACACGGGGCTCCGACCGCATGCGCTCTGCACCGCGTGATCAAAGAACTCGTTCGACAAGTCGCAGGCGCAGACCACACCGATGAGCTCGCCTTCGTCGTGAACGGCAAGGTAGTGCACACCCGCAGCGCTCCGCTTCTCTCGCGCGGCGCCCACGGACTCGTGGGAATCCACGGTAGCAACGTCCTTGCTCATGACGTCACGCACCTGCAGTGGCGAGCCCATCAGAACCTGAGCCCCAGCGTCACGCCGCGCTTGTGAACATCGGGTTTCGCCCGCAGGTCATCCAGCACGGGAGAGTCGAACTGAACCAGTTCGACTCCGTCCACGAACACGTGCATGCCGAGCCCGATGAGCTCGACGACGCGGGGACGGTCGTGAGGCGGCTTCTTGGCAGCAGCCAACGGTGCGATGGACGCCAGCAGGACGCCGGCGCAGACGGCCACGAGTGTTCGTTGCATACAGGACTATCGAGCACGCTGTATGCCAGGCGAATTCTCGGGGAATTCGCACTTCTTGGCGCGGCGTTCTGCCCCGCTGACCCCGCTTGCCTCAGGACAGTCGCTTCACCCACTTGAGCTTGTCGTCGGTGTAGGGCGGATAGCGCAGCGGCGGATCCATGGAGCCCTTGTCGAGCACGCTCTTCTTGTGGGTGAAGGTATCGAAGCTGGTCTTGCCGTGATACGCGCCCATGCCGCTCGCACCCACGCCACCGAAGGGCAAGTCCGGTGGAGCCAGGTGAGTGACGCAGTCGTTCACGCAGGCACCGCCGGAGCTGGTCTGCCCCAGCACGCGCTCGGCAACGTCCTTGTCCTTGGTGAACACGTACAGCGCCAACGGCTTCGGGCGGTCGTTGATGAATCGGATGGCCTCTTCGATGTCCTTGACGGAAAGCACCGGCAAGATGGGCCCGAAGATCTCGTCCGCCATCACGGGAGCGGTAGCCGGTACGTCCCGCAGCACCGTGGGCGCGATGTAGCGGTTCTTCTTGTCCGCCTTGCCACCGCTGACGACCTCGCCGCTGTCCAAGAGCTTCGTGAGGCGGTCGTGGTGGCGCTCGTTCACGATACGTGCGTAATCCGAGCTGGCCTGGGGATCCGCGCCGTAGAACTGCTTGATCGTCTCGTCGAGCTTGTCCAGCAAGCGCTGCTGCATGCTCTCGTGCACCAAGATGTAGTCGGGAGCCACGCAAGTTTGGCCGGCGTTGAAGAACTTGCCCCACACGATGCGTCGCGCCGCCACGTCCAGATCCACTTCGCGGTCCACGATGCAGGGGCTCTTGCCACCAAGCTCCAGCGTGACCGGCGTGAGGTGTTTGGCTGCGGCCTCCATCACGATGCGCCCCACGGTGCCGTTGCCCGTGTAGAAGATGTGATCGAAGCGCTGCGCGAGCAACGTCGTCGTCTCCGGAACTCCGCCCTCCACCACGGCGATCGCGTCGCGGTCGAGATAGCGCGGAACCAACTTGGCGATCACTGCGCTGGTTGCCGGGGCCACCTCGCTAGGCTTGATAATCGCAGTGTTGCCCGCGGAGATGGCGCCCACCAACGGGGAAAGCGCGAGCTGGAACGGGTAGTTCCACGGGGCGATGATGAGCACGACGCCGAGCGGTTCGCTGTGAACCACGGCCTTCGCGGGCTGCACCGTGAGCGGAGCCTTCACCCGCTTGGGCTTCATCCAGCGGCGGACGTTCTTGATGGCGTGCTTGACGTCCCCCAGCATGAAGCCCGTCTCGCCGATGAACGCCTCGAAGTGGCACTTGCCGAGATCCGCGTGCAGCGCTTCGGTGATTTCGGCTTCGTTGTCGCTGATGAGACGCTCCAGCTGCTTGAGCTCCCGCATGCGCCACTCCGCCGAGCGCGTCACGCCCGACTCGAAGGTCGAACGCATGCGCTGCACCAGAGCGACGATCTCCTCGTCACTCGCGTGGCGAGAGGATGCGGCGGGCTTGGCTTGCGTGGTGTCGACTGAGAGCGTCATGGCCGGATCCTAAAGCATTTTTCACAGCCGTCACCCGCGCTGCCGAAATAGCTGTCGTAACGGAATCCGCCGAAGCTCGCCGTGCTCCCGTAGCTGGAGCTCCACCAGCTGCTCCTCCCGAGGTCCGATCAGCCAGAGCTCCGCTTCGTCCATGCTTTCGAGGGCTGGACCCGCAGCGTTTTCCGGACAGATGTCGCGCTCCTCCACGATTTCTCCGTCCTCGTCCTCGCTCAGAAAGCGCAGCGGCAGCCCCTGGGTGCGACACACGTAGGGCCGATCTTGGTAGATGCGACACGCGCCCTCGGCATCGAGGAACGCGCACCGCCCCGCCGGTGCCGGCTGCTCGTTCTGCAGCAGCGTGGTGTTGGCTTCGCGGATCCTGCGGGCCTCGACCTCCAACACCGTGAGATCGTCGGTGCAGCAGGCCGAGCAGCCTTGGCGGCAATGAAGGCGGGAGGCGTGGCGGGCTGCCAACGCCTGTGCTTCCGCGTCCACTTCGGCGTGAAGAACCTTCAAATGCACGTCGTGGGTCTACCGCGACGGAGGCCGGCCCGCGGGCCAAATTGACTCCCTCGAGATCCGCTGGTACGTGGCCGCCGCCCTCAGCGAGGTGTGACGGGACTCGCTGAACTGGAGGATTCCATGAAGAAGGCGACACTCTTCGCAGCGCTCTGGCTTGCGCTCTCGATGGTGGTTGGATGTGCGGCAGCAGACGACACCACCACACCTGGCGGCATGCTGCCGGGTTGCGGCAACGGGATCTGCGAGGCCGGTGAGACCATCACCAGCTGTCCCAGCGACTGCACCAGCTGTCAGGGTGGGCAATGCGGCAGCTGCGGCAACGGCATCGTGGAGAGTGGCGAAGCCTGCGACGGCCAGAATCTCTACGGCCACGACTGCGTGGAGCAAGGCTTCGTGGGCGGCGGAGTGAGCTGCAACCCGGACTGCACGGTGAACACCGACGCCTGCTGCAAGGACGAGTGCACCGATGGCGAAGAGCGCTGCAAGGGCGACGTCACGCAGAAGTGCAACCTCGCCTCCAGCGGTTGCCACTTGTGGGTGTCGCTCACCAACTGCGCCACGCTGAACCAAACCTGCAGCGACGCCGGCGGCAAGGCTCAATGCGTCCAGAGCTGCACCGATCAGTGCCCCAAGGCGGGCACCACCCAGTGCAACGGTGACGTGATCGAGACCTGCACCATGGGCAGCGACGGCTGCCTGGATTGGGCGACGGGCAAGGACTGCAAGCCCAACGACGAGACCTGCCAGCTCGCGAGCGGTACGGCGGTATGCCAAGCGGGCTGCACGGATCAGTGCCCGAATGCCGGCGACTATCAATGCAGCGGCAACGTGATCCAGACCTGCGCGAAGGGTAGCAACGGCTGTCTGGGTTGGAGCACCACGCAAGACTGCACCAGCTCCGGACAGGTGTGCGTCGCCCAGGGCACCGCCGCCATCTGCAGCGGAAGCTGCTCCAATCAATGCGCAACGGAAGGCGCCCAGAGCTGCGTGGCCGGCTCCGTCACCACCTGCACCAAGCAGAGCAATGGCTGTCTGGACTGGGTGACCGGACAGAACTGTCCGTCCCAAGGCAAGATCTGCGAGACCACGGGGAGCACTGCGGCGTGCGTCGCGAACTGCTTCGACGTATGCCCCACCGTCGGCGCCAAGCAATGCCTCTTCAACGAGGTACAGGTGTGCACGCTGAAGCCGAACACCTGCCAGCAGTGGGAAAAGGACACCACCTGCCCCTTCGGTCAGACCTGCGTCGCGAACGGCAGCACGGCTTCGTGCCAAACGGCTCCCGCCACCGGTGAAGATTGCGGCACGGCGATCCCGATCACCGCGGGCACCCACAGCATTGCTTGGACGGCCACCAAGAACGATCACCTCACCGTCACGCCCCAGTGCGCGGACCTCTACACCGTGGATGGGCCGGACGTGGTGTTGGTCTATCAGCCCAGCTTCGACGGCAGCATCGACTTCTCCTTCGACAAGCCCGCCAACAACCGTTGGGTGGCGCTGGCCACGGACGGCGCCTGCGGCACGTTGGTGCCGGAGCTCGCCTGCGTGTCGGAGTACACGCTGGACACCATGGGCGGCAGCGTGCCGGTCTCCAACGGCAAGCCCGTCTACATCTACATCGCGGATACGACCAGTGGCACGGCTCCGCTTTCCAACCCACTGAACGTGACCCTCACGGAGCTCAACTGCGCCACGTTCTCTGGTACGGCCACGCCGGTGAGCCCAACCAACGGCTCCACCACCAACACCCTGGCGCCCAAGTTGGTGGTCGACTTCGACGCCGCCATCGACACCACCACGGGCGTGCTCAAGGCCACCGGCGACAAGGGCACCAGCCTGAATCTCGATCTGTCCACCAGCCCCAGCGCCGTGAGCTTCTCCAACGGCAACAAGACGCTCACCGTGGCCGCTACCGCCTTCAAGGCCGGAGAGCACGTGACCGTGAGCTTCACGGGCATCGTGGACGCGACCTGCAAGAACCCGGTGGCTCAGCCCACCTGGGCCTTCGACGTGATCGTGCCGCCGTGCACACCGGGCCAGAACGGGATGATCGGCACCACCACCAGCACCATCCCCACCGGCATCAGCACGTCCTTCACCGAGTACTACATGGGCGTGGACGACCAGCCGAACGGTTGGGTGTACATCGGTGGCTACATCGATCTCTTCCGCGTACCCAAGGCCGGCGGCACCGCCCAGGACCTGTACGTGGACGCGGGCCTCACCTCCAGCCAGCTCGGCTACACCATGCTGGTGGACGGCCAGAACGTGTTCACGCTGGAGTCCAAGAGCTCCGGCTCTTCGGGTCAGCTGTTCCGCATCACGAACGACGGCGGAAGCAGCTGGAACCTGACGGACTTCGGAGATTTCCTCGGTTCGCCGTCGGACTACCTGGAGTCCATCGTCTCCTACAAGGGCAAGATCACCATGGCCACCAACGAGTACACGGTTGGCACGGACACCGAGCTGTGGAGCATGGACGCGGCCCCCACCACGATTCCGGGCACCGTTTCCGTTGCCCTCAAGGTGAAGAACGAGCGCTACTGCAGCGGCCTCGCCATGGACGACACCTACTACTACATGGCCTGCGCCGATCTCGATCGCTTGATCCGCGTGAACCGCACCACCGGCGTGGTCACGTTGATCACCGACGCCTGGGATCTGTCCACCTTGCACAACGACGTCATTGCCGACGACACCAACAACGATGGCACCGCCGACTACCTGTATTTCAAGACGGGCACGGGCGAGGTGTACTTCGTCTGCGATCCCGCGGGCGCCACGCCCTACAGCGACGTCCTCACCGGCTACTCCAGCGCCACCAGCACCTACGGCCTCGCCTTCGACCGCGTCGCCAAGAAGCTCTGGGCCTACGACGAGACCAACAAGAACTTCGTCGTCATCCAGTAGCTCCCCCTTTACATTTGTTGGTTGGTTCGGCGCGAGCCGCTTCGGAACCCTCGAAGGAGGGGAACCTCGCGCAACCAACTGGCAGAACCTGTCGCACGAGTGTAGCGTCAACGCATGCAACACTTGATAGTCCGGGGGAGCGTGATCGGAGCGGCACTCTTGTGGCTAGTACCCAGCTGCAGCAGCGACGAGTTCCAACCTTCCAACTCAGCGAAAGGTGGAGCCGCAGGAGCAGGTACGGGCGGCGGCGCGGGAACGAGTTCAGGTGGAGCAGACGGTGGTCTGGGCGGCTCGAGTGGAGCCGCGACTGGCGGAGCCAGTAGCGGCGGCTTCGCAGGGATCGGCGGCGCTTCGGGCAACGGCGGCTTGGGAGGAAGCGAAGGCGGCGTTGATGCTGGGCCGAGCTGTGTTGGCGCACAGGACTGTGGCGACACAAGCAAGTTCATATGCGATCCCGCGACGCACACGTGCTCCGCATTCCAATGCTCTGACACGAAGGCTTGTCTAGGCGGTCAAATCTGCGTTCACCAGGACCCCCAGCTGACCCAAGGCGCCTGCTACACCAAGTGCAAGATCCCAGAGTTCCCCTGCCCTTCAGGCCAGACTTGCATCGCGGCCGGATCTGACGATGGCACTGGCTTCTGCATCGACGCGGGTTCAACAAAGGTCGGCGACCCTTGTACGAACATTCCGAACGGTCTGGCGTTCACCGACATCACAAAGAGTGACTGCGAGGCCGGAGCCATCTGCCTGGACACCTGCCTAGAAACTTGTGACTTCTGGGCGCTGACTCCGGACTGTCCCACAGACTTCGGTTGCGGCCCCTTTGTGTGTCTACCGTCGGCCTTCGGAGATTCGGCACAGCTTGGGGACCCCTGCGCGGCGCCCAATCCCCTCTGCGCGTACGATGGCTCGAAGTTCCAAGGCAAATGCGACCCGGTCGGTGGCGCATGCTTGAAGGCATGTCGAGCAAACATCGTGGGCGACTGCCCAACGGGCCAGAGCTGCAACACGGACGGGATCTGCCAGTAGCAAGGGGCGGCGGGATCACAGTGTGTCAGAGGGATTGGGCGCTGGCACATCGGACCCACAACGTAACGTAGCGAAGATACTGAGCTATCCAACGAATGATGACGATTGTCATCTCTGGCCCGGCGATTGCTAATCTGGTCGGGCCATGGTCGATCGAGGCCCGGACCCACTGACGCCGGACGAACGGGCTCGCGCGCTGCGCGAGCCGCGGCCGCGGCAGCTGCCCATCGCGCCGGTCGCGAAGCCGCCGCGCCGGCGCCTTCCGCTGGCGGAAGCGGTGCGCCCCGTCGATCGCGAGTGGCGCCCGCTGTACGCCGTCTGGGAGATCACCCTCGCCTGTGATCTCGCCTGCCGTCACTGCGGCTCTCGCGCGGGTCACGCCCGGCCGGAAGAGCTGTCCACGGCGGAGTGCCTGGATCTCGTGAACCAGATGGCGGACCTCGGCGTGCAAGAGGTCACCATCATAGGCGGCGAAGCCTACCTGCGCGAAGACTGGGTCGAGATCCTGGCCGCCATCCGCGGGCGCGGCATGCAAGCGACGATGACCACCGGCGGTCGCGGCGTGACGCCCGAGCGTGCTGAAGCGGCTGCGGCCGCGGGCTTGATGAGCGCGAGCATCTCCATCGACGGCGCCGAAGCGACGCACGATCGCCTGCGGGGTGTCACCGGCTCCTATCGCTCGGCGCTGGATGCACTGAAGAACCTGCGGAGCGCGGGCGTGAAGGTGTCCACCAACACGCAGATCAATCGCCTCAGCATGCCGGAGCTCCCGGAGGTGCTCGAGACGATCGGCGCGGCGGGAGTCCACAGCTGGCAGCTGCAGCTCACGGTGGCCATGGGTCGCGCCGCAGACGAGCCCGACGTGCTGCTCCAACCCTACGATCTGCTCGAGCTGTTTCCGCTGCTCGCAAAGCTCAAAGAACGCGCGGACGAGCTCGGCGTGCGCATCTGGCCTGGCAACAACCTGGGCTACTTTGGCCCCTACGAGTCCGTGCTTCGGGGGACGACGCCCAAGGGCCACATGGCGGGCTGCGGCGCGGGCCGCTCCACGCTGGGCATCGAAGCGGACGGCGCCATCAAGGGCTGCCCGTCGCTGCAGACCGGAGCCTGGACGGGCGGCAACATCCGTGACGACAAGCTCCAGGACATCTGGGAGCGCGCGGAGCCCCTCCGCTACACGCGTAGCCGCACGGTGGACGACCTGTGGGGCTATTGCCGCACTTGCTACTACGCCGACGAGTGTCGCGCGGGCTGCACCTGGACGGGGTTCTCCCTGTTCGGTCGCCCTGGCAATAACCCCTACTGCCATCACCGTGCGTTGGAGATGAAGCGGCAGGGCAAGCGAGAGCGACTGGTGCAGAAGGCCTCTGCACCGGGCGAGCCGTTCGATCACGGCGCCTTCGATCTGATCGTGGAAGACGACGAAAGCGAGGAGAGTGTGCGATGAGTCATCTGGTTCCTTGTCCCGAATGCGACCGGCACGTGCGGTCTCGCGAGAGCGAGTGTCCGTTCTGTGGCGCCGGCCTCGAGCTGTCCGCCGTGCCGGCGCGAGCCATGCCCCGCGGCCGTCTCGGACGCGCAGCGTTGTTCGCCTTCGGCGCCGCCATCGCCGGCGCCACCATGGTCGGCTGCGGCTCCGACGACAGCAGCGGGAGCGGTGGAAGCGCGGGCACCGCGGGTACGTCCGGTTCCGGTGGCACCGGCGGCGGCACCGCGGGTAGCGGTGGCACCGGCGGCGGCACCGCGGGTAGCGGTGGCATGGCCGGCAGTGCGGGCAGCGGTGGCGCTGCCGGCGGCGGCGGCCAAGCCGGCGCCGCAGGCAGCGGCGGCACCGCGGGAATGGCGGGCGCCAGCGGTAACGGTGGCGCCGCCGGTCTGCAGCCGCTCTATGGCGCACCTCCGTTTCCGTGACGCGCAGTACGCTGGCCGCGCGATCGACGTCCGCGCGGCCAGCGCGCCGAACCAACAAGCTGGGGGTGAAGCTCGATGAGTCACCTGGTTCCCTGTCCCGCGTGTGATCGCCACGTGCGATCAGGTGAGAGCGAGTGTCCGTTCTGCGGCGTCGCCCTCGACCTGTCCGCAACACCCGCGCGGCCCATGCCTTGCGGCCGCCTGGGGCGCACGGCGTTGTTCGCCTTCGGCGCTGCCATCGCCGGCGCCACGATCTTGGGCTGCGGCTCGGACGACAGCAGCGGTAGCGGCGGCACCGGCGGAGGCGTCGCAGGGAGCGGCAGCGCTGCGGGCGACGCAGGTCAAGCCGGCGCTGCCGGCAGCGGAGGCACGGCGGGGATGGCGGGCGCGAGCGGCAACGGCGGCACCGCTGCTTCGCAGCCGATCTACGGCGCACCGCCAATGCCGTAGACATGCCGCGATCACCCTACGCCCCTTGCCCGGAGTGTCGCCGCCACGTGCGCGTGGCCGAGCTACGGTGTCCGTTCTGCGATCGCGATCTCGCAAGCAGCGACCTTCGCGGCGACGAGCTTCCGGATCAGCGCTTCGGGCGTGCGGCCCAGCTCGCGTGGAAGCTCACGCTGGGAGGCGTGGGAGCCGTCGCCTGCGCCTCTGGCGGCGGGCCGACGAACGTCGCGCCGCCGCCGGCGCCCAGCCGTGAGGCGACCGAAGTCCGAGCCCCGCCGGAAGCGCCAACGGCCGACGCAGGACCGGAAGCGGAAGCTCCTGACGCTCTGCCGAGGAACGTCATCGCGATCTACAGCGCAACCGCCATCAAGATCACCAAGTCGGTGACCTTTCCGCCCTACTCCGCGAACGTCGTCGCCGCTCAGGCGCCCACCTTGGACGCCATCGCGGAACTGCTCGCGAAGTACCCCAAGATGCAAGTCGAGATTCAAGGCCACTCGGACGAGGGCGAGTCGCCCAAGTTCGCAGAGGCGCGCGCGCAGGCGGTTCGAGCGGAGCTGGTGAGGCGCGGCGTGGCGGCAGAACGTTTGACGGTCAAATCCCTTGGCAAGGACTGGCCCACTGCTCCGCCCCCCAACCCGGCCAACCGCCGCGTCCAATTCCAGATCCTCTCGGGAGGCGATCCCTGACGGCGCGTGTCCATCTCCCCCTCGCAGGCCTTGCGGCTTCGCGAGCCATCGATCGCGCCACGCGACCGCGCCATGCCGTGTGGGAGCTCACCCTCCGGTGCGACACCGCCTGCGCCCACTGCGGCTCGCGCGCAGGTGCGGCGCGCCCCGACGAGCTCACTACCGCGGAATGTCTGGATGTCGTCTCCGCCTTGGCAGCGCTGGGCGTGCGCGAAGTGAGCTTGATTGGCGGCGAGGCCTACCTGCGCGACGATTGGCTGGACATCATCCGCGCCATCCGCCAAGCCGGCATGCGCTGCAACATGGTGACGGGGGGCCGCGGTGTGACCAGAGCGAGCGCGGTGAAGGCCAGCGCGGCGGGGCTACAAGCCGTTGCGGTGAGCCTCGATGGCGATGCCGCTGCTCACGATGCTCTGCGTCGCTCGCCCAGCTCGTTCCAGCGCGCCGTGGAGGCCGTCCGCCATTTCCGAAGCGCGGGCCTCGGCGTGTCCGTCAACACGCAGCTGAACCGCGTGACCATCCCGACGCTGCCAGCGCTGGTAGACACGATGATTCGGGAGGACGTGTACGCGTGGCAGTTCGCGCTGACCGTACCCATGGGTCGCGCCGCGGACCAACCGGAGGTGCTGCTGCAGCCCTACGAGCTGCTCGACGCATTTCCAATTCTCGCGCGCGAAGTGTCGCGGGCGCGCGCGCAGGGCATTCGTATCTCGACGGGCAACAACGTCGGCTACTTCGGCCCCTTCGAGGAAGTGCTGCGCGCCGAGCTACCGTGCTCGCACTCCCTCGGCTGCGGCGCGGGCAGCTTCACGCTGGGCATCGAAGCCGATGGCACCGTCAAGGGTTGCCCCTCCCTGCGCACGGAGCGCTGGAGTGCCGGCAACGTCCGCTCCGCATCGCTCACCGACATCTGGGAACGCGCCGTCACGCTGCAAGAGCTGCGCACCCGCTCGGCTTCCGAGCTGTGGGGCTTCTGCAAGGATTGTTACTACGCCGACACCTGTGGAGGCGGCTGCACCTGGACGGCGGACTCGCTGTTCGGTCGTCCTGGCAATAATCCATACTGCCATCACCGCGCGCTCAGCCTTGCGGATCAGGGCTTGCGCGAGCGCGTGGTCCGTCGCAGCCCGCCGCCTGGCAAACCCTTCGATCGCGCGTCCTTCGAGCTGCTTGTCGAGGCCGTTCCCGCGGCGAGCCAACAAACCTAAACGGAAGCGAAGTGGTCCGTCGCGAGGATCAGCTCGTGGACGTTGCCTGGCTCGAAGGCGGAGTGACCGGCGTCCGGCACGATGCGGAGCTCACCCTTGGGCCACACCTTGGACAGCTCCCACGCGTTCTTCAGCGGACACACCACGTCGTAGCGACCATGCACGATCACGCCGGGGATGTTTTCGAGCTTGGCAGCGTCGTCCAACAGCTGGTTCTCGTGGCTGAAGAAGCCTCGATTATGGAAATAGTGGGCCTCGATGCGCGCGAAGGCCAAGCTGAAGTCGTCCTCGCCGGCGTGCTCCACGTGCTCCGGGTTCGGTAGCAAGAAGCTGGTGGAGGCTTCCCAAACGCTCCAGGCGCGCGCGGCGCGCTGACGCTCTTCGGGATCGTCCCCGGTAAGGCGACGGTGATACGCAGCGCGGAGATCACCGCGCTCCTCCGGAGGAATGGCCGCAAGGTACTTCTCGAAGGCATCCGGGAACAGGTAGCTGGTGCCTTCTTGATAGAACCAGCGGAGCTCGTATTCGCGCAGCAGGAAGATGCCGCGGAGCACCAGCTCCGTCACGCGCTCGGGGTGCTTCTCCGCGTAGGCCAGCGCCAGGGTGCTGCCCCAAGAACCGCCGAACACCTGCCAACGCTCGATGCCGAGGTGCTCGCGCAGCTTCTCGATGTCGCTCACCAGGCTCCAGGTGGTGTTGTCTTCCAAGCTCGCGTGGGGCGTGCTCTTGCCGCAACCGCGCTGGTCGAAGAGCACGATGCGATAGCGCGCAGGATCGAAGAAGCGCCGTTGCTTCGGATCGGTACCGCCGCCCGGGCCACCGTGGAGGAACACCGCGGGCTTGCCGTCGGGGTTGCCGCTCTCCTCGAAGTACAGCTCGTGCACGTCGGAAACGGCGAGCCTGCCGCTTCGATAGGGCTCGATCTCGGGGTAAAGGGTGCGCCGCTCGGTCATGTCCCGACCTTCGCAGGCTCCATCGCGCGCGTCGAGCCTCGACGCGTCCGCCCACCCCGTGCTACGGCCTCCGCGACCATGACCGAGAACGGCCAGAGCAACGGCAGCAATGGAAATGGCCACGGAGATCCGAACGATCTGACCATCGCGGTGGAAACCGCGCGGCGGGGCTTTCGGCGTGACGTGGACGTACTGGTGCGCATGTTGGACGCGGGCACCATCCTGATCCCGCTCTTGCACTCGGTCCCCGATGCGGAGCACGGGGAAGAGCTCGAGGTGGACGAGGGCTTCCGTCTGTCCCCGCAGATGCTGGTGGACGAAGAGGGCAAGCTGTATTGCGCCCTGTTCACCCGGGCGGATCTGCTCGAGCCGCTGGTGGATCAGCTCGGTTGGGAGACGGACGGCGAGGCGCTGGAGTACGCCACCGTGCCCGCGCGCGTGGCGCTGGAGATGGCGCTGGACGTGGTGGACGAAGAGAACGTCCTGGGCGTGGTGCTGAACCCGATGGACGAGTCCGAGCTCATGCTCCGGCGCTCGGAGCTCGCCAGCATCTTGGCCGGCACCGCGGTGCCGCTGGTGGGCTACGTCAACGCCATCCCGGAGCAGGACTTCGAGGAGACGCTGG
This sequence comes from Polyangiaceae bacterium, assembly GCA_020633235.1. Classification (NCBI taxonomy): domain Bacteria; kingdom Pseudomonadati; phylum Myxococcota; order Polyangiales; family Polyangiaceae; species Polyangiaceae bacterium. The sequence continues at coordinate 97,828 of JACKEA010000010.1, read as the reverse complement.
AGGCCGACCCCGGTGACGAGCATCCCGCGGAGCTGGTCAGCGCCATCGAGGCCTGTCTCGCCAAGCAGGAGGGCGTAACGGGTTACACACTTGCCCGCACGTTCAACCCGGAGCGGGACGTGGAGCCGCATCCCACGCTGCGCGTGATCACCACACGTCCGGACGAAGAGCTCGGTGACATCGCTCAGCTCATCATCGAAGCCGTGAAAGACGCTCTGCCTCCCCCCGGCTACATCGACGTGATATTCGAACGCCCGGAATGACATCGCAGAAAGGTCGTCCCGACCTGATCTCGGCAGCGGGGGATCGACTGAGCGCTTTGGAGCGCGCTCAAATCCGCTGGATCGGCAAGACCTTCGAGCCGGGCCGCATGGACCACACGTTGCGCACGCTGCAGCGCGTGGTGGGCTCCACCTGGATCCACCACTTCACCAAGCACCTGCGCCACGTGCACGGCCTCGAGCGGTTGCCGCCGCTTTCGCCCGACAAGAGCTACATCCTGGTCTCGAACCACCGGAGCTTCTTCGATCTGTACGTGGTCACTGGCCACCTGGTGCGGAACGGTCTCGAGCACCGCATCCTGTTTCCGGTGCGCTCGAACTTCTTCTACGACACGCCGGCGGGCTTCTTCGTGAACGGGATCATGAGCTTCTTCGCCATGTACCCGCCCATCTTCCGAGACCGGAAGCGCGCTGCGCTCAATCTGCTGAGCTTGGAGGAGCTGGCCTGGCTCGTGCGCCAAGGCGGCACCTTCGTGGGCATCCATCCCGAAGGCACGCGCAAGAAGGACGACGACCCCTACACGTTCCTGCCCGCCCAACCCGGAGTGGGGCGCGTGATTCACGCTTCGCGCGCCACCGTGCTGCCGGTGTTCATCAACGGCCTCATCAACGACTTGCCGCGCCAGGTGCTGAGCAACTTCGACGGAACCGGCAAGGACATCCACATCGTCTTCGGAGAGCCGGTCGACTTCGGCGACCTGCTCGACAAGAACGGCTCGCCGCGCACCTACAAGGCCATCGCGGAGCGGTGCCTCGAGGTGATCGGCGAGCTGGGTCAGGAAGAGAAGCGCCTACGCGCGTCTTCTTCCGATTGATGTTGGTCCGCCGCGGCAGACGTCACGTCAACGACACTCTTGTTTCCGGGGAAGGTTCAAGCGGCCGCAAACCTTGGTCGTCTTGTTGTAGGAGCAGGATGAGTAGGTGCCCGTTTGTCCACATGCCGGTGGCTTCGTGCTGGTCCAACCGGCGGGAGAGAACACGCCACAGATGTTGTTGATGTAGGCGCAGCCGCCCGTTGAGCTCACACCGGCCGTCGTATAGCGGGGTTCTTCCGTACCGTCGCAGTTGTAGTCGAAGTCAACACCGACGGGTGCACCAGCGATCGCGTGATCTTGAAACGCGTTGTTGTTGTCGGCTGCGGTGTAAGGATGCGCGTCCGCATCCTTGTCCCAGCAGTCGGAGGTGCCAGCACCGGGCACCTTGGCCGTCCATGTCGCGCCGGCTAGACCGTTGCACGATGCGCTGGGCTGTGTCGGCTTGTCGCAGTTCTGAACCGCGCCGGAAGTGTTGGGCGCAAAGCCGTCTCCGTCACAGTCCACGTACCAGGTGGGAGCGAACTCGTCCTTCTGGCCGTTGCAGTTGTTGTCCTTGCCGTCACACAGCTCCGCCGCGCCGTCGTACACGGTCTTGTCGCTGTCGTCGCAGTCCTTGCCGCACGAGCCGAGTGACGTAGACGCTTGCCCGTCGCCATCGTTGTCGATCACCGGGTAGTAGCAACCGGTCAGCGGATCGCATTCGTTGTTGGTGCACGCATCGTTGTCGTCGCAAGCCAGCGGCGTACCTGTAGCGCAGATCCCTTGGCCCTTCAGACACACCTCGGTCCCGGTGCAGACGTCGTTGTCGTCGCACTCCTTGTCCTCGGTGCACTTCTGAACGCACTGACCACCGAAGCACACCTTCGCGCCGCCATCCTCAGAGGTACACGCGTCGCCGTCCTTCTTCGCGGTGCCTGGCTGACAGAACCCGCTGGCGCAGGTCTCCGTTCCGTTGCACTCCTCGCCGTCGTCGCATTCCGTCGGTGACGTGCATGGCGTGCCGCCATCCGGTATCGCCCCGCCGCTTCCCGCGCTACCGCCGGTGCTCCCCGCGGCACCGCCAGTACTGCCGGCAGCGCCGCCTGTGTTCCCTCCGCCCGAGCCACCGGCGGACGCGTCAGTCTCTACGAACTTCCGATCCTCGGAGCTACCGCAGGCGACGGACAGCGTGGGAACGAGTGCGACCAGAGACAAGAGAGCCAGAGACGTGCGGTAAGACGACATGTGATCCTTCCCAAGCTAAAGGAGTCGATACGACCCTTGAGCTTGCTCCGACTCCCCCGGATTGTCGAGCGGCAGAAGGGGTCAGCGGCACTCTTGCGTTCTGGACCCAGTTGCTCGGCTGCACCCGAGCAGACTGCTGCAGCTCGTATACGTTGCGGACTTGCCGCAAGCGGGCGCAACGCTGCTGGTCCAACCGTAGGGGCCGGTGCACTGCCCGAATCCACCCGAGACCACCCACGTGCAGGGCGCTGCACTGCTAATGCCTGTGGTGGTGTAGCGCTGCTCTTCCTTGCCGTCGCAGTTGTAGTCGAAGTCCACACTCACCGGCGCTCCGGCAATGCCGACGGTATGGAAGGCTTGGGAGTCATTTGCCGCCGTGTACGGATGCGCGTCGGCGTCCAGGTCCCAGCAGTCCGTAGCGCCCTTTCCGGGCGCCTTGGCGGTCCACGTGGCGCCCTTCACTCCGTTGCACGAAGCGCTCGCCTGAGTGGGCTTGTCACAGCCCTGCACCGAGCCAGACAGGTTCGGCGCGAAGCTATCGGCATCGCAGTCCACGTACCAGGTGGGCGCCAGCTCGTCCTTCTGGCCGTTGCAGTTGTTGTCCTTGCCATCACACAGCTCCGCGGCGCCGTCGTAGATGGTCTTGTCGTTGTCGTCGCAGTCCTTGCCGCACGCGCCGATGGAAGTGGACGCCTGGCCGTCGCCGTCGTTGTCGATGACCGGATAGAAGCAGCCCTTCTCCGGATCGCACTCGTTGGTGGTGCAGTCGTCGTTGTCGTCGCACGAGAGCGGCGTCCCCGTTGCGCAGGTTCCAGAACCTTGGAGGCAGATCTCGGTGCCCGTGCACACGTTGCCGTCGTCACAGTCTTTGTCGGCCGTGCAGTTCTTGGTGCACGCACCCAGAAAGCACTTCCAGGCGCCACCATCCGGGGATGCACACGGATCGCCATCCTTCTTCGGCGTGCCGAACTGACAGAAGCCGTTGGTACAGGTCTCCACGCCGCTGCATTCGTCGCCGTCGTCGCAGTCCGCCGGCGAGCTACATCCAACGGCGCCGTCGGGAATGCCGCCGTCGGTGATGCCTCCCGTTCCCGCGCTCCCGCCGGTGCTGCTCCCCGCGTTCCCACCGGTGCTGCTCCCCGCGCTCCCGCCGGTATTGCCGCCCCCAGTCCCAGACCCGCCTCCCAAGCTGGCGTCCGTCTCGATGTAGTTCCGATCCTGCGCGCTGCCGCAGGCCACCGAAGCCACAGGCGCGAGCGCCACCAACGTGAGAGCGGCCAAAGACGTGCGGCGAAGCGACATGAGGTTCCTCCCTACTAAAAGCGGCCCGCGACCCCCGCCGAGCCGAGCCCAACCCAAGGCTGTATCCCAGCTTGATCCTTCTTCTGGGTCATGTCGAGGACGAGCAGCGTCACGCCTGCGGCAACGCCCACGCCGCCCACGATGAAACCGATGGTGGCGTTGGTCTTGGCGCTGTCCGCCGCGCTGTCCAAGTCCTCGATCTCCGACTTCTTGTCGGCGGGGCAGCCGGCGCTCGTGCACAACGCGTTGGCGTCGTCCCGCTTGCTCTTGGAGCGCAGCGCGAAGAACGTCCCGGCGCCCAACCCCACGACGCCCACACCCAGCGCGGCGTAGGCACCGATGCGCATCCCGCTCAGGCCGCCCTTGTCGTGGGTCGGCTCGGTAGTGGGCGGCGTGCCCGCCGGCTCCGATCCGTTCGGCTCCGCTCCGGGCGTCCCTCCCGGCACCGTGGCGCCGGGCGCGGGCGCCAAGTTCAGCTTCACCGTCTCCCTGGCGCTCTCGGCCAACGTGATCGTCGCGAGGTCGCTCTGCACACCGTCACCGGTCGCTTGAAGCTCGTGCTTGCCGGGATCCACCGGAGCAGGCACACCCACCAGCGCCTTGGGCACCTCTTTGCCGTCCATGGTGACCACGGCGCCATCCGCGCCATCGCCGGTCACGCTGATCGTCAAGTAGGGCAGCCGCGGCTCCAGCGCTTTGAGCTCCGTCTGCGCTTTCTCCATCGCGTCGCGAAACGCATCTGGCGCATCCGGGGTCAGCTTCTCGCGCGTGATCTTCACGTAGGCTTCGTGCGCCTTCACCAGATGCCCGAGCTTCTCTTGGCTGCGAGCGATGTACAGAAGGTGTGGCGGCGCATCGACGAGGGACTGCGCCCGGCTGAACAGGTCCACGGCCTTGGCGTAGTCTCCCGCCTTGAAGGCCTTCAGACCCTCGCTGGCCGCGGCCCGTGCGCCCGCGCGCTCCGCATCGGTCTGTGCCCCAGCCCCGGATGCGACCAACATGAATGCCGAAAGCGCGCCAATGGAAAGCGCTCGCCGAAAGGTGGTTTGCCCCATCATCTCGGCCGCGAATGCTAGCACAAGGGGGGCTGGGACTTTGCAGCTTCGGGGCCGGGTGCCATCATGGGGAACGCGCCTACCCTTCATTTCGCGGAGAGCTCTCGACGCATGACCCGTCGGCCCGACCTGGACGAAACCCTGACTCTGGTGCGGGGTGACCCGCGCACGCAGCGCCTTCCCAAGGACCCCACGCATGCGGTCACCGCCTTCGCACCCCCAGCGGAGGAGCTGATCCAGCTCACCGCCCGCTTGGACCTGGACTCGCCGGAGTCCATCGCGGCGTCTTCCGGCAAGGTTCCCCAGCCCCGCGTCCCCTTGCCGGCGGACGCTCCGGAATGGATGCGCGCCGCCCGGGTCCTCGCCGAGTCCTTGGAGTCGGCCATCGCACGCGGTCTGATCCCCGACGAGGAGCAGGCCGCCATCGTCCGCGCCTGGGACGCCTGGACCATGAACGGCGTGCGGCACGGAGTCGTGCTCAAGGTCGCGCGGCTGGTGCGCCGTGCTCACGAGGCCCTGCGCCAGGCCGTGCCCCCGTCGGAGCAGACCATCCAGGGCTGCGCGGAGATCATCTACAACAACCTGCCGCCCAAGCAGCGGGAGAACATCCCTTTCGAGCGCGCCCTGTGGGTCGTACGCTCCATCGCACTGGTTCCCGACCCGTGGGTGGCCATCTTCCACGGATCCATCGAGCTCCTCGGTTGGGCGGACGGCGCCCGGGCTCACGCGGCTTACGTCATTCGTTCGGCGATTCACCGGGGGGGCAGCCAATGATCGAGCAAGGACAGATCCTCGACGGCAAGTATCGCATCGTCGATCTCATCGGCGAGGGCGGCATGGGCGGCGTGTACGAAGGGGAGAACGTCCTCATCCACCGCCGCGTGGCGATCAAGGTGCTGCACCCGGCGGCCGCCGCGAATACCGACGTGGTCGAGCGCTTCGAGCGCGAGGCCCAGGCCGCCGGTCGCATCGGCAGTGACCACATCCTGGAGATCATCGATCTCGGAACGCTGCCCGAGGGCGAGCGCTACATGGTGATGGAGTACCTCGACGGGGAAACCCTCGGGGCTCGCATCAAACGGCTCGGCCGCATGGATCCGCTGCAGGTCGCGCCGCTCGTGCGTCAGGCCCTCGAGGGGCTGCACGCGGCCCACGCCGCCGGCATCATCCACCGCGACCTCAAGCCGGAGAACATCTTCATCTGTCGCGAGAAGGCGGGCCGCTCGGACTTCGTGAAGATCATCGACTTCGGCGTGTCGAAGTTTTCCGCGACGGGCAGCGACATGTCCATGACGCGCACCGGCGCCGTGATGGGCACGCCGTACTACATGTCTCCGGAGCAGGCCAAAGGCAGCCGTGACATCGACGCGCGCAGCGATCTCTACTCCATGGGGGTGATCCTGTACGAGGCCGTCACCGGTGGCGTGCCGTTCAACGCAGAGACGTTCAACGAGCTACTGTTCAAGATCGTGCTCAGCGAGCCCGCGCCCCTCCGGCAGGTGCGCCCCGAGCTCGATCCGGCCTTCGAGTCCATCACGCTGAAGGCGATGTCGCGGGACGTGACCCATCGCTTCCAGTCCGCGCAGGACTTCATCAAGGCTCTCGACGAATGGCAGACCGCCGGTCGTCCGGTCACCATTCCCCCCGCGGCGCGCCCTACGGAGCCACCAACCAACGCTGCGCCGCGCCCCGCCGCCGGCGTGCCTGCGCAATCCGCGAGCGTGTCCGCCTGGAGCAGCTCGCAGTCCGCGGTGATCCCCAAGCGTGGCCCGAACCCCGCGCTCATCGCGGTGGTCGCTTTGGTCGCCCTGCTCGTCCTGGGTGGTGGTGCATTCTTCACCTGGCGCGCCGTCGCCGCTCGGAGCGAGCCCACGGCCAACGTCGCCTCCGCGGACGTCACCCCGCCCGAGTCCCCCGCGAGCGCCACCGCAGAGCCGACCTCTACGGAACCAGCGACCACGGAAACCGCGGAACCCTCAGCCACCGCACCGGAACCCAGCGCGGAAGCCACCGAAGAACCCCCGGCGGCGGACACGTCCAAGCCTGCAGTCGCTACCCACCACCCAACGGTGAAGCCCACCGCCAAACCCACGGCCACCGCCACCGCCAAACCCACGGCAACGGTCAAAGAGGGCGACTTCGGTTACTGATTTCTTGTTGGCTCGGCGCGATACCCGTCAGTCGTCGTCGAAGAACATGGGCTCGCGGCTTCCCAAGAACTCGTCGATCGCGTGCACGGAGTCGGAGTCCACCTCCACGAAGCGAATGCCCATGCCCGGCGGCACGTTGCTCGCTTCGTTGAACTCGCGCACCCAGCGCACCTCGCCGCGAGCGCGAACCGGGTGTTCCCGCCCCGGCAAGTAGATCGTCAGCTCCATCATTTCGCCCAGCGGCTTGAGCAGATGGGTGGCCATGAACACCCCGCCCACGCTCATGTTCTCGATGAACCCCGCGTAGAAGTTGTGGTCGCTACCCACGCTCACGTCGAGCTCCACGGCATAGCGGGGGTGGATGCGGCGATTCGGCTCGGCGCTCGGGTGCTTGGATTCGAGACGGGTGATGCGCGCTTCGGGCCGCTCGCTGCGTAGCTCCTGGGTCTTCACTGCTTCCATCGCCTACCTCGTTCCCTCGTTGGTCGTTCGTTCCAAAACTGGAGCCAGCGCCGTCTGACCGTTCGTCCTCGTCACTCGCACGCGCGCGCCCGCCTCTGGGGTGGGCACGTGGCCGACCACCTGAACGATGTCGCCCACCCGACCGCCGAGAACGAGCGTCGCGCCCTCCGGGCAGGTCTCGTCGCATTCGTCCCCACGCCAGGAAAGCTCACTGACGATGAGGCCGCCTTCCCAGTGCGCGCTCACGGAGGTGATCCGCGCCGTCTCCCACACGGGCGTCGCCTCGGCGTGGCCGGGCAGCGCAAAGGCGAGAGCAAAGCTCCCGGCGACGAGGGCCCAGCGCCAGCGCCGCCGCCGGAGCAACGCCACGCCGGCCGCGGTGGCCACGATCGCGATCCACGGAGAGCCACCGCTCGGACCACCCGCCACACCGCAGGACGCACCGCCAGCGTCGCTCTCGGCGACGGCCGCATACACCCGGGAGATGCTGTCCAGATCGTCCGCCGACAGCACGCGCTTCTTGGTCTCCCGAGGCTTGGTGTAAGCGTACATCGTCGCCTCGGTGTGGTCGTAGTCTTCCCCCAGGCCGAACACGTGCCCCAGCTCGTGGGTGAGCGTGTTCTGCAGGTCGTACACGATGGGCCCGTCGCTCTGGGAGTCGTCCTCCAAGTCCAGGAGCCGGAAGTGGTAGTCCCCGTTCACGATGACGTCGGCGTCCAAGATCACGCCCTGACTCACGCTCTTGGTGACGACCGTCACGGCCAGGGCTCCCTTGGTCAGCGGATGTCCACTGGGCGCGAAGCGCACGGTGCTCTTGTTGGCGAGCCCGGGCACGTAGCCGACCGCGTCCGCATCGGCGACCTTCACCGTGACCGCCGGCAGGGCAACCGGCTCGGAAGTCCAGGCCGAGACCGCGGCGCCCACCGCCGCGGTGCCGTGCCCCTGCACGTCGTCCAGGGAGGGATCGACCACCAACGTCAGTGAATCCTGCGGCCAGCGGCAGGTCTCCGCCTGTGCCACGGCAGGCGCAAGGAACGCCGCCGAAAGGGCCAGAGCAGACAAGACTCGAACCGTCGTCACCACGATGGTGGACAACGGCAGGAAAACCCCACCCTTTAAGAAGAATTAGGTCGGTGAACGCGAACGAGTCTCAGCCAGGAACTGTCGTGCGCCGCCGCTGCGAAGATCTGCCAGCAAACATCCCGCGTTCGGTCGATGTGGGAGCACGGACCACTTCCAGTAGGCCCGGCGGATTCACGCGCGCTGCCAAATCGAGCACTCCCGCATCCACCCGGAAGAGCCACGGGTGAGGCCACACACCAAGCAACAACGAGAGAACCGCGGCCACTGCCACGCTTCCGAGGGCGTCGGATGTGGGCAACGCACCTTCACGTCCCACCTTTGCGGCGCGATGCAGCTGCGCTCCAAGGATGACCAGCGCCGCGAGAGCTACGAACGCCCAGACAGGCTGCTTGGGCAACGCTCCAAGGCTTGCGAGACCGACGCCGACGAATCCCACGGTGCCCGGGAGCGCCACCACGGCGGCGAAGCCCACGCCCCGGGCAACGCCCAGCACGCGGCTCTCGGAGCCCAGCGCACCGAGCAACAGCGGCGCGAGCAACGCGCGGCCGGCGAGCACGACGATAGCCCCCTGCACGCCGATGGCGGTGAGGCCCCCCACGGCGAGCAGCACGAAGCCGGTCTGCGCAGCGATGGCGTCGGCGACCAGCGCGCGGCGATCCTTCTGCACCCAACTGGCGAGGGCGCCGGCGAGCACGACCAGCGCACCCACGGCGCAGGTGGCGGGCGCCGCCCAGCGCACGCCGCTCGGCAGCGTGGTGTAGGCGACACGCAGCAGGCCGTACCCCGCCGCAGACGACAGCGCGCCGATGACCACCGTAGCAACGGGCGCCGACGCCCGGGCCGCCACGGCCGAAAGCCAGCCATGGAGCGGGGCCGCGCCCATCAGCACCAAGCAGCCGACGAGCAACAGCGGATACAGCACCTGCATCGGTGCCAGGCCCAAGATCGGAGCCGCACCCACGCGCGCCGCGGCGTGAGACAGATCGATGAGGGAAAAGCTGCGCGTGGCGTGCGAGCCATCCAGCAGCCACAGCGATCCGATGCTGCCGGACGAGAGCACCACCGAGACGGCGACGAGCACGATGCCGACGCCCAGCACCACGCCCACGCGTTTCGCGAGCGCCGCGTCGTCCATGAGCGTCAGCACCACGAACAGCACCGCCAAGAGCCAGCTGCCGAGCCACAGCGCGAGATCCAGCGTGACCACGCCAAAGCTCACGCTCGCACAAAGGGCCAGGAGCCAGTGCCAGGGCACGCGCCGAGCGCCATTGGACCCGAGCCCCAGGGCCGCGAGCAGCGTGAGCGGTACGACGAAGAGCCAGCTGAGGGACACGCCATCCACCCCCAGCGCGTATTCGATGCCCCACTGCTTCGAGAGCAGCACGCGCTCCAGCCACTGGTATCCGCTGGCGCCGTCGAAGCGCGTGAAGCGCGGGTCGAAGCGCGCCGCGAGCCAGATGCCGATAGCGAGCTGCGCCGCCGCCACCACGAACACCAGCTGCCGCTCGAGGTTGCCTCGGCCCCGTACCCCGAAGGCGATCGCGGCTCCGAGCAACGGGACCAGGACCCACCAGAGCAGCGGGTTCTGAGCGCCGGTTTGTCCGTGAAGCACGGCAGCGAAGCCAAGCGCCACGTCTGCGTGGCCCTCCATCACCACCAGCAGGTGGCCGTGGATCTCGGGGATTTCGCTGCCCTTCGGCGGTGACCAGCGAACGATCCCTTCCTTCGACTCACCCGCCGCCAGGCGCCCGTGGGGGCTGCCGTCCGTGAAGGCCACCTTCATGCCCCGCGGGAGCAGCGGATCGTGCTCGTCGCCGCCGAGCAGCCGAAGCTCTTGGATCTGCACCGGCCCGCCGCTGACGTTCTCGACCACGAAGTGGGTCACCCAGTCGCCGTCTTCCGCGACCATGCGTGCGGGCGCCGGCCCGCGCAGGGGATGGACCTTCACCGGCGCTCCGGCGAAGCAGACCGCCGTCGTCAACAGCACCGAGAGCACGACGAAGAACGCGATGAAGCGCCGCATCACTTCTTGCCTCGCTTCTTTTCCTCGCGCGGGCGCTTGACCGAACGCTCCGGCGTCGCATCGGTGTCCGATGGCGGCTCGGGCTCGCGCTCGCGCTCTGCGGCGTCCATGCCGCCAAGAGCACGCGTGAGCTGGACGACCGCAGCGCCCGCCGCCTCTGCAACCGCCGCCAACGGTACGGGCCCGAACGATTCACGACTCAGAAGCCCGTGGCCCGGACGTCGCGCTTCGCGCTTCTGCCACTCTCCGCGATAGCGCTGCCGCGCCAGGATCCAGCCGACCAACGAGCACCCGAGGGCGATCGCCGTGAGGGCCATCCCCACGCTGTGGACCATGGGCGAGGCTTCCGCCATGAGCGGGGTGGTCGCGATCACCGAAGCCTTGCCGGCCACGATGGGCCCCGAAATCCCGAGCAGGCCCATCGCGCCCGCCACGCCCGCAAGGGCCATCCCAATGCTGGCCACGGCATCGCCCTTGTCCGTCTTCTTTTGTTGGTCCGGCGCGGGCCACACGATCAGCACCACGCGCCACGTCGCAAAAGCCGCCACGGTCGCCGTGAGCATCATGAGCACGTACGGCACCCAGGTCGGCACTGGGCCGCCTTCCGTCGCGAACACCGCGCGGCCCATGGCGTCCCGGGCCCACACGATGCCGACCAACGGCAGCGGAGCGCCGGTCGCCACCGCGGCGGCCACCTGCGCTGCCCGCGCTCTGCTCCGCGCGCCCTTGCCGGCTGCGGCTTCGAGCTCGCCTGGCACACCGTGCGCGAGCAACGCGATGGCGCCGAGGGAGAGGGACGTCACCGCCACGTGTAGCAGCGCGAGGCTGTCGGACTCCGCCGACAGCCCGATCAACACGACCCCGAGCTGGGCCGCCGCGATCTGGAACAGCGCGGCGTTCAGCTTCTCGGCATGCGCGGCGCGGGCCGCCATCCACAGGGCGAACACCCCACCGCCCAGCGCCAGCACGACGCTCGCGGCCGTCGACAGCCCGGCCAGGAACGACAGCCGCTCGGCCAATACCGCCGCCGCCACCACGCCCAGCGCGGAAACGCCGAGGGGCGAGAGCTCGTCCTTTGCCGTTCGGACGCTCTTGGCGATCGCAGCAAGGAGCAGCAGCGCGCCCACCAGCGCCAGCACCGGAAGCCCCCACAGCTTGCGCTTGGAAAGCTCGCCCTGGACCACGTAGGCGCCGGTCTCGTCCCGCAGCGAGAGCTGATCGCGAGCCAGCCGCGGCGAGAGCGTGGGCCCCGTGAGGGCGAGGGTCGTCTCCACGCCGCGCACGAGGCGCACCTTCTCCACCGTGAGATCGTAGCTCCCGGGGCCCGTCTCCACCGTGATGTCCTGAATCGCCGCGGCCACCGGAATACGGACGAAGGGCGAGCGGGCGTACACCCTGCAGGCGTGTCCCGCCAGGCTGACGCCGCCCGGCTTTCCGTCGTCACCCACGGCGCACAGGTACACGCCGCCCACGCGTACGCGGGAGCCGGTGAGGGCGCTGAGCGTGAGGAATCCCGTGGGCTCGGTCTCGTCACCGTGGGCGCGGGGGGTGGCGTCGGGCGGATGTACCGCGACGAGACGCGCGCGGAAGTCCGGCACGTAGTCGCCGGAGCCGATCCACTCGCCGCCCAACGACCAGAACAGAAGACCCACACCGAACAGCGCGGCGAGGGCCGCGAAGCGCGCGCGGACCATTGCGGCCCGAGAGCCCAGGGCGACCACCACCGCGATCGCGCCCCAGCCCATGAGCACGAGCACCACGTCGTCCGCCATCACGGCCAAGAGCGAGCCGCCCACGCCGAGCTCGATCCAAGCGAGCCGGGTGGCCAGCTCCGGCGCCTTCGCGTCGGCGTCTTGGCTCACGCGCCACGCGAGCGCCGTGCCCACCAGCGCCACCGCCAGCGCGACCAGGGCGATGGCCGGCGACAGCACGAAGGATGCCGTGACGTCCAGCGAGCCGATGCGCAGGAGTGAAAGGGGCGACGACAGCAGCATCCGCTGCGAGGCCGACGATGCCGCGAGGCGCGCGCCGGCGTAGGACAGCACCACCACGGCGGCAGCCGCGCCGCCCCAACCCAAATATCCAACGACACGTTCGCTTGGCGCGGCGCCCAAGGTCTTGTCACGGGTGAGGGCACGTCCCCACAGCGCGAGCACCAAGGACGCGAGCAGCGGCAGCACCGGCACCAACCACAGCGTGGCGTCGAGCTCCACCGATTGAAGCGTGCCGGAAAGGTCGGGCATGGTTCGTCCGCGAGGCGCGGAAACCTAGCGTGGCGGCCCCGGGCAGTTCAAGCCGGGTCAGAGCCAGGGGTTCACGTGGGCGGCCGGCGCCACGCGAAGCTCGCGGCGAATGCGACGGATCCCGACGATCGTGACCAGCAGGGTGGCTGCAAAAAGCACGTACCCGAACAGCGGCTCCACGTTCCGAAACAACGGAAACCGCGAGCCGATCACCCAGCCCAGGCTCAGCACCAACACCAGCAGGGACGCCGGCAGAATCCAGCGCCACCAGATACCCAGCGCCCGTTCCAACGTGAGCAACGGCAACACCCAGCGCAGCCCGAGCACCATCGCCACGATACCCCACGCCTTCAGCTGCAGCAGCAGTGCGCCCAGGGCATAGCCCTTCCAGCTCATCGCAACGTCCAAGAACGGAACGCGAAAGCCGCCCGCAAACAGCAGGGCGGCGAGCTGGCTCATGGTCAAGAGCTCCACCCAAGCCAAAGCGTGACTCGGTGCCGACGACGGGCCCGCGCCCTCCAGCTCCGCAGCCTCGAGCGGTCCCGTGCTGCGCACCCGCGAGGGGATCAACGCCGCGATCACGAGGACGAAGGCCGCCAAGAACACCGGACTCCGAAACGCGAACCAGTCCCAGGGCAACGCGCCTTGCGCGCCCACGATGTCCGTCACCCGTGCGCTGCCTACCGCGAGCACCACGGTGGCGATGGCGACCAGCGCGGGAATGCGGAGCGACACCGCCGTGAGCGCTCCCTTGATGCCGCCCCACAACGACCAACGTCGCTTGCCCTTCCAGCCGCTCCACACCAGCGTGGACGCCGTCTGCGCCGTGAGCAGCACCACGACGATGATCCCCAGATCCAGATCCGGGTGCACCAAGGAGCGACCAAAGACGGCGATGGTCCCGCCCGCGCTCACACCCACGAAGGCGAGGTAGGGCACCACCCGCGCGACGAACCCGCCGCTCGAAGAAGTCCCTTCGTCGCGCAGCCCGCGGCGCATGCGCGCGCGGACCTCGGCGAGCTTCTGCCGCTGGCGCAAGCGCCGCGCGATGCGTTGCTCCAGGAAGGTGACGAAACGCGCAGCCGGAAACAGGAACGACAACAGCAACAGGGCCGCCAGGCCCACGATGGCTCCCGCCATCGCCAGGTCCTTGGGCGCCGCACGGCGAAAGCCCTGCACGTCGATGCTGAGCTCCACCGGTTCCGTCAGCTTGCCGCGGCGTACGGCGATCTTGGCGAAGCGCCCCACGCCCGCCACCGAAAGATCCGCGACCGTGCGCACGCGCACGCCGTCCACCTCTTCGAGCACGTCACCCGCCTCGAGGCCAGCGCGCTCCCCGCGGCCGCCCGGCGTGAGCGCCTTCACGGGAATGCCACCGCGGGCCTCGTCGTCCTCCAGCACCACGCCGAAGAACTCCGCCGCTCGCTTGCCCTCTTCCGTGCGCGCCGCAACCACCGCCGGTGGCATGGGTGGACCCGGCAAGTCGAGCTCCACGTCCCGCACCGCACCGGTCACCGGCGGCGCGCCGCTGGTGCGAGGAGCGAAGGCCGCGATCACGTCACCGTGGAACGTCGTGTGATCCGCGTCGTCGCCCTTGCCACACAGCTGGTCCGCGATCTCTTCCGTGAGCACGAAGCCGATGCGCGTCTGCGACGTGCTGGTCGCGCGCGCCACGATCTCCACGTTCCGAATCGGCTCACGCCCGGGGCGGTGCAGCTCGCCGCGGAACGTGAGCGTCGCCTTGCGCCCCTCCGGGAACCCGGTCCCGATGATCTCGATGCGGTCCCCGACCTCCGCCTGCCTCGGCGCGAAGTCGAGGACGTTGAGCAGCCCCGGCGGCGACTCCTGGGTTCGACAACCCGAGAGCACCAGCAGCAGGGCGAAGAGCGTGATCCACGCCAGTTGGCGCATCGCCCTGGCTATACCGTGCGCCCCCGAAACGGGCGAAAAAGTGACGGAATCCGAGCTGTACTCACGAGTCCGCTGGGACACGATTCGTCGACGCCGCGGGCAGGAAATAGCGCTGCCCCGTGGTCGGGTCCGTCCCCACCGTGAGCCCGATGCCGAACACGTCGGCCAAGAGCTCCGGAACCAGCACCTCCGCCGTGGGCCCCGACGCCCGCGTCTTTCCGTCCCGCAGCAAAAGGGCATGGTCCGCCCAGCGCGCCGCCGCCCCCAGGTCGTGCATCACGGCCACACAGGCCACGCCCCGCTCGTCCACCTGCTCCCGCACGATTTCGTACACGGAGACCGCGTGGCGCACGTCCAGATGCGCCGCCGGCTCGTCCAGCAGCAGCACTTCCGGCTCCTGGCACAGCGCCCGGGCGATGGTCACGCGCCGCCGCTCGCCCCCCGACAGCTCCGCCACCGAACGTCCCCCGAGGTCCGTCAGCTCGCACTCCCGGAGCACCCTTTCCACGATTTCTTTGTCGCTGCGGCGCGGAACCAAGAGGGTGCCCTGATGCGGCGCGCGCCCCATCATCACGACATCACGGACCGTGAAGCCGAAGGCAACGTCACTGTCCTGCGGCACGACGGCGACGCGCCGCGCGATCTCCCCGCGGCTCAGGCTCGCGAGCGGGTGGTCACCGATCCGCACGTCGCCCCCCATGGCGCCGAGCGTCCCGGCGAGGACCTTGAGCAACGTCGATTTGCCCGCACCATTACCGCCCAATACGGCCACAATCTGCCCGGCTCGCGCTCGCACGCTCACGTCGTGCACCACGGCGCGCTCCCCGTATCCTGCCGTCACATGCTCCGCCGTGATCATCGAACGCGCGGAGCGTAGCGCGAGGCCGCCCCTGTCCGAAATCATCCCCGGGTCCGCAATCTCCCGACGCCGGCGAAAGGCCGGCTATCCTGGCGAATGATGCGCCTGCTCATCGCCGCCGTCTGCGCCACGCTCCTCGTCGCCTGCGCCGCTAGTGCCCCACCAGCGAGCGATGCAGAAACCCAGGTCGACCACGGACAGCTGCCGGAGCCCGTATGGCAGGTCCTCGACCAGTACCTGAACCTGCTCGCTCACAGCCGTTCCATCGAGGAGTGCTCCACTCGCTTCGCGTCCATCGCGGGCGGCACGCTGGTGAACGAGGACGGCCGCAGCCTGCGCGCGACGGTGCCTCAGTTCTCTCTGAAGAAGGACTTTCAGAACGTTCGCTTCTACGCGCTCCCGCCGCGGATCACGCGGGTGGACGTGACCCGGGACGTGACGACGGGCTACGGCCCCAGCGCGCTGCACGGCACCCGCTACAAGATCTGGGTGGCCAAGGCCGAGGGTCAGGCGGGCATGCCGGCACCGATCGCCATCCTGGTGCCGGAGCAGCATCCGAGCGTCCGAGATCCGAAGGTCGTGGGCATCGGCAGCCTGTGACGCGTCGCCGGTTTTTGGGCCGGCGGTGGATGACGAGCATAGGGTCGGCGGCATGGCGACCCTGAGCGAGCTTCTGAGCACGATTGTCGAGCAGCAGACGCAGATATCCCACGGCGAGCCCTATCGAGACTTCGGCCTGAAAGGGAATCCCGCCGCTTCCGCGCACGCCATCGCTCTGGCCGAGCAGCGCCTGGCGCGGCCCCTGCCGCCGAGCTACCGAGCATTCCTTCGCCGGCACGACGGCTGGCCGCGTTTCTACGATGGCGCCACGCTGCTCGGCACCGCGAACCTCGGGCGTCGCATGTACGAGGACATCGCGCGCGCCACCTTCGAAGCCGCCGAAACTCCGGAGCCGGATCTCGGGCCGCCGTCGCGCTTCAAGCCGCGCGTGTTGATTCCCTTCGGCATCGATCTTCAGGGCACCACGCTGTTCGTCTTCAACCCCGCGGTGACGGACGGCGACGGTGAGTACGAAGTGATCGCGTGGATCAACGAGATCGGCGTGCGGCGAAGCTCCTTCGCGAGCTTCCTGGCGATGATCTCCGAGCTGTGCGAGGCGGAGCTCGACGTCCACGCCCATGGCCCAATGCGCCTGCCCCAGTGACGCCGCTCTGCTGCGCAGGGGTTTTCGCACTTTGACGTTCGTGAGCCGAAAAGCGCCGTTCATCCGCGGATCGACGTGAGCCGGACGTTCAGGGCGTGCGCGGGGTTCCGCGCCGCCCCGACAAAAACGAGAGCGGACCCTCGAACTAAAGTGAAGCGGAAGCGACGCGCTTGGCGTGAGCGCACTTGACGCTGTGCAGCATCCTTGGTTTCATTGGCGTAGTCAGGCTCAGCGCTCCGGTGACGGTCACCAAGCGCGGGCTGTTCGGACCCGCGAGAAGAGGCTCGCATGGCCAACATGGAAGAGTCCGACGAAACCGGGACGACGGTGGAGCGGCGCGTCATCAAGCGCTACTCGAATCGGAAGCTCTACGACACCAAAGACAGTCGCTACGTCACGCTGCTGCAGATCGCCGACATGGTGCGCGCAGGGGAAGACGTACAGATCATCGACAACGCGACGAAAGAGGACAAGACCGACGTCACCCTCGCGTTGATCATCTCGGAGGAGCTGAAGGCGCGGCCCCGCGGCATACCGTTGAGCACGCTCAAGGCGCTGATCCGACATCGTGGAGAGAAGCTCTTGAGCTCGCTCCGCGAAGGCCCCATCGGACGGCTGATGCCGAGGGAGGCAGAGGGCGAGGGAGAGGACGAAGAAATCGTCATTCCGCCACCGCTGGAGGAAGAGTTGACTCAAGGCAAAGACGCGCCGCAGAAGGGCCTTCGTGCCACGTTGGAGCAGTGGCAGCACACGATTGACGAGCGTATCCGCACGGTATTGCCCAACTTTTCCGTGTTTCGCGATTTGCAGGCCGAGGTCAAGCGCCTCTCGGAGCGCGTCGGCGAGCTGGAAAAGCGCCTGGAACAGCAGGGACAAACCAAGGAATAGATTCCATATTTGCCGGGTTGCCCCTGCGAAACCGGATGGCCCGCTCTCAAAAGAAGACAACGCCCCCGCCCTCGGAGTTCGAGCGCGAGGCCCTTGGTCACCTGAGCTCCCTGCTCGCGGTGGCGACACGCCTCACGCGCAACGGCGCCGAGGCGGAGGATCTGGTCCAAGACACGCTGGTCAAAGCCCTGCGCGCCAAGAACCAGTTCGAAGCCGGCACCAACATGCGTGCCTGGCTGCTGCGCATCCTGACCAACACGTTCATCAATCGCTATCGGCGTGGCGGTCTCGAGCGCTCGGTGTTCGACGGCCCGGACGCGGACCCCTTGGCGGACGGCTGGATCAGCACGTCCACCATGTCGGCCCTGCGGGACCCGGAGTCCATGGCTCTCCGGCCCATGCTGGAGAAAGAAATCCAAACGGCCCTCGACGAGCTGCCGGAAGAGTTCCGACTCGCGGTAGTGTTGGCGGACGTTGAAGAGCTTTCCTACCGAGAGATCGCCGACGTGATGGGTTGCCCCATCGGCACCGTCATGTCCCGCCTGCACCGCGGGCGGCGTCTGCTCAAGTCGCGACTGTACGAGCACGCGCGAGCAATGGGCATCGTCGGTCCGGAGCCGCTGGTCGGTAGCGAGGAGCCGGTGGATCTGGCGAGCTACCGCGCCAAGAAGGCGAGGACGGGATGAGCGCCTGTCGTCGCATCATGCCGCTGCTCGAAGCCTTTGGTGATGGCGAGCTGTCGGCGGACAAGGCCGTGGAGGTGGAGCAGCACCTCACCGAGTGTGAGGCGTGCTGCGAGCGGATCCGGTTGGACCACGCGATTCGCACCAGCGTTCGCCGGGTGGTCACGGATGCCGCGGCGCCCAGCGCCGGCTTCGAGGCACGTGTCGCGCGCGCGCTGGCGGCGGAGCGCGGCAAAGAGAACACGGCGGAAGACGAAGACGCCGCCGGGTGGAGCTCTCGCCCGCTGTCCTGGCGCGCGATCATGCCGCTGGCAGCAGCTGCAGGCTTCGCGCTGTTCTTCGCGGCCTCCCGCACCAAGGATTCCGTGGGGCAGCGGCCGAACTTCGGCAGCAATGCCGCCACGGTCAACAGCGCCGGCGCCGTCACCGCCAGTGTGGATCAACTGATCGACGAGTTCGTCAGCCACCACGCGATGTCGAACCGCCCGGAGGTCACGGAGCCTTCGTTGGTGCAAAAGCTGGAGCCGGAAGTCGGCGTGCCCGTACGGCTGCCGAGCTTGTCGCAGTACGGTGCCCGGTGGGAGGGCGCCAGCGTGGTTCCCGTCACCTCCACGCACCAGCGCGCTGCGTCTCTACGCTACGAGGTGGATGGCCACCGCGTCACGCTGTACGTGTACAACTCGCAGCGCTTCCCGCTGCGCGTCACGCTGGAGCCTCGCGTCGTGCGCAACATGCCGGTGTACGTGGGCACCCGCCGCGGCTACTCCATCGCGGCCGTGGAAAAGCGTGGCGTGGGTTACGCCGTGGCCACGGACCTGAACGAGAGCGAGAGCGGCGAGCTGGTCGTCGCCTCACTTCACTGAGGCTTCGCCCAGCTTGCGCGGATCCGCGGCGGCCGCTCTCCGAGCGCCGTCGAGCGACACGATCTGAACCGCGCTCGAGGTGAACGGCATGGGCGCGACGATCTCGCCGCGCCAGCGCAGATCCTTCTCGAGGGCCTCGGATGCGCCCTTCTCGAGCAGCAGCGTGGCGCGGCTGTTCGGAACGTAGAAGCGCGGAGCGGCCACCGCCTGCGCCGGCGTGAGCCCGAACGCCAAGCTGGTGAGCACCAGCTGCGTCACGTTGGTGGCGATGGTGGTTCCGCCGGAGCCGCCCAGAGCGAGGACGGCCTTTCCGTCGCGCACCACGACCGTGGGCGTCATGCTGCTCACGGGCTTGGCGCCGGGACGCGGCCGATTCGGGCTCTGGGCAAGGCCAAAGGGTGCCACGTCGGCCTGAGCGGTGAAGTCGTCGAGCTGGTCGTTCAGGACCACGCCCACGGACTTCGCCGACAGCTTCGCGCCGAAGGTGCGGTTCACGGTGGTGGTGAGCGACACGACATTGCCCGCGCCGTCTGCAGTGACCAGGTGGTGCGTGCCGTGCTCGTCCAGATCGAAGCGGGGCAGCGTGTGGGTGCGATCGACGGCGATGCGCGCCTTGCGCTTCGCCATCCGCGCGGGGGAGATCAACGCGCCGACGTCCGCCGGCTGCTTCGCGGGGTCCCCGAGGAACCGCATGCGATCGGAGATCGCGCCGCGCATGGCCTCGGCCAGCACGTGTTGGTACGCGCCGCTCTGGCGCCCGAGGCGAACCAGCTCCGCCTTGGAGAACAGCCGTAGCGTCTCGGCGAGCATCAGACCGCCCGCCGACGGCGGCGGCATGGTGTAGACGTCGTAGCCTTCCCACTCCACGTGGATGGGCGTGCGCTCCACCGGCTTGTAGGCCGCGAGATCTCGAGTGGTGAGCGCGCCGCCCGCGGACTTGGCCGTTTGGGCGAGCTCGGCGGCGATACTGCCCTGGTACAGCGCTTTGGGGCCTTCCGCCGCGATGCGCTGAAGAGTGGCGCCAAGCGCCGGGCGGCGCACCAGCTGGCCCACCGCCGCGGGTTTGCCTCCGGGATAGAACACGGAAGCGATACCGGGATCGATGACGAGCCGCTTCTTGTTCGCGATCAGCGAGCCGCCGAGAAAGCGCCCGACGGGAAACCCTTGGGTGGCGTGACGAATGGCCGGAGCGACCAAGTCTTTCCAGGGCGCCTTGCCGAAGCGCTCGTGAAGCATCCAGAGCCCCGCCACCTCGCCGGGCACGCCCACGTACTTGCCACGTTCCGCGTCGGAAAAGGGGCGGTGCTCGAAGGCGGACACGTCCACCGCGGCGGGGGCCACCTCGCGAAAGTCGATCACGGTCGCGCGCTTCTTCCCCGCGAGCCACACCATGGCGAAGCCGCCACCACCGATGCCGCTGGAGGTCGGACTGGCGACGCCGCCGACCAGCACGGCAGCGATGGCGGCGTCCACGGCGTTGCCCCCCGCCTGCATGACGGAAATCGCCGCGCGAGTGGCGAGCGTGTTTTCCGTGGCCGCTGCGCGCTGACCGGCCTGCTGTGCCTGAGCCCGCGGCACGGCGAAAAGCAGCACCGCCACCACGAACAACATGCCCATTGACGTTCTGGTGTTCGGTCCCATGGCTCTTCCCTGATACGATCCGCTCCCTCACTTGAAAAGGGGACGACCGCCGTGCGCTTCCTGTTCGTGATGGATCCAGCCGAAAAGATGCTCCCGGACAAGGACACGAGCTTTGCGCTCATCCGGGGGTCGGAGAGCCGCGGACACGTCGCGTTCCACGCCGAGCACGTGCACGTGTTCAACCGCGGGCGCGAGGTGTTCGCCAGGGCGCGGCCCATTCGCGTTTCGGAGGCGGCGCCCCACGTCACCCTCGGCGATTGGGAGACGCTGGACCTGTCCGAGATCGACGCGGTCTTCATCCGCAAGGATCCGCCCTTCGATCCGGCCTACGCGCACCTCACGCAGCAGCTCGATCTGGTGAAGGATCGCACTCTGGTGCTGAACGACCCGCGAGGCCTGCGGGACGCGAACGAGAAGCTCTTTGCGTTTCATTTCAGCGAGCACATGCCGAAGTCCCTGGTCACGGCGGAGCCCGCCCGCATTCTGGATTTCGTCAGCGAGGTGGGCGGCAAGGCGGTGCTCAAGCCGCTGGACGGCGCCGGCGGCAGCGGCGTGGTGGCTCTGGCAACGGACGACAAGAACACCCGCGCGCTCATCGATCTGCTGACCAAAGAAGGGCGCGAGCTGGCGCTGGTGCAACAATACGTCCCGGACGTGCGCACCGGGGACAAGCGCGTGCTGATGCTGGATGGCGAGCCCCTCGGCGCCATTCTGCGCGTGCCTCGAGAAGACGACATCCGCGCGAACATCCACGTGGGCGGCACCGTGGTGGCCACGGAGCTGAGCGCCGAGGAAAGCGCTTTGGTGAAGGACGTGGGCAAAAAGCTTCGGGAGTACGGCCTGTGGTTCGTGGGCCTCGACCTCATCGGTGGTCGGCTGATCGAGGTGAACGTGACGAGCCCGACCGGCATTCAGGAGCTCGGTCGCTTCCAGCGCAAGCATCCGGAAGAGGACGTCATCGCCTGGGTGGAGAAGCGCGCACTTCAGTAAGCGCGAAACTTGTCCCGATCGCACCCATAGGGCGAGCGTGTGCGCATGTCCCGACCCTGTGAAGTGTGCGCATCGCTGTCCCAAGACCAGCGCAAGACTCGGCGCCTGCTCGTGGGGGAGCGCATCGTGTCTCTGTGCGACGAGCACGCCGAGAGCGTGCGGAATGCCGATCCAGGCAACCTGGAGGAGCTGCGTGAGTTGTTTCCGGAGCCCGATGGGCGCCGCTCGCTGCTCGGCCGTCGCTCCCCCTTGGACCGTCGGATCTTCCCGCCACGGCCCGAAGGGCGACGGCGCAGCGAAGGCCGGCGGCACGACGACGCTTCTTGAGTAGAGTGTTCGGGCTTCATGGCCCGTAGCGTCCGCACCATAGACATCGCCATCTTCCTGGGCAGCGCAGCGTTGCTCGTGGCCGTGTTGGTGCTTCGCAGCCGCGAGCCGACGCCCGCGACTTTGCCGGCGCAGCCTCGCCTGACGCCGCTGGGCGCGATCCCCAACGGGCCGACGTTCCTGGCGACGGTGGATCTGGCCCGGGTTCGTCAGAGTCCGCTGGGCGCCACCCTGACGGAGAGTGGTCGAGTGTTGCCGGGGGTCGGGCGTCTGTCGGACGTGTGCGGCTTCGATCCCACGTCGGAGCTCGACGAGCTGGCCTTCGCCATTCCCAAGCGCGATTCGACGGATTTTGGCCTGGTGGGCACCGGGCACTTTGCCGCCAAGCAAATGGCGGAGTGCGCCAGCGCCATCGTGGCCAAACGTCATGGCAAGCCCGGCCTCACGCAGGTCGGCTCGTTCGTCACCGTGCGAGACCTGAACGGCAGCGCCGGGGAGATCGCCGTGCGTGACGGCGGTCCGGTGATGCTGGGCGACGGTCACTACCTGCGCGACATGATCGACACCGCCGAGGGGCGCCTCGACAACGTGTCCCGGGACAAGACTCACGAAAGCCTGCGCGCTTCCGTAGGCGATGGCGCACTGGTCGCCAGTTGGGTGGTGCCGCCAGGGTGGCTCGAGCGCGTCACCGACAGCAACCTGGTGCGCCTCTCGCCGCTGTCGTCCCTGCGCGCGGCGGCGCTGCGGGTGAACGTGGCCCCCAAGGTGAGCGCGCTCGCGGTGCTCGGCTGCAGCTCCGAAGCCGCGTGCGCGGACCTCGCCGGCGTGCTCGATTCGCTGCGCAAGGACCTGGCCCCGTTGATTCGCCGCGAGCTCGGGGACGACCCCTTCGCAGCCGCCAAGATCAGCGTCGCCGGGCGCGTGGTGCGCGTGGAAATGGAGCTCGCGCCGACTCGTGCCGCCGCCATCTTGCTGCGACTGATGCAGCGCTAACGCGCGACTTCGCGGACCACCCGGCGCACCGTCGTGGTGTCGAAGGGCTTGTCCAGCCGAGGCCGCCCCGAGCTCGCCAAGAATCGCGCGACGTCTCGGCGCGCCGCCCCGGCGCTCATGAACACGAAGCGCGCGGCCTGCTCCGGACGCGCCTGAGCGATCGCTTGATACAGCTTGGTTCCGTCGAGATCCGGCATCATGACGTCGCAGAACACCACGTCGAACTCTTCCCCCGCGAGGAGTCGATCCCGCGCGTCGATGGCGCTGGTGGAGCAGGTGACGGAGTGCACGTCTTCCAGCGCGATCCGGAGCGCGCTGCCGATGCCCGGGTCGTCGTCCACCACCAGCACTCGGGCCCGCGCCTCCGCCTGTGCCGCCGCGGGAGCGCGCGCCGATACCGGTGCGCTTGGCAGGACCTCGCCCACCGGCAGCAGCACGCGGAAGGTGGTGCCCGCATGAGCGTCGCTCTCGGCGACGATCTCTCCACCGAGGGAGGTGACCACCGCGCGGCAAAAAGGCAAGCCCACGGCGGAGCGTTCGTCGTCGCGCACGTAGAAGGGATCGAACACCCGCGCCAGCGTGGCGGAGTCCATCGCACGCCCGGTGACGGTCAAGGACACCATGACGCGAGCGTCGTACGACCGCTTCACCTCGAGTCGGACCTCGCTGCGCTCCTCCTCCGGCAAGGATTGAGCAGCGTGCACGAGGAGGTGCAAGAACACCTGCTCCAGATGGGCCTCGCTCACGTCCACCGGGGGCACTTCTTCGTACGCCGTCACCAGACGCCCACGGTGACGGATCTCGTGCCCCACCATCTCCACGGCGGCGTCGAGCACTCGCCGCACGTCCACGGCGCTGCGAGTCCGCTCATCCACCCGCGAAAAGGCCCGCATTCGACGCACCACTCCGGCGATGCGCTCGGCGCCTTGGTAGGCCTCCCGCAAACGCGCGACGACGTCCTCCACTTCCGCGGGGTCCGTAGTGAGAGCAGGCAGCCGACGCGCCACGTGGTCCAAGTCCAACAGCACGTAGGTCAGCGGATTGTTGATGGCGTGGGCCATTCCTCCCGCGAGCAGCCCGAGCGCGGCGAGCCGGTCCGCCTGTAGCAACCTGAGCTCGATGCGCTTTCGCTCGGAGACGTCCCGGGCGAAGGACAGCACGGCGTGACGCCCCTCGTATTCGATCGGAATGGAGCTCACCTCCACCACGACGATGCTGCCGTCCCGGCGTCGGACTCGGTACTCCTGCGGTGGCAACCGACGCCGCTCGAGAACCGTGGCCTGCCGCCGCTGTTCGATGATCGGTACGTCGTCGGGATGCAGGAAGCGGCGAGGGTCCGCGTCGACCAACTCGCTGGCGTCGTCGTAGCCGAACAGCGCGACGGTCGCAGGGTTGACGTAGAGCACGCGGTAGTCGTCCAGGATCCACACCGCCTCCGGTGCCGCCTCGATTACTCGGCGGAAGCGGGCCTCGGACTCTTCGATGGCCGCGATCGCTTCCTTGCGCCGAGTGACGTCGATGAAGAAGGCGACGGCGAGCCGCTCCTGCCCGTGCTTTACCAAGGACACCGCGACCTCCACGGCGATGCGCCGGCCGTCGGCGGTCAGCATCGCCGTTTCGAAGTGCAGCGGCGTGGCTTCTCCCCGCGCCCCCTGCTCCACCATGGCGCGAATCCGTGGCAGCTCGTCGGGCGCGGTCAGCGCCAAGGCGTCTTTTCCGATCAGGTCGCGGGCGGGCATCCCCGCCAGTCGCGCGTACTCCGCGCTGACGTAAACGATGCGTGGGTCGCGCGTTCCGGCCGTGGTGACGACGACGCCGATCTTGGCGTCCGACGCAGCTTGGACGATCGCCTCGGCGACGGCGTCGAATAGAGGTTGATCTGGGGTGCCGAAAGTCGCGCGCATCGGACTCGAGGGCCAACCACCAGGGAAAGCGTGTCGGCCTCGCGAGTCAAGCCTACATGGCTCCGCCGTACGCCACGGTGACGTAGTCCGCGGGCTCGGGGATGGGAGCATCCTTGCTGTCGCGGGAGATGACCTTGGAGTCGCCCTTGTCCACGACCTCGATCACGATTTCCAGGGCCACATTGGCCGGCTCGCGCGTGCGCATACCGATGTCCACGCCCGTGAGTCCTGCGATCACCCCTGGTATGTAGGGCTTGGAGAGCGGGTCGTTGTAGGAGCGATTGCCCACGGCGAAGGCATGGTTGACCAGCGTGACGGTCGGGTCCTCGTCGGGAGCGTTCGGATCCGGCGGAGGAGCGTTGGCGATGATGTTCATCACCGTTCCGAAATCGATGGCGAGCTCCTTCATGTCTTGGACCGTGAGGGTGCCGTGACGCCGTGACTCGCGACCGCCCTTGGTGCCCGGTAGCTCGAACAAGACGTCGATCCCCGACAGATTCGGCTGCAGCTCCCCGCGCTGGGCGTCCGTGACTTCCATGCCCGGCCAATAGCGACCGAACTCGTTCCAGGGATCCACCAACAGCTCGACGTTGTGGTCTTCCGCGTCCAAGTTGGACAGCGTCCAAGTGATCTGGATGTCGTAGTCGTCAGCCTCCACCCACGGCTTCGAGGGATAGGGGGCGACGGGCTGGCTATCCAGGTTGGCCTGCTCCGCTGCGGTGGGCGCCTTGATGGGGAAGCCGACGGGCAGCTTGACTTCGTACAGCTGCATCTGGTCGTCGTCGTAGATGGGCGCCATGTCGCTCGACATCCCGAGCTGTACTGGCTCCAGCGTGCGCGTCTCGTCTTTGCTGCCACACCCGCTGAGGGGCGCAGCCAAGAGCACACCGACAAGCAACAGACTGGGGCTCAGAGCCCCCGCGCCGGGGGCCTGTGCCCCCACAGCCTGACGTCCAATTCGCGGCAGAAGTCGCATGATTCAACCTCGCAAAAGTCCCGAGCCTTCCGACTATGCCACGGGCGTGCCAGCCGAGCCGGCTACTTCTTCTTGCTGGGCCGGAACGAGAACGTCCAGCTGGCGTTGGTGGACTTGTCCGCTGATGGGAACTTGAGGCGCATGAACTGGCGCTTGATGCAGCCCTCTACCCGCGGATTGCCGAGGGACGAGCCGCCGATGTTGGCCCCCGCCACGGAGCCACCAGGGGTGATGCTCCAGCTCACGCTGACGTTGCCCTGCATCCCCGGATCGCGCGCGGCCGCGGCTTCGTAGCAGGCGCGGAACGCTCCATAGCGGGACATCACGACGCGAGAAATCTGAGACGGCGAGAGTCCTTGTCCGGGCTTCGGCGCGTCCTTGCCCGCAACTTTTCGCTCACCGGTGCCACTGCCTTCACCAGCACCTTCGCCGCCGCCTTTGCCGCCCTTGCCGAAACCGCCGCTGCCCTTGCCACCAGGACCACCGCTACCCGAGCCGTACCCTCCGCCCTTGCCGGGGCCCCAGCCGGTATCCAGCGTTCCAGAACCGAAGGGAACACCTTCGCCGGTGCCGCCGCCGCCGGGACCACCGCCCTTGAGGCCCGTGCCGGTACCTTGACCGAGCACGATCTTGTCGGAGCGCAGTCCACCGAGAGCGTCCGCGACGGAGCTGATGGTGCCGAGGGTCTTCTTCACCTCTTCGCCAACGTCGCTCGAGAGCGCCTCCGCCATGCCGCCGAGGTTGTGCTTGATCTCGCCCTTGAGCTCCGTCTTGTCCGCGGGGCCACGACGACCGAGCTGCCCTTCGGCGCCCTTGATCTTCTTGCCCCCGCCCATGTCCTTCTTGTCCTTGGCGCCGGGGTCCTTGATGCCCTTGCCCTTATCCGAGTCCTCGTCCCCCTTCTGTGGCTCGGGCTCTTCTGGCTCTTCCTTGAGGTTGAACTGCAGGGCGAGCTCGGTCTGACTGGTGAGCTCCAGCGGCTTGGGAATGCCCCGCGGCGTGGTGATGGCCCAGATCAGCGCCAGGCCGCCGATCACCGCGACCATCGAGAACAGGAACGCGAGCAGCAGCGACCACTCGATCTTGATCCGGTCCTTGATCGCCGGCGGGTTGTGGGCGAACTGGAAGAAGACGCTGAAGGTCGGGCCGTACTGCACCAGCCCGTGGTCCCCCGCGACGATGGGAATGGGCGCGCCGGTCTTCGCCAGCTCTGCCGGATCCTCTCGCCGCCCGCGGAGGAACAGCACGCCCCCGGTGGCGCCACGCGCATCGAGCTCCCAGCCGGCCCCGACGGCGCGAATGGGCGAGTCGGTCATGGGGTTGCCGTCGGGCTTGGGCACGACGGCGTTTTCCATCTCGCCGATCTGGAACGATTGACCGCCCGCCAGGTGACGGACCGAAAGCACCGTGGTCCCCCACACGGCGGCGGCGCGAAGAACGACGGGGGCGGGGGCGGGGGCGTTTGCCATCAGAGCGCTCGATTTTGCGGGAGGAGGCGCTCGGTCATCAAGGCCTCAGTGGATCGCCGGGTTGCGACGCGTGTCGCTGAGCTCACGCATGAAAGAACGATGCCCGAGGGCACCGGCAGCGAATTCCGCACGCACACGGCGTAGAAAATAGACCACCTGCGGAGACTTGAGACGGCCTTCCACCTCGACGGGGCCGAACTTGTAGGTCTTTACCCCACCATCTCCCGTCGTCTTGGTCTCCACCACCTTGGGCCCGCCTCCACTCGATGCTCCAGCGTCGGAGCTGGTCTTGGATTTCGACTCTTCGGTGGCTTCTTCCTTGGGCTCTTCTTCGCCCTTCTTGCCGGGCTTTTTCTTGGCGGGTTTCGCCTTCTTGGGAGCCGCAGCGGCGCTCTCGCCCGTGAGGGCGGAGCCTGTGAACACCAACCCTCCGAGCAGCACGGCGGAGAGAAGCGCAGCGAGGGGCGTCCGTCGCATCGGACGATCAGGATACGAGAAGCGCGCGGAGGTGTCACGCAGCCCCTGGCTTTGTGGGGCTGCCGCCCTAGAAAAGTGTACATTCACCATGCCGGGGGGAGCCGGACGACGATGGCAGAGAACGGCCCGCAGCGGCCTTGGCAGCAGACGGCATTCGAGGTTGCCACCGAAGCGATGTTCGTCGTGGACGACGACGGCCGCATCTTGCAATCGAATCGCGCCGCGCGGCTGTTGGGGGCGGCGCCGCTTCCCGAAACTCTGCCCAAGCTGTCGTCGCTCACCGAAGAAACGTCGTTTACGATCGGCTTTCGGCGCTCGAAGGGTGACACGGTTCAGATCTCCCTCAGATGCATCCCGAACGTCGCTCCGGGGACTCACCTGTTGATCGCCAAAGAGTCGGTGGACGAACGAGTTCGCATGCTCTCCCGGGCCCTGGAGCAAACGGCAGACCTGGTCCTGATCACCAATCGCGACGGCCGCATCGTGTACGTGAACCCTGCGTGGGAGGCGGCCACCGGGTACAGCGCCGCAGAGGCCATAGGGCGTTCCCCTGGGATGGTTCAGTCCGGGCAGCACGACGACGAGTTCTACGCTCACATGTGGCAGACGATCAGCGCCGGCCACCCGTTCACGGCGGAGTTCGTGAATCGAGCCAAGGACGGAACGCTCTTTCACGAGGAGAAGATCCTGACTCCGCTCAAGGACGAGGGGGGCACCGTCACCCATTTCATCGCCACCGGTCGCCTGGTGGACGAGCGACGGCGCCTGGAAGAGCGCCTGCAACAGGTGCATCGCTTGGAATCCGTGGGCCAGCTCGCCGGCGGCGTGGCCCACGACTTCAACAACCTGCTGACGGCCATCCAGGCGAACGTCACCCTGGCCCTATCGGACATCGGCAGCGATCACGAGGTAGTGGAAGATCTGGAAGACACGCTGCGCGCCGCGAAGCGCGCCGCCAGCCTCACCCGGCAGCTCTTGGCCTTCAGCCGCCAGCAGGTGCTGGAGCCCGTCGTATTGGATTTGAACGAGGTCATCCGTGACGCTCGAAGAACGATCCTGCGCCTGTTGGGCGCCGACGTGGAGCTCACGCTGTCCCTTGCCGACGGCGTCGACTTCATCAAGGTGGACCGTGGCCAGATCGAGCAAGTGCTGGTCAATCTCGCGGTGAACGCTCGGGATGCCATGCCGGAAGGCGGCACCCTTGGGGTCGAAACGTGCAGCGTGGACATCGATGCCGAAGTGGGGCAGCGCTTGGGCACGGGCCCGGGTCGCTTCGTTCGGCTGTCCATGGTGGACGACGGCACGGGCATGCCGCCGGAGGTGCTGTCGCGGGTGTTCGAACCCTTCTTCACCACCAAGCCCCGCGGACAGGGCACGGGGCTTGGTCTCTCCACCGTCTACGGCATCGTGACCCAGAGCGGTGGCGGCGTGATCGCCGAGAGCACGCCGGGACGAGGCACGCGCTTCGACATCTACTTCCCGCGCACCGAAGAGCGCCCTCGGCGCGTGCATTCGGTCCATGCTCCGAGTCCTGGCGAGACCGCTCAGCAGACGATATTGCTGGTGGAGGACGAGCCCACGGTGCTCCGCTCGGCCCGCCGGGTGCTGCGCCGGCTTGGATTTTCGGTGCTTGAGGCGAGCGACGCGCGCTCGGCCCTGAGCTTGCTCTCGAGCACCGACAAACACGTCGACCTGTTGCTCACGGACGTGGTGCTACCTCGTATGAACGGGCGCGAGCTGGCCGAGCGCGTGCGCGCGGACCACCCGGATCTCAAGATCCTGTTCATGTCCGGCTACACGGGAGACGTACTCGCCGAACGCAGCTCACTACCGGTGAACATGCCGTTTTTGCAGAAGCCGTTCACCCCAGCCACGCTGGCCGCCAAGGTGCAGGAAGTGCTGCACACACACCTCGACGCGGACTGATCGATCTTTGCGCGAGCCGCGGGTCGAGGGTAGAAGCTCCCGGCGCATGCGAAAGATCCTCGCCCTCGCCCTGCTCGGCTTCGTCGCCCTCGGCTGCTCGAAAGCCGAGCCCAGCGCCTCCGCGGCCGCCAAGAGCGCAGCCCCCAGTCCCAAGGTGGCCCCCTCTGCCAGCGCCGTTGAGCCAAAGAAGCCCGAGCCCCAGCGGCCCTACAACGTCTTGTTCATCATGGTGGACAGCTTGCGCGCAGACATGCCGTGGACCGGCTACCCGCGACAGATCGCGCCATGGCTCACGGAGTTCGGCAAGCGATCCACCTTCTATCCGCGCAGCTACTCGCTCTCCAGCTACACCGCCAAGAGCGTGGTGCCCACGCTGGTGGGCAAGTACCCGAGCGAGATGCGCCGCGACGGCTACTTCTTCACGCGCTGGTTCGACGACAACCTGTTCATCAGCGAGCGCGCACAGAAGGCCGGCCTTCGCACCCTGGCGGGACACGGCCACGGCTACTTCTTGCCGAACATGGGCACCAACCAGGGCTTCGACGACTACCGCCTGCT
Source organism: Polyangiaceae bacterium (assembly GCA_020633235.1). NCBI lineage: Bacteria > Pseudomonadati > Myxococcota > Polyangiales > Polyangiaceae > Polyangiaceae bacterium. The sequence goes on along the minus strand of JACKEA010000010.1, from coordinate 67,521 downwards.
GCCCGGAACCTTCCTCGACACCACCGGCGTGCATGACATCACCAGCGATCGGCTGAACAAGCTGGCCAAGGAGATGCTCTCGGATCCCAAGAACGTGGACCAGACGGGCAAGAAGCGCTTCTTCGCCTACTTCCATTTCTTGGATCCGCACTTCACCTACATCAAGCACGAAGAGGACCCGGACTACGGCGACAAGCGACGGGACCTGTACGACAACGAGGTCCACTTCACTGATCGCTGGGTGGGGGACCTGGTGGATTGGGTCGACAAGCAGCCCTTCGGCAAGAACACCGTCGTGATCATCACCGCGGATCACGGTGAGGGCTTTGGCGAGCGCGGGCAGTATCGCCACGCGTACCAGCTGTGGGAGAGCCTGATTCGCGTGCCGCTCTTCATTCGCGTTCCCGGCGCCGAGCCGCGTCGCATCGAGGTGTCTCGCAGCGCCATCGATCTGGCGCCCACCATGGCGGACCTCATGGGCTTGCCGAACGATCCGCCGTTCCGCGGCAAGAGCCTGGTCCCCGAGGTGTACGGCGCCAAGGCGGAGCCGCGACCGGTCATCTCCGACCTGCCGCGCTGCGACCTCATGGATCGCCGTCGCGCGCTGATCGACGGGGACTACGCCCTGATCGCTTTCGGCGACGACAACAACTTCATGCTCTTCGACGTCGTCAAGGACTTCAAGGAAGAGAACGACCTCGCCGCAAAGGAGCCGGAGAAGCTCAAAGAGATGAAGGCGCTCTACGAGAAACTCTCCGCGGACATCCCGAAAGAGCCGGTGGTGGGCGGAGTTCCGCTGATGGGCGTGTCGCCCTCGCAACGTTACTGAGCTTCGTTTTCAGATCTTGTTGGTGCGGCGCGACTTCCGTCACGGGACGACGGCTGGCCGCGGCGCGACTTCCGTCACCGGACGACGGCTGGCCGCGGCGCGACGCCCGTCACGGGACGACGGCTGGCCGCGGCGCGACGCCCGTCATGGGACGACGGCTGGCCGCGGCGCGACTTCCGTCACGGGACGGGCGTCGCGCCGCTCCGACATGAAAATGCAAACGGAGTCAGAAGGCCTTGAGGCCCGATAGAATGCGCTTGCTGATCACGACGCGCTGGATGTGCCCGGTGCCCTCGAAGATGTCGTACACCTTGATGTCGCGGAACCACTTTTCGAGCAGCGCATGGTCGTCGGCGAGGGAGCCGTGGGCGCCACAGATCTCGATGGCGTCGATGCAGGCGCCAATGGCGGCCTTGCCGGCGAGCGCCTTGCTCATGCTGGCTTCCTTGGCGTTGGGCAAGTGGTGGTCGGCCATCCACACGGCCTTCCAAGTGAGCATGCGGGCGGCTTCCAGGTTGCGACCGACGCGCGCGAGGCGCTCGGCGATGGCGGCGTAGCGCGGGATCGGCCGTGACAGCATGTAGTTGTCTTTCACGAAGTCCGCGGCGTACTCGTAGGCGGCGCGACCGATGCCGATGGCCATGGCGGCGACGAGGGGGCGCGTGTTGTCGAAGGTCTTCATGGCCGTCATGAAGCCTTCCTTCGTCTGGTAGCGCTCCTCGCCGCCGAGAAGATTGTCGACCGGAACGAAGCAGTCCTCGAGCACGAGCTCCGCGGTCTCGTTGGCGCGGAGACCCATCTTGTCTTCGATCTTTCCGACGAAGAAGCCGGGCGTGCCCTTCTCCACCACGAACGCGCGGTGACCGGCGCGGCCCAGGGTCGGATCCACGGTGGCGAAGATCACCACCCACGCCGCGCGGCCGCCGTTGGTGATGTAGCACTTGCGACCGTTGAGCACGTAGCCGTCGCCGTCCTTGCGACAGCTGGTGCGAATGCCGGCCACGTCACTGCCGGCCCCCGGCTCCGTGAGGCCATACGCGCCCCAGCGAAGCTCTTTGGTCATGTCGCGGAAGATGCTGAAGAAGCGCTCCTTCTGCTCGGGCGTTCCCGAGCTCCGGAGCGGCGGCCCGCCGAGACCGGGGCCCGGCAAGCTGAGCATGATGGAGGCGTCCGCCCAGGCCAGCTCTTCGGCGCCAATGGCGGCGGTGCGATTCGTCTGGCTCGGCTTCTTGTCGTCGCGCTGTTTGGGACCTTCTTGGAAGTCCTCCATGGGGTTGTTCTCCCCGCGCAGGGCCTGGCTCATGTTGTAGAAGTTGCGCAAGAAGTCGAGGTCGATGGCCTTGTCGCGATCCCATGCGAGGCTCTGGGGTCGAATGACGTTCTTGCCCATGTCGTGCAGCGCCTCTTGGAGCATGCGTTGGGTCGAGGTCAGCGTGAGCTCAATCATCGTCGGCTCCTCGATGCTCAGGTGAACACGGCTTGGGTTTCGGGGGTGGGCAACACCAGCGCGGGATCCAGCTCGGCGCCCACGGCCACGGCGGCCGCAAGCTGATCCATGTGCTCCGCCGTGGCGCCGGAGAGCGCCATCTGCTTCGCGTCGCGCATCATCTTCTCGACGATCACGTCACGCATGAATCCGGCGCCACCGTGCAGCTGAACGGCATCGTCCCCCGCGCGCATGGCGGCCTCGTGGGCGTGGGAAACGGCGTGCGCGGTCGCGAGCAGACAGCTGGGCTCGTCCTTTGCGCTGTCCCACATCCACGCGGCGCGACGGCACAGCTCGGCGGCGCTCTCGGCGTCCATGTGGCGATCCGCCAGGGTGAAGGCGATGGCCTGGAAATGACCGATGGGTTTGCCGAAGGCGGTGCGGATGTCGCAGTACTCCCGCGCGATCTCGAAGGCCGCGCGGGCCAACCCGACCTGCCGCGCGGCGACCACCAGGGCATACTTGGCGAAGAAACGCAGCGCCGCCCGGGGCACCTCGGTGCCTTCGCCGAGGCGCTCGGCCTTCACTCCTTCGAGGGAGACCTCACCGAAGCTCGCGCAATCGAGCCCCAACGTCTGATGCCGCGCGGTGACGCTGAGGCCAGGGGCAGCTTTGGGAACGACGAACGCTTCGATGCCGCGCCAGCCCCGAGTCTCGTCGACCTGCGCGAACACCACGAAGCTCCGCGCCAGCTCGGCGTTGCCCACGAAGCACTTCTTGCCCGTGAGCTCGAAGGCGCCGCCGGCGGCCTTGGCCACCGTGGAGAATCCCGGACGCTCGCGATTCGGCGAAAGCTCGCTCCAGGCCACGGCGCCGAACGCGTCCGTCGCGCTCGGATCCGCGAAGGGCGCGAGGAGCTCCTTCTGCTGCGTTGGGCTGCCGAGCTCGAGCACCGCGGCGATGTAGGCACCGAAGCCGGGCAATCCGAAGGGCGCGGCGGCGTCCCCTCGCGCGAGCTCCTCGTTGATGAGCACCGCCGTCAGCAGGCCGAGGCCTTGCCCGCCAAGCTCTTCCGGCACGCTCGCCATGCTGAGCCCCATCTCTTGGACCGCGCGACGAAGGTCTTCGGGCACGGCCCGAGCCTTCTCGAGCTCGCGGGCGCGCGGCGCGAGGGTGCTCTTGGCAAAGTCGGAGACCGTGCCCTGGATCAGGAGCTGGTCTTCCGTCGGCTCGAACGAAATCATCGCAGGCCTCCGGCTGGGGTTCCCAGCTACGTAGTTGCGCTACATAGCCCGGTCAAGGCCATTCGGCCAATGGGCCAATCCGGAGACCTAGATCGGCGTTCAGTGCTTATTTTCCGCCGTCTGAGCTTGCGCAGCAGGGGCGCTCGATCTAGGGTCCCCGCCCTTCCGATGTCTACGGCAGTCATTCGCACAGGCGGCAAGCAGTACCGGGTTTCCGAGGGCGACACCATCAAGGTGGAGAAGCTCGAAGGTGAACCGGGAGCCAAAATTTCGTTCGACGAGGTGCTGCTCGTTGGCGGAGACACGCCGAAGATCGGCAAGCCCACGGTGAGTGGCGCCAAGGTGAGCGGCGAGATCGTCGCTCAGACTCGTGGCGACAAGCTCATCGTGTTCAAGTTCAAGCGCCGCAAGAAGTACCGCCGCAAGGCCGGTCATCGTCAGGCGCTGACTCAGGTCAAGATCACCGGGATTCAGGGCTGAAGACATGGCACACAAAAAAGGTGGCGGCTCCACACGCAACGGTCGCGGCTCGAACGCGCAGCATCGTGGCGTGAAGGTCTACAGCGGTGAGTCCGTGCGTGCGGGTGGCATCTTGGTGCGCCAGGTCGGTCAGACCATCGCTCCCGGACGCAACGTGGGCGTAGGGCGTGACTACACCTTGTTCGCGTTGGTCGACGGCACCGTTGCCTACGAGTGGCAGACCAAGGACAAGAAGAAGGTCTCGGTCTACCCCGCCAGCGCTGCCAACTGACTGAGCTGCTCGTCACGGATCTCGACGGGACGCTGCTGACGTCCGACGGCGAGGTTCACGAACAAGACCGTCGAGCCATCGCGGCGCTGCTCGAGCGCGGCGTGGTCGTGAGCGTGTGCACCGGACGGATGTACTCCGGCACGCGGCACATCGCCCAGAGCCTTTCCCTGTCCGGCCCCATAGGCTGCCTCGATGGCAGCCACATCGTGGATGCCGCAACCGACGAGCACCTGGCGCGACATCCGCTTTCGGACTTCGCCCGCGACGTGCTCTTGAGTGCCCTCGAACGTCATGCGCCGGTGTCGTTTCTGTTCGCCGGCGACGAGATCATCCACGACGATCGCGGCGAGCCCTTCCTGCCCTACGTGCGGCAGTGGTCGGCGCGCGCGCGACGGCTTCCGCGCCTGACCGACAAACAAACCTGGCACAGCATCCAGGGAGTGGCGGCGGTGGTCAGTGTTGGCGATCAAGCGCAGATAGAGCGCACCGCCAAGGAGCTGTCGGCGGAGTCGGGGCTTTCGTCGATCACCTTCCCCGTAGGGCGCGAAGGGTTTCGCGGCACTTGGGGCATGGTGGCGCGGGCCGCCGGCGTGTCGAAGGCCACGGCGGTGGAGTGGATCGCGCGCTACCACGGCGTGAGCCTGGAAGACGTGGTGGCCGTCGGAGATTGGTTGAACGACGTGCCCATGCTGCGCGCCGTGGGGCGAAGCTACGCCATGGCGCAAGCGCCAGAGTCGGTGAAGAGCGCGGCAAAGCACGTGCTCGATGCCGACGCCTGGAGCGGCGGCGGCATCGCGGAGGCCGCGGAGCGCGCGGGGCTACTGTAGTCGCCGCCGGCGGAGCAAGAGCAGCGCCAAGGCGCCGAAGGACAGCCCCGCGAAGGCGCTGACGGGCGCGGGGGCCGCACGACAGCCGCAGCCGGAGTCGTCACCGGAGCCGCTGGCAGCGTTGCTACCGCCGGTGTTGTTCTTGCCGCCTCCGGTGTTGCCGCTGCCACCGGTGTTGCCGCTGCCGCCGGTGCCCGCGTCCGGCGTGATCACGCCGCCGTCGGGGGTCGGGCAGTCGCTGTCGCAGAGCTCGAAGGCGCCGAGATCGAGGCTGCCCACCTGCGGGCGCGCCTGCCCGGCCTGGTGCACGACGTACTGGTTCAAGACGTCGTTGGCGGGCAGCACGGCGGGGGCCTGCGCCATGCCCGCGTCGATACAGGAAGAGCCGGCGGCGAGATGGAAGTCGGCGTCGCTCACGAAGCCCGGCGCGCTCTCGCCGTCGAGGTTGCCGCCGTCCGTCAGGGTGCCGCCGAAGTTGTCGTGGCTGTCGACCCAGCCGCTGGTGATCCAGTTGTTCTGCAGGTTCAGCACGCCGCTCTCCCCCAGCATTGCCAGGGAGGAGCCGGCTCCGCTCACGGAGATGACGTTGTTGCGGACGTCCGCGTGCTCCTCGTTGGTGGACAGGCGCAGCAGCGTGGTGTTGCCGCTGCGGTGCGAGACCACGGTGTTGTTGTAGAAATAGAGCGTTCCCTTGCGGTAGATGGACTCGTCGCCGCTGTCGCCACCGTAGTGGACGATCTGGCTGTTGCCGTCGTCGTTGGGCTCGAACAGCACGTTCCCGTACACGAAGGTCTCGTGATAGCTGGGGCTGTTCGGGACGCTGGGGTGATCCTCTCCGTCTACCAGGTCCAGCTGGCGGTTGCCGCCCTCGAGCCAGTTGTAGCGAATCACGGTGCCGGCAGAGCGGTCCTTGAGGTTGTTGCCGCCACAACCGGTGCGCAGCGGGCCGTAGTGGTTGTACTGAAACGTGATGCCCAGCGCCGCGGTGTAGCTGTTGTGCTGGTAGAAGCTGCCCTCGATGCCGTTGTCGTAGACGTAGTTGCCTTCCACCAAGACGTCCTGGGTCTCGCCGTTGAACACGCCGATGAACAGGCCGTTGCCGGAGTCGCGAATGATGCAATTCCGGATCACCAGGTGCTGCGCCTTCTCCACGTAGATGGAGGCGGCGTTGTCGACGTAGCTCTGAGTGCCCCCGGAGTGATCCGTGAAGGTGAAGGGCGGCCTGCCCGAGCGCACGTCCAGGTTCTCGATCACGATCCACGCTGGCGTGGTCTCCGGCGGCACGCTGGAAGTCCCGATCTTGATGACCCCGCGCACCTCGTTGGTGTAGTCGAGCTCGGTGCGGGTGGTGGCGCCGTTGCCGTCGATCACCGGCAGCTTGCCGTCCGCCGCGGGCACACCGGAGATCACGATGGGGGCTGCTTCGGTGCCGCTCACGCCGATGACCCACTTTTCCTTGTACGGTGTGTCGCGCCAGTGGATGAGCACGTGGTCTCCCGGCGCGAGGGACTCCCACGGCACGTCGCCAATGGCAGCGTAGGCCTGCCCTGGACCAACCTCGTAGTCCGCCGCCTGCGCCATGCGCGGGAGCGCGGTGAGAAGCGCGATGAGCACCAACACCCGAGCCGTCATGGAGGACAGGATAGCAGCCGTCCTGGTGTCGCTCCGGGAGACCCGTCGTGCTAGAGGCCGTGTTGGTGTCTGAGCACGAGGAAACCAGCAACACCCGGCGCCCCATCTTCTTGGTGATCGCCCTGGTGGCCATGTGGCTGGTGGGCATGAACGCCGCCGCGGAAGGTTGGGTCGCGATCCAGGTGGTGCGAAACCCATTGGACGTCGTGCCCTCCACGGTCGGCACCCCGGACTTGGAAACGGTGGTGCGCACGGCTTTCGTCCACGCGCTCTCGAGCTCCGCCAAGAGCGCCTTGCCGCTGGGCATCGCCGAGCTCCTGGTCGGTGGTCTGCTGGTGGGCGTGGCGGCCAAGGCGCTGTTCGGCCGGCGCGCGTCCCCGTCCTTCGCGCTGCAGGTGATCCTGGCCAACGTCGCCGTGCTGATCGTCGGCTACTCGTTGCGCCAACCGCTCCGAGAGCGGGTGGTGGAAGCCGTCGTGGCGAGCGGCATGGAAGAGCGCGCGGCGGGCATGTCCGACGATGCCGTGCGCGCCAAATGGTGGTGGTCGTTCCGCCTGGGGTTCGGCATCCAGCTGGTGGTGCTGGGGCTCAGCGCGCTGGCGGTCACGCGCCGCTCGGCCCGGGAGCTTCTGGCTCCGGCGGAGTCGCGCACCGGCGAAGAAAGCTGACGACGCCATGGGCCGCATCCGGGTGCTATCGCCGGAGCTGGCGAACCAGATCGCCGCGGGCGAGGTGGTCGAGCGTCCCGCGAGCGCCGTCAAGGAGCTGGTGGAGAATGCGCTGGACGCCGGCGCCACGCGTTGCGACGTGGCCATCGCCGCCGGTGGTGTCGCGCTCCTGTCCGTGAGCGACGACGGCAGCGGCATGACCTCGGAAGACGCGGCGCTCGCCGTCGAGCGTCACGCCACCAGCAAGCTCCAGAGCCTCGAGCAGCTGTCCCACGTGGCGAGCTTCGGCTTCCGGGGGGAGGCGCTGCCCAGCATCGCGAGCGTGAGCCGCTTCACGCTGCGGAGCCGCGCGCGCGAGGGTGACGCCGGAGTGGAGATCCGCATCGAAGGGGGCGCGACTCCCAGTGTGACTCCGACGGGCATGGCCGTGGGCACCACCGTGATGGTGGAAGATCTGTTCTTCAACGTGCCGGCGCGCCGTAAGTTCCTGCGCTCGACGGGCACGGAGTCCGGCCACGTGTCGGACGTGCTCGAGGCGGCCGCGCTGGCGCGCCCGGAAGTGACGTTCACCCTCGAGCGCGACGGTCGCCAAGTGCGCGAGTGGCTGCGCGCGAGCAGCCGAGAAGAGCGCGTGGCACAGCTGAACCCGGACGAGGATCTGGCGGCGTGCCGCGGCGAGCGGGGGCCGCTTCGGGTGGAGGCGTTCCTGTCCCGCCCCGAGCGGGCGCGGGCGGGAGCCGGCGGACTGCGTCTGCTCGTGAACGGCCGCCCGGTGAAGGATCGCGCGCTCGCGCTGTCCGTGGCGCAGGCGTACGGCAGTGTGCTCGAGCGCGGGCGCTATCCCCGCGGCGTGGTGTTCGTGGATCTGCCGGCGGAGCTCGTGGACGTGAACGTGCATCCGCAAAAGGCCGAGGTGCGCTTCGCCGATCCCCGCGCCACGAGCGACGCGCTCTACTCCGTGCTGTCCAAGGCGCTGGCCAGCGCCTTCTCGCTGCCCGCGCCGTCGCGTTCGCCCTGGGGCCATCGCCCTCAGGCGCCCGTCCCCGGCTTCCCCAAGAAGCGGGATGATGGACCGGATCCTTGGGGTTTGTCCGGCGCGGCAACTCCCGCAGCGACCCCTGCGGCGCAGCCGGAAGAAGCAGCGCCGGAGCCGGTGCTGGCAGTCCGCGATTCCGCGGCTGCACCCATCCAGCCGCGTCCGGAAAAGCAGTGGGCGTCCCTCCGCTTCGTCGCTCAGGTGCGGCAGACGTTCCTGGTGTGCGAGGCCGAAGACGGCCTCTACGTCTTGGATCAACACGCCGCCGCGGAGCGCGTGAATTTCGACCGGCTGCGCAAGGCCTACGGGCAGAAGAACGTGGCGAGTCAGGCGCTGCTGTTCCCGCTCACCATCGAGGTGACGGCCGCCGAGGCGGAGTTCGTCGAGCAACATGGTGAAGCGATGGCCGGCGCCGGCTTGGATCTACGGGTGCGCGGCCCGGAGAGCGTCAGCATCCACGCCGTGCCACGGTTGCTCCAGCGCGCCAGCCCGGAGCGATTGGTGCGGGATCTGTTGTCGGAGATGATGCGCACCGGCGGACGCGGCTTCTCCAACGCGGTGGACCTCGCCCTGGCCACGATGGCGTGTCACGGCTCCATCCGGGCGGGGGACCCGCTGTCGCCGGAGGAAGCGACGGCACTCCTGCAAGCGTTGGATCACGCGGACTTCGCCGGGCACTGCCCCCACGGCCGTCCGGTGGTGACGTTCACGAGCTGGAACGAGCTGGATCGCAAGGTGGGTCGTCGTTAGGCAGGCGAAGAGAGCCCCGAGTCATCGAGCAGGCGCCAGGCCGAGGCATGGTTTCGTGAGAGACAAACGGTTTCATGTGGACGAGGCAAGCGTCGCCACGAGTCCATACGCGCGAAGCCAGTCCAACTTGGCGCTCTTGGCGACGTGGCGGTTGGTCTCTTGGGCTTCGCTGGTGTGGCGAGGCGTCGAGTGAAGCCGCTGCTCGTGATCGTCGGACCCACGGCGTCCGGGAAGACGGCCCTGGCCGTGAACGTCGCCGAGAAGATCGGCGGCGAGGTCATCAGCGCGGACAGCGTACAGGTGGTGCGCCACTTCGACGTGGGCAGCGGCAAGCCGAACGCTGAGGAGCGCGCGCGGGCGCCCCACCACCTGGTAGACGCAGTGGATCCCCTGGAGCCCATGGACGCCGCGCGCTGGGCGCAAATGGCGGAAGCCGCCATCAGCGACATTCGCGGCCGCGGTCGCGTGCCGATCGTGTGCGGCGGGACGTTCCTGTGGGTGCGCGCGCTGGTGTTCGGCCTGGCGGAAGCGCCGCCGGCGGACGAAACGCTGCGCGCGGAGCACCGTGCCCTGGCGGACGCCGAAGGGCGCGGAGCCGTGCACCGACGCCTCGCCCAGGTGGACGCCGAAAGTGCCGCGCGCCTCAATCCCAACGACTTCGTCCGCGTGAGCCGCGCCCTGGAGGTCTTCGAGCTGACCGGCGTGCCGCTGAGCCGCTGGCACGCCGACCACGGCTTCAAGGAGCCGCGCCACGCGGCGCGCCTCGTCGGTATCGACTGGCCGCGGCCACAGCTCGACGCGCGCATCTTGACGCGCACCCGCGCCATGCTCGCCGCCGGCTGGCTCGAGGAAGTGAAGCGCTTGATCGCCGCCGGCTACGGCGACGCGCGCGCCATGCGCTCGGTGGGCTACCGGCAGATCGCCGAAGCCCTCGCCAGCGAAGGCCCGACGAACGACGACGAGCTCGGCGATCGCATCTACCGCGCGACGCGGGTGTTCGTGCGGCGACAGCGCACTTGGCTCCGGGACGAGCCCGTGGAGTGGCTGGCGCCCGGAGCGCACCCCACCGTTTGAGGCTCACGCCGCGGGCAGCGCCGGATAGTCCGTGTAGCCGTGAGCGTCGTGGGTGTAGAAGGTCTCGGACTGGGGCGTGTTGAGCGCGGCCCCCGTGCGAAAGCGCTCGGGCAGGTCCGGATTGGCGATGAACAGCTTTCCGAACGCCACCGCGTCCGCTTCTCCGGCGTCGATCACCTGCTGGGCGGTCTCCCGCGTGAAGCCTTCGTTGGCAATGTAGACGCCGCCGAAGGCCTGCTTCAGCTCGGGGCCGATGCGATCTTCCCCGGTGTGCTCCCGAGCGCAGATGAACGCGATCTTCCGCTGCCCGAGCTCCCGGGCCACGTAGGTGAACGTCCGCAGCGGATCGGAATCGCCCATGCTGTGGGCATCCCCCCGGGGCGCGAGGTGCATGGCCACTCGACGCGGCCCCCAGACGGAGGCGACGGCGTCCGTCACCTCCAGCATCAGCCGCGCGCGATTCTCGACTGGGCCGCCGTAGTCGTCGGTGCGCTGATTGCTGCCGTCTTGCAGGAACTGATCGAGCAGGTACCCGTTGGCGCCATGGATCTCCACGCCGTCGAAGCCCGCGCGCTTCGCGTTCTCCGCGCCTTTGCCGTAGGCCTCGACGATGCCGGAAAGCTCGGAGCGGTCCAGCGCCCGCGGGGTGACGAACGGTGTCTTGGGGCGAACCAGGCTCACGTGCCCGCGCGGGGCGATGGCGCTGGGTGCCACTGGGAGCTCACCATTCAGGTACGACGGATGCGACACGCGCCCGACGTGCCACAGCTGCAAGAAGATGCGTCCGCCCTTTTCGTGCACGGTGCCGGTGATGCGCTTCCAGCCCTCCACCTGGGGCTCCGACCAGATGCCGGGGGTGTCGGGATAGCCGACGCCCATGGGCGAGACGGACGTCGCTTCACTGATGATCAGCCCCGCCCCCACGCGCTGGCCGTAGTACTCCGTCATCAGCGCATTGGGCATGCGCCCATCGCTCGCGCGGCAGCGCGTGAGCGGAGCCATGACGACGCGATTGGGCAGGGTGAGGTCGCCGACGACCAGCGGTTCGAAGAGCGAGGACATTTCGAGGGCGGGCATATTGCGGCGTCGGGCTGCGCGTCAAGGAGTGCTTCAGGGCGACGCGAGGTTGTCCGGCGCCCCGACAAACCCATCAAGTCCAACGCTAGGCGTCCACGCGATCGACCTTGACCTCGTCGCCCAGCCGATAGCCTTCGCTCTGGGTGACGAGCACCTTGGCGAGTCCCAACTTGCGCAACGTGGCCATGGCCACGTGCACTCGGTGAGACGAAGACACGTTCAGCCGTTCGTCGGGCCAACCTGCCTCGAAAAGCGCAGAAACGTCGCACGCCTCGGGCGGTTCCGCATCCTTGGCCTTCAGTAGCGCTTGCAGAATGCGGCGGAGATTGCCGCGTCTCACGAGGGACACTCGCTCTCCGTCGATTTCGAACCACGAGGCATCCGGACCGACGCTGAGCACCGGCCCCGCGGGTCGGCGCGCATCGGAAGCCAAGAGGCGAAGCACTGCACGCAAGTGGTACGGCGGGCTTTCCGGCGCTGACTCGAGGGCCGCACGAGCTGGTTCGGAATCACCGTCGTGTCGCGCGACGATCGCTCGCCATCCGGCGACGACGAGGGCATCGTGTCCTTCGCCCGCTTCCCTCGTCTCGCGCTCCGCTTCCTCGAAGAGCTCCGAGCCGAGTACCCGCCGACCCAACAACGTCTCGACGCAAGCAAGCGGCGCGCGGAACTGGGCCACCCAGCGCCGATCTCCCACTGCACTGAGGATCTGGACCGCTTCCAGGAAATGCTCTCGCGCCCGTTCCAGTGCCCCGCGCTCCAGCTCGTTTTGTCCTGCGTAGCCGTGGGCCAACCCCCGGCAGTGGTCGTCACCTACATCGGCGGCGATCTTGATGGCGTCGCTCAGAAACGTCTGAGCATCCGCAGGGCGGCGCTGATCGATGCGCAGCATACCCAGGTCCGCGAGGGCGTGCGCTTCCAGTCGCCGCTCGCCGATCTCGCGCAAGGCCTCCAACCCTACGGTGAGGTAGTGCTCCGCCTCGGCGAAGGAGCCTTGGGAAAGGTGGAGGTAGCCGCGGAAGAACTGCATGATCGCTTCCTCGCTCGTCGCGCCCACCTTGCGAAAGCAGCCCGCTGCAGCCTTGTCGTGATCGAAAGCCTGGTCCAGGCGCTCCTGAGCGCCACGAAGGATGGCGTAGGCCGCGTGCACTTGCCCGCTGGCGAAAGGATCTCCGAGCGCTTCGGCCTGCTCGAGCGCCACTTGTAGCAGCGACTCCGCTTCGTCTTGCTTGCGCAACACCAAGTGGGCGACGCCCAGCTGAGCGGCCGCCCACACGGCCGTCGTGTCGGCGGCGCCATCCCGGGCGCGCTGCAGGTCCAGCACGGCGCCGGCGATGTCCCCGGCCGCGCGCTTGGCGATGCCTCGCGCCAGCCACGCTCTGCGCAGGAGCGCGTCCGTCAGGTCTGGGGCGTCTCCTCGAAGTGTGTCAATGAGCTCCGCGGGTGGCATGGCCTCGTCGATCAGATCGACGAATCGACCCAAGGGTCCTCGCCGCGCATAGAGCGGTTCGAGGCACAACGCGGCCGCAAGGGCTTGTTCGCGTGCCAGGCGGCGCACACCGCGTGCGTGCACCGCCAGCAGATTGTGCGACTCCGCTTCCAGGAGCTCTCGACTCTTGCTGTCGCCGCTACGTGAAGCACGCTCGGCCCAGGGCGCGGCTACGTCCAGGTAGTAGCGCGCGTGGCGCTCCTCCACGGCGGCGCGTTCCACGGGGTCCGCGCGTTCGTCACACAGCTCGCACACGCTTTCGAGCAGCGCGAAGCGCCGCTGACCGTACGCGCCGTCTTGCACCTTGATCAGAGATTTGTCGATCAGCGCCTCGAGCACGTCCAGGGTGGGCGCCTTCAGGTCCAGCACGCTTTCTGCCGCCGCCAGATCGAAGCCACCGCGGAACACCGCGCACTGTCCGATGGCCCGCTGTTGCAGCGGATCCAATAGTTGCCACGACCAATCCAGCGCCGCCCTCAGAGTCGCGTGACGTGGAACGGACGCGACGCGGCTGACCAAGGTCTCGAGTCGTCGCTCGATCCGCGCCAGCAGCTCCGCAGGGCCGAGCACGCTCGCCCGTGCGGCGCACAGCTCGATCGCCAGCGGCAGGCCTTCGAGCTTTTGCACCAGCTGCCCCAAGATCGGCGCCACATCTGGACCCGACGGAAAGGCGTGGTGCACCGCCTGCGCGCGCGCCAGAAACAGCTGCACCGCATCCGTCGCCAAGATAGCCTCGGCATCCGCGTCGGCGCTGGGCAGGGCAAGTGGGCCCAAGGTCACAGAGCGCTCACCGCGTACACGCAGGCGCTCGCGAGTCGTGACCAGCAAGCTCAGCTCCGGTGCGGCATCGAGCCAGGTACCCAGCATCGCTCGGGAGACGTCGAGCACCTGCTCCGCGTTGTCGAGCACGAGTAACAACCGACCACGACGCGCCAGCACTCGTCCCAGATGCGCGATGAGCCCATCCGTGTCACCCCGCCGCGGCAAGGTCGCGTCGCACGCCCACGCTACGGCGTTCAGGCAATCGAGGGCCGTGCGTGCCGTCGAGAGATCGCAGAACACGACCGCGTCGGCACCCTCGGGCGTGTCTTGCAGCAACCGCGCAAAGCGTTGTGCGAGACGCGTCTTGCCGCTGCCTCCCGGGCCGACGATCGAGCGCAGCCCCGGGCCAGAGTGCCAAGCATCGAACAGCTCTGCCAGCTCCGCTTCGCGTCCGACGAACTCGTCACGTTCCGGCGCAAGGTGCGGGGGCGCTGCGAGCGCTGCACGCGACTCCGCCTCTGCGCCGGACTTGGCGCGGGTCGCGGGAACCAAAACGAGAGACGGCTTCGTGGGCATTCTGCGGACGAAGCCAGAGGTTACCGCCTTCGCCAGGCGCCCGGGAGTGCCCATCACCGTGGCGTTTGGCCATGGAGCCAGCAAGCCGAGCCCAGGGCGACGCGAGGTTGTCCGGTTCCCCGACATCATTCAGAAGAAGAATGTGTTGGTCCGCCGCGGAACCTTTGCGGACGGCGCTCACTTGGCGACGCGGGCCATGCCGTAGCCTACAGGGGCCTTGACGTACACATGGCTCGAGCCAACCGCGAAGGTATTTGTGCTTCCTTCTGCGAGCACGAGCACGTCGTCCGTTCCATCCGCGCGTCTTCGCATCAGCTGGGGAGGCTTTGGGATGCAGGGCTCGTAGAGCCAATAGACGTATTCGCCCGAGGTTCGCACTTTCGTGACTTGGCCCGATTTCATTTCGCCTTGGGAATCCGCATCAATGCGTTTCCCTCGAGCTTGCTCGAGAAGAAGTACGCATAGCTATCGTCGAGCGCGACCCCCTCCTCGAGACCGTCGGTGAAGGTGGCGGCCGGTCGACCGTGGTACGCCACTCCGTACGAGCCCGGTCCCATTCGAGCGACTCCGTGTCAGGTCCGCTGCATCATGTAAGATCATGTAAGATCATGTAATGAGCAGAACCTTCGCCCATGGGTCATCCTGGGGAGATGTCTTGCCTTCGTAACGGCGCTGCTCCGCTGCTTGCAGCATCGCTGATGTTCGTCGCCTGCGGTGGCGGTAGTGGTGGCAGCTCCGCACTCGACGCGGGTGACGCTGGCTCGGGTGGAGTCGCCGGTTCGGGTGGTTTCTCGTTCGGCGGCAGCGGCGGCGGCGCCGGAGCGGCGCTCGGTGGAGCAGGCGGAGTCTCAGGCAGCGCGGGGGCGGCCGGCGCGAGCGATGGCGGAGCCGGCACAGGCGGCGGCTCTGGCGGTGCGGTCGCGACGGGTGGCAGCGGCGGTTCGGGCGGTGCGGGCGCGACGGGTGGCAGCGGCGGTTCGGGCGGTGCGGGTGAGTCGAAGAACGTGGCCTTGGCTTGCGGGACGACGCGCTGCTTGGTCACCTGGCATAGGCAGGCGAGCCTTTATGGCGCGATCGTCGACACCGCTGGCAAACCTGCCACCGCGATGGCGCTGGCGCCCGCCTCGGGGGGAACGATCCTAACGACCGATGGCTACGTTGCGGCTGACGGCGACGACTTCTACGCGCTGCACGAATCCTACGCGAGCTCGACGCTGTTCACGCGACTCGTCCATGTCAGCACGGTCGTCAGCGTCAAAGCCCTGACCACCAAGGTCACGGACAGCATCGATGTCAAGAAGACGACCATGGCTTGGAACCAGGGCGTCGGCATGGTCGCCCGAAAATACCACGACGCTTATGGTGACGAGCCGCGGTTGCTGTTCATCTCGTCAACCGGCGCGACCCTCGCCAGCTACGACAGCCTCGGCTCGAACATGGGGGTCGACTATGGCCCCTTCTCGGTCGCAACCACCAATGGCTTCGCGCTACGGTGGGACACTGCCGACGGCGTCAACGTGCCTGACTGCAGCTGGGCGAAGTTCTCGAAAGCCGGGGCAAAGCTCGCCATCACATGCGGTCCGTTGGCGAAGTTCCTCTACGCGGTCGTCGCCTACGGCGATACGGTGTACTCACTGGAAACGAGTTTCAGCCGTCACCTCACCAGCACCAAGCTCGATGGCTCGAATACTGCGAATATCAGCGTCGACAAGGACGCGAGCTACCTGGCTGTCGACGCGACGACCGCCTGGGCGGCTGGCAAATCGAAGCTGGAGCGATTCGACCTCGCCACCGAGCAAAAGACCGGGGAGTTCACGCTTCCCGCGCTGAGCTCGTTGGTCGACAGCACCGCGATGGCCGTGATTCAGGGTCGACTCGTGATCGCCCGAGTTCCCATCGGCAACCCGACCGTTTCTGCGTTCATCACCTCGCTGCCCGTCGACGCCGCGGGCAACGGCGACTTCGTCAACGAGATCATTCCTTAGCAAAGCGACGCGAGGTTCCGCGGTTCCCCGACATCATTCCCAAGAAGAATGTTGTTGGTCCGCCGCGGAAACATCACTGCGAGCGGAGGCGGCGTTGTTCGGCCAGCATACGTTCCCGCACGACGCGCATCAGCTCCTGCTCGTCGTAGCCCACCTCGGACGGATACACCGGCGCGAGCACGCGCACCAACACCGGACCGGGATTGACGCGTGCGCTGCGCTTGGGAAGCACGCGGTTCGTGCCCTCGAGCACGATGGGAACCACGGGCACGCGGTTCTTGTTGGCGAGATAGAAAGCGCCGCGAAAGAAGCTCTGGATGGTGCCGTCGGGGGAGCGCGTGCCCTCCGGAAAGATGAACAGGCTGTGGCCCGCGGCGAGCTTCTCGCGGCAAGCGCGCACCATGCGCCGAATGCTGGGCAGGTAGCCGCGCTTGAGCGGGATGTAGCCGTTCAGGACCATGTTCCAACCGAGGAACGGCGCGTAGAAGTTCTCGCGCTTGCTGATCCAGAGAAAATCCAAATAGCTGGCGAACACCGCGAGGATGTCCACCATGCTCTGGTGGTTGGAGACGTACACGCAGGCGCCGATGCCGCGCACGTGCTCCTTGCCTTCCACCTTCACGCTGGCGAAGGGCGCCCAGGCAAGGTAGTGCGCCGCCCACCAGCACGTGTAGCGATGCAGGATCCGCCGCCGCCGATCGAAGGGCGCCGTGATCAGGAACACCAACAGCGAGACGGCAAAGAGCACCACGCACGTAGCGAGCAGGTAGGGCCAGAACACCAAGCTGTAGAGCGTGGTGAACGTGGAGCTCCGCCCGTGCACGACGCCTGCGCCCGCCTCCGTCGACTGCATCCTGCTGGATGATATACGAGCTCGGGCCTGTTAGACGAAGCTCTCGTGGTAGGTCGCGTCTTCCACGGCCAACGCCTCGGGTGTGGCCTCCAGCGGCAGGTAGCAGTCGAGCATGACCGCCAGCTCGCTGGTCTCCTGGCTGCCGATGCTGGCCTCGTAGGCGCCCGGGTGCGGCCCGTGGGCAATGCCCGCCGGATGATGCGAGATGCTGCCGGGCGCGACTCCCTTGCGGGAGGTGAAGTTGCCGCGGCAGTAGAAGATGATCTCGTCGACGTCCACCGAGGAGTGGGGATAGGGGCAGGGGATGGCCTGGGGATGGAAGTCGACCTTGCGGGGCACGAAGCTGCAGACGAGCGCGCCGCGGGCGGCAAAGGTGCCGTGCCAGGTCGGCGGCAGGTGCACCAACCCAGCCCTCGGCTGAAAGTTCAGGATGGGGAACACCCAGGGATAGACGGCGCCGTCCCACCCCACCACGTCCAGCGGCGAGGCGTCGTAGCTGAAGGCATGGAAGGCGCCGTTCTTCTTGACCACCAGCTCTCGGAGGCCTTCGTCCAGCGGCCCGTGATGGACCGGCAGCCGAAAGTCGCGATGGCAGTAGGGCGCGTCCATGCGCAACTGGCCCACGGAGTTTCGCCACTGGGAAAGGAGCCCCATTCCGCCCAAGCACTCCAGCGACAGCCAGTACTGCGGCTTGTCCACGTCCAGGATGAAGCGGTGGATGGTGCCCCGGGGAACGTACACGTAGTCGTTCTGCTCGAAGCGCAGATCCCCGAACACGGAGCGCAGCGTGCCGCCGCCCTCGAATACGTAGTACAGGTCGTCGGCGTCGCCGTTGTTGAAATACACCGGATCGTCGGCGTCCGGGTGCAACACGCCGGCGACCACGTCGGCGTTGAACAAAAGCGGCACGCGCACGTCCACCGGCGCGCCCCCGGTGCGGGGCAGCTCGAAGCTCTTGTAGTGGCGCTTGGCCAGCTTGCGCTTGAGGGCGGCCTCGGGAGTGCGGAAGCCATGCTTGGGCGCCGACACGTGCTGCGCGTGGGGACGACGCTCGTGGTAGAGGATGGTGTACGGCCCGTCGAAGCCGTCACGAGTGACGCACTCTTCGAAGCGGAGGTTGCCCGTGGGGGAACGCAGCGCGATGTGATGCTTCCTGGGAACGTCGCCAACGGCGATTCGCTCCAGCATCAGACGCGACCCCCGCTCTGCTGCTCTCGCTCGATGCTCTCGAACAGCGCGCGGAAGTTGCCGGCACCGAAGCCGGAGTCCCCCTTGCGCTGGATGATCTCGTAGAAGAACGGCCCCGCCTCCGGCTGCTCGTACAAGCCCGCCGAGTCCTTCAGGAAGATCTGCAACAGGTAGGAGTGGTTTTCGCCGCCATCCACCAAGATCTCGAGGTCCCGGAGCACCGCCACGTCCTCGTCGATCTTCTTCACGCCGATGCGCTCGAGACGATCCGGAAGCATGTCGTAATAGCTGCCGGGGGTGGGCATGAACTCCACCCCGCGCGCCCGCAGGCCGCGCACGGCGCCGAGGATCTCCTTCACCGTGATGGCCACGTGCTGCACGCCATCGCCGCGGTGGTCTTCGTTGAAGAGGTTGATCTGAGAGGCGCGAAAGTGCGGGCGGTACGGCTCGTTGTTGGCGAACTTCACTCCGGACTTCGGATCCCACATCACGATGGAGCGGAGGCCGGTGCCAATGCCCGTCTCGCGCTGGGACACGTCGTCGGTGTGGAACTCCACGCCCCAGTAGCGCTCGAAGCCCATCACGTGCTCCATCCACAAGAGCGCTGGGCTCATGGTCTGGAAGTTCGACGTGATGTGATCGAAGGCGTCGAAGCCGAACGCGTTCTTGCCGCCCTTGGGCGCGGCGTGGTGCACGAAGCCGGGGAGCAACGCTCGGTAGCCATCACGCTGAACGAAGCGAAAGGTGGTGTCGCCGAAGGGCGTGGTGATGCTGAAGGTGGCGAGCTTGCCGCCGTCGTCCTCGAAATGCTGGATCTCGTCGATGGGCGTTCCGCCGCGGCCATCGAGCAGCTCGAAGGTCCGGCGAATGTCCTCCACCTGGAAGATGATGGTGCCCACGCCGTCCGGGTGCTTGTTGAGGAAGCGCGCCGCGCGGCCGCCCTTGCCCACAGGCTCGGAGCACAGGATCACGCAATCTCCCGCGGAGAACGCGGCGGAGCGCTGCTTGCCACCCTCCGCCAGGGCCTCGCTGCTCTCCCCGATCTCCGCAAAGTCCATGCGATCGACGTAGAAGCGCCGGCTGCGCTCGAGATCGCGGACGTAGTAGTGGATGGCCTCCACGCGCTGGAGACCGAGGGACTCGACCTGGGGCATGCGTTCTCCTTCAGTTGCTGGCGACCTCGGCGTCCGGCTGGACGTCGGGGTGTGCACGGCGGAAGGCCTCGAGCTCCGTCAAGGCCTGCTCCACCCGAGTGAGAGTTGGATACGCTTCGAGCGGAACGTCGAAGCGCCGCGCATTGTACATCTGGGGCACGAGGTACACGTCCGCCAGGGTCACGGTGTCACCGAACGCGTAGCGACCCGCGCGGGCGGCCATGGCGGCCTCCAGAGCCGCGAACCCGTCGCTGATGACGCGCCGACCCCACTCCTGCGGATCGGCGCCCAGCGCCTTGATGCGCTTCAGCACCTGCAAGTTCTGCAGCGGTTGGATGCCGGAATTGACCATTTCCACGAGACGCCGGACGTGCGCGTGGTCCCGCGCCGAGCCAACCAAAAGCTTGGGATCCGGAAGCGTCTCCTCCAGGTACTCCACGATGGCCACGGACTGGGCGAGGCGGATCGTCTCGCCGTTCTCCTCGATCTCCAAGACCGGGACCTGTTGTTGCGGGTTCTTGGCGCGGAAGGCGTCCGCCAGCTGCTCGCCGCCGTTTCGCAGCAGGTGCACGGGAACGTACTCGTAGGAGACGCCCTTCAGCTCGAGCACGATGCGCACGCGCCAGGCGCTGCTCGACCGCCAGTAGCTGTACAGCTTCACGCCGACACCACGCGCTGGGAGATCTTGCCGAACAGATCCTTGCCGCTTGCGTCGGCCATCTCGATCTCGATGGTGTCCCCAGCTTTCATGAACGGCGTGGTGGGCTTGCCGTTTTCGATGGTCTCGATCATGCGGCGCTCCGCCAAGCACGAGATGCCGCGGGCGCGATCCTCGTTGGACACGGTGCCGCTGCCCAAGATGGTGCCGGCGGTGTAGGCGCGGGTCTTGGTGATGTGCTCGATGAGCTGGAAGAACGAGAAGTGCATCTCCGGGCCGGCTTCCGGGTCGCCGACCAGCTTGCCGTTGTAGGTGGAGCGGAGGCGGAGGTGGACTCGGCCGTCCTGGAAGGCGCTCCCGAGCTCGTCCGGGGTGATGGCGAAGGGGGAAAAGGCCGTGGCCGGTTTGCTGGTGAAGAACCCGAACCCCTTGGCCAGCTCCGGCGGGATGAGGTTTCGGAAGGTGACGTCGTTGGCCAGCAGGAACAGGCGGATGTACTGGCTCGCGTCGGCAGCTTTCACGCCCCGGGGCGTGTCGCCGAGGACCACGGCGACCTCCGCTTCGAAGTCCAGTCCCCACTCGGGGTTCGGCAGCTCGATGGCGTCCCGGGGACCGAGGAGCTTGCCGGAACCGCCCTGGTACACCAGCGGATCCGTACGCAGCGTCTCCGGCGGCTCGGCGTTGCGTGCCTTGCGCACCAAGACGATGTGATTGATGTACGCGGAGCCGTCGACCCATTCGTAGGCGCGTGGCAGCGGCGCATCGAGCTTGTCGAAGTCGAGGGGCGTGCCGCCGCCCTGGGCCAGCGAGTCAGCGAGCTTTCGCAGCGCGGGCTGGGCGCGCTCCCAGTCGTCGAGGGCCGCCTGCAGCGTGGGCGCGATGTCCTTGGCGTCGGCGTAGGAGGTGCCGCCCGGGTGCACCACGATCAGGGCGCCATCCCGAGTGCCATTGCGTAGGGTCGCGAGCTTCATGCGACCGTCGTAGCGAGCCTCGTCGGGCTCAGCAAGCGTTACTCGCCGAGAGACAGCGAGGCGTCGAGCAGCTCGAGGAAGGTGGAGGGGCGGAACGTCTTCACCGCGCTGGCAAACTGCGCGGGCACGCCCTCCGCGGCGGGGCGAGTGAACACTTCCGGCTGGATCGCCACGGACTCCGCGCTGATGGGCGGCTCTTCCTCCACCGCGGGCTCGGCAATGGCGGGCGGCGCTTCACTCAGCTCGAGCTCTGCAGGCTCGCCCTCTTCGAGCTCCACGGTCTGGCCCAGCTGCTCCGGGCGCGGACCACTGATGTCGGCTTCCAGCAAGTCGTCTGGCAACGGCGGCTGCGCGAAGCCTTGAGGCGGCGGTGCTTCCTGCGGTCCGGACTCTGGAGGCGGCGTCTTGAGCGGGATTTCCCGGCCTTCCTCCATGTCGAGCTGTTCCGCTGCGCCAGCCAGCGCTTCGTCCATGCTGCTGGCGGCTTTGGGACGGCGCGAGGACGCCGGCGGCTCTTCTTCCTCGACCTCCGCCTCCGTGAGGTCCACGAACTCTTCTTCGTCGAGCAGCTCGAGGTCCTCGATGGGCTCCGCTTCGATGGCCGGCGGCGGCTCCTCCATGGGAGGGATGCCGAAGTCCTCTTCGTGCGCCTCGATCTCCGGGGCGGACATGGCGACTTCTTCTTCTTCGACCTCGACCGCCGGGGGGGCCACCACCGCTCGGGGCGGCCGTGGCTTCGCCGCGTTCTGCTGAATGCGCGCGAGCAATGCTTCCAGTCGGCCGATCTGCTCCGTGCTCACGCGTCACCTCGCTCGTGGAGCCGCGCGATCACCTCGGACCAACGCACGCCCTCTTCCAACCAACCGCGTGCGCGACCCGCGCCGGTTGCGCCGGTCATCAAGAACCGCGAGGGCACCAACGGCACCGCATGCACGTCGCGGCCCAGGCCACGCTGGATGGCTCCTTCCAGCACGGCGGCAATCAGCGCGTCGTCCAGAGGCGACCCTTCGACCACCAGCACCAACGCCTGCCCCCAGCGCTCGAGGCTCAAGGAGCCGAAACCGAGCAGGGCGAGGTGTCCACCGAGGTGCTCCAGCACCGACTCGATGCTGGCTTCGGCGGGAGTTTCGAGCTGCTCGGCGATTTGCCGGCCAATCTCGGTGCCGATACGTCGGCCGAAATCCCGCTGGGCGTCCTCACCCGCGGCACGCCAAAGCTGCATCACAGCATCGGCGGGGATCACGACACGCGAGCCATCGGCGTCGATCTGCCCGGAAGCGAGATCGAACTTCACGGCTCGCGAGGGGTCGAAACGCGGGGAACCCATGGGTATGCCAGTATAGGGCGGCCGTGCGACAGGGTGTCAAATCTCCGGTGCTTCTGCTTCTGGCGGGCCTCGCTTGGGGGTCGCCAGCGCGAGGGCAGCACGTCCAGGACCGGGGCATGCTGATGGGAGGTGGCGCGGCAGAGCCGAAGGCGCCGGTGGAAACCGACCCCTGGCTGCCCACGGGGGCCCCGATGGCGGCTGAGATCCCTCGGCCGCCGGCAAATCCAGCTTGTAGCTTCGATGGTCGAGTGTGCGTTCACCCCGCTCCGGGGGTCTCGCCGGCAGTGGCGCGCAAGGCCCTCGCCGCCTTGGAGAACGCCTATCGCAAGCTGGTGGACGTGCTCCAGCTGCCGGCGCCGCTGACGGATGGAGGCCTCGGCGGGAGCAACGCCCTGGACCTGTACCTGAACGCGGAGGGCTCGGGAGCGCTGCGTTCCGAGCACGACGCTCCGGAGGTCACTCGCTTCGACAGCGCCTCCGCCTTCTGCGTGCTGGACGGACCGGCGCTGCTCGAGCGGCAAGCCACGGTGTGCGTGGGAGAGGCCATCGCCTGGCGGCTGGATGCCGGCACCACTCCCGCGGTGCGGCGCGGATACGCCGCCCACCTGTGGCACATCGTGGGCTCGCCCACGGCCCTGGACGACGAAGAGCTGGACGACGCACAGCTGCACCCCGAGCTCGGGTTGCTTCGAGGAGCGCTGCTCTTCGATCTGCTCGACGAGCGGCGGGGCCAAGGACACCTCGCGGCGTTGGGCACCGCCTTGCTCGGCGCGGCCGCGAGCAAGACGGCGCCCAACGCGTGGCAGTGGGACAACGAGCCCGACGTCTTCGACGTGCTGCGCCACACCCTGGGGGACACCCCTCGAAAGATGGCGGAGGTGATGGGGGACCTGGCCGTGACCCGCGCCTTCATGGACAGTCGGGTGCGTTTCGATTGGAGCCTGCCGCTGTCCAGCTTGCCTCGACGCGTGGCATCGCAGCGGGCCATCTACCCCACCGGATCGATGTACGTATGGCTGGGGCTGGATCAACCGATGCAGGGAGAAACACTGGCGTTCCAGGCGGAATGGGAAGCGCCGGTCACCTTCTATTGGACGTTGGTGGTGGTGGACGCCGCGGGCAACGAGCTGCGCCGAATCGCGGCGCCGTTCAAGGAACGAGCGACCCACGTGGAACAGCAGCTCGTCAATCTCGAGGGCGCCGTGGGCGTGATCGTGGTCGGCATGAACCTCGGCGGCGTAGATCTCGCGCACCCTTTCGATCCCGACGTGACACCGGCCGAGCCGCACGAGTGCACGGTGTATCTGACGAAGCTTTAGGGTTTGAAATCGAGCGGCACGTCGATCACCGCCTCGGTGCTACGGGACGGGAACGGCTGGCGTTCGAACACGCCGCGGACGCAGCTCTCGAAAGCGCCGCCGAGCAGCGCGGCGGTGCTCTTGTCCTTGACGATATCTATGTGGGTGACCTTGCCCGAGGTGTCCACGGTGACGCGGACCAAGAGCTTGCCGGTGTTCTCGGTCTGGTCGTCGAAGCAACCGAGCACCGCGCGACCGGCTTGCGCCAGAGCGACTTCGGTTGTCTTGGGCGGCCCGGCGGGGGGTGGCGGAGCGGCGTCTTCCACGGGCGCGCCGCCATCCACCAAGGGGTTCGGTGACGACAGCGGTGGCGGCGCGGTGTCCTGCTTTGGAGGCGGCGGCTTGGTGGGGGCGGGGGGTGGCGGAGCCGGGGCGGCGGGCCGCCGCGTCGGGGCGGGTTGTTCAGGCTCCAGCGTGGGAGTCATCGCTGGCGGCTGACACGCGACGCACAGCAGCGCGAGACCGAGGAGCTTCACGACCACCTCCGACGGGTCAGGGCGGCGAGCCCCAACGCGAGGAGGGCGAACGCGAAGAGCCTGCCGCGGCCTCGCCCCACGCTGCAGCCCCCCTGCGTGCTCACGCCTTCCTCAGCCACCCAACGATCGACGGCGATGGCGACATTTCGTTGCAAGAGCGGCTTGCCGTCGAAGCTCAACGCCAGGGAAAGCTGCTGTCCGCCGCTGTTCGCGGGGGCCGCCACGGCAAAACGCCACAGCCCGGGCGCCACGCGGGTAAGGGCTTCACTGATGCTCCCGTGGGTGGCGGACAGCGACAGCCGCTCCGCGTCGAAGCCGTCGGCGATGCCGTTCGGTCCGCGCAGCTCGACGAAGCCGATCAACGGCCACTCGGGATCGGGGTGCGCGTAGGAGCTCGCCAGGGAGAGCCAGCTGTGGTCGGCGTCCGGGATCTCCGTGAGGGGTGAGACGTCGGCGTCCAGCACTTGCAGCGCGCCGACCAGATCCAACACGCCAGGGCCCAGCTGTTGGTCGAGGAGCACCTTGCCCACGGGCCAATGCGCCCCCGCCTGCAACACCGCCCGGAGCTCGGGTTGGGTGAGCGTGGGCTTTCGGGACAGCAGCAGCGCAATGGCTCCGGAGACGATGGGCGCGGCCATGCTGGTGCCGCTGGTAACGGCATGGAAATCGTCCACCACCAGACACCCTGGCTGCTCCGCACAGGTGCTGGCCCCGGTGAACAGACCCTTGCCGCCGTTCTTGGCGGGATCCACCAGGCTCGACATGGCGCCCACCACGAAAGCTCCCGGCGCCGAGATGTCCGGCTTGATCTGGCCGAGGGCATTGGGACCGGCACCGCTGAAGTACGCCGTCGATTCCGCGACGGGCGGGCTCATGGCGCCGAAGCTCTCGATCTTCACGTTCTTGCCGTCACGGGTCGGCCAGCCCACGCGGTTGATGGTGGCGCCGACGGAGATGAGCTCGGAGCTGGAGGCCGGGATCCCGATGGTGCCTTCCTTGGTGGCCTTGGGAAACAGCGCGCCCGTGCTGCCGGCACCGGGGCTGAGGTCCCCTTCGCTCTGGAGCCACACAGACGCCGTACCGTGACCTTGGAGGCGAAGGGCGAAGGTGGAGCCGCTCTTCCAAGAGCCGTCGAGCACCACCACCGCGCCCGTGTTGCCAGTGGGGATCGGGCTGCCGTCGCGATGCTGCTGGTTGATGATCGTCGCGGTGAGGTTGCCCTGCTCGTAGCTGCCGCCCTGGCCGGGTGACAGTGGATCGATCCACTTGCCGTCGGCGTCGTCGAGACCCACCTCGAGGGCGTCCCCAGGACGCGAGGCAATCCAGATGTAGATGGTGGCGTGCGTCGTAGCGGGGCCGAAGGTGGGCGACAGGATCGGAACGCGGGCGACGGACGCACGCGGGACGTGCACCTCCGTGTGAATGCCGAAAGGCTCGGGGTACGCCGTCGTGATGTTGCCGTAGACGCCCGCGCTGTTGCCCGCCGCGACCACGATGGCCCGGCCGGGATGATCCGCCCCGACGAAGCTCGCCAGGCCCTGCTCCAGCGCCGCGCTGCCGTCATGGCCGCCGAAGTCGCTGCCCAGACTCAGGTTCACCACGGCGGGCATGCCGAGAGCCTCCGCGCGATCGAAGACGAATTTGGTCGCGAGCAGGACGTCCGGGTCGTAGATGGCGCCGTCGTCCCCGCGTGTGACCCGCACCATGACGTAGGTGGCTTCCGGGGCGATGCCTGCGTAGCGTGGAGGGTCCGTGGAGCGACCATTGCCGGCGGCCAGGGAAGCGACGTGCGTCCCATGGCCGAACGCGTCGCGCGGAGCCGTGGTTCCGCCATTGGCGATCAGCTCGTCGATGTCCGACGCGTCGAGGATGGCGCATTGGCCCGAATCGACGCAGCCGAACTCCGTCTCCAGGCTCGGGTGGCGGCCGGTGGCCCCGCGCGACAGGTCCAGCGCCCAGGCGACCCGCGTGCTGCCGTCAGGGTTTTGCAGATCCGGGTGCTTCGGGTCGAATCCGGTATCGACGATGCCGACCACCACGCCCTTGCCCCGCAGCCCCGTCATGTTCTGGAAGCTCGGCGCACCGACCCACACCCGGGCCGCGTCGATCAGCGGCCGCCGGGGCGGGGCCCACTCGAAGGACAGCTTCGGATGCGCACTGCTGAAGGCGAGGAGCTCCGCCGGCGTTCCCTCGAACGCCGCCATGCCGGGGGCCACCTGCACCAAGCCGGGAGCAGTGCCACGAACGATGGTCCGGAGCCGACCTGGCGCCTGCTTCAACGCCCGCGCCAGCTCGACGGCGTTCACCTGCGCGGAGGCCCCCGACGCCCAACACAGACCCGCGAGCAGCGTCGCGATTGCTCGTCGCACGGCGGGCAGCATACCTCAGGGTTCCGCGACCAACTTGTCGATCACCGTCTCCATGTGGGCAATACGGTCCGACGAGTAGCCGACCACGACGTCTCGGACGATGCCTTTGCGATCGAGGACGAACAGCGTGGGTAGCGCGTTGGCGCGATAGGCCTCGGTGGTCTTGCCGCTGTTGTCCGATGCGATGGGATAGCCCATCCCCAGCTGACTCGCCGCCTGGGCCGCGGGAACCACGGGCTCGGTGGTGACCCCCAATACCTCCACACCCTGCATCCCGAAGCGGTCGTGCCACTCGTTCATCTTCGGCACCAGAAAGCGACACACGGCGCACCACGACGCCCAGAACTCCAGCACCACGACCTTGCCTTGCAGCGCGTTCTTGGTCGGCGTCACGCTACCTTGCACCGTCTGCAGCTGGACCAGGGCGGGCGCCGGCGCGCCCACGTACCGCATGCGCATCACGCCGTCGTCGTCGGGGGCGGGCCCCAGCCGCACCTGGAGCATGCGCTGGTCGCTGCCGCGGGCGAAGGAGACTCCCACGCGGGCGCCGGCAGGGTTGTCTCCCACGAGGCGGACCACGTCGTCTGGCGTGTGCACGTCCTGGCCGTCCACGCGCAGGATCACGTCGCCATCGCGAAGCCCAGCGTGCTCCGCCGGCGAATTGCGGATCACCGAGCGCACCGCCACGCCGGGACGGTCCGACGGGGTCGCCGAGAGCTCCACGCCAAGCCACCCCCGCTCGCTGCGTGTCGTCGGCTCCGGTTCGACGGCTTCCGGCGCTCCGACACTTACCGCCATCCGTTGTTCGAGGGCGGCAAACGAAGGCGACTTCGCGGGCGGCGGCGAGGGCTCGGTGCAACCGCTGACGAACAGCGCGAGAGCCAGCAAACCGCGGAGCGCCATGATGCACGTGGTACCATGCGGCCGCCGTGCGCGCTCGATCCCTCATTGTTGGCGTCGCTCTGGCAGGTTGTGCTTCGAGCACCACGCACGGCTACCCCGGCGCTTCCGTGGTCGCCGAGGGCGCCCCGACTCGCCGCGCGGCCAAACCCCGGCCAGTGGTCCGCTGGTCGGCCCTCGACGACGCCGAGTCCTGGCCCAGCGTCAATGACGAGCCCTTCACCAGCCGCGGCCATGCGGGCGGTCGCTGGACGCTCTCCGTGCGCGTGAGCCCGAACGCGCGGGAGGCCTATGCGGCACTTCGCCCCGGCGCAGTGATGCCCGAGGGAGCCGTCATCGCCGCCTTCCACCAGGACGCCACGCGAGGAAAGCCGGGCCCCATCTACGTCATGGAGAAGAAGGGCGGCGACTGGCGCTTCAGCAGAGTGCGTGCCGATGGGCGCGTGCAAGAGGGCTCCGTCGCCCTGTGTGCGCGCTGTCACGCCGAAGCGGTGGCGGACCACCTGTTTGGCTTGCCCCGCGGGGAATCCCCGAAGGCAGGTGACGGTTCAAATCCATAGCTGGGTTGAAACGTCAGACCCTCGAAGCCCGTAGACAAAATCACGAAGACCCGGCGGAAAGCCCGTCGGGTCATCGCTGAAAAAAAGCTGTTTAAGAGCTAAAGCTAATTCAAGAAGAGCCGAAGAAAGAGAGTAAGCGCTAAGCGAAGCCCAATCACTGGCACCCCATCCCCGGGGCCCTAAGCCTTAGTTCGAGCGGCAGCTGATACCTGACCTCTCGAAAAGCCAGCCCAGGCCGTAGCCCAAGCCGTCACAAGTTGTCCGTGCTTAAGCAGTCTCCGTGCCACGATTCCGTGGCCCGCACGTAACTGCCGGGAATCTCCTCAGAATCTCCCCAGAACGCCTGCTGTACACGAAACCCGCCGGGCGCAAGCCCTGGCGTTCGTGTCATGCCCCTTGGACGCCTGTGCAACCTTTGCGAGGTGTAGGCACATATCGGACAGGCGACTACTCGAGCTGCTGCCGCAGCGCGTCATCCATGGCCGTAAGGGGCGCCGCTTGGCCCGTGTAGAGCTCGAACTGACGACAGGCCTGATGCAGCAGCATACGGGCACCGGAAACCGTGGTCGCCCCCGCGGCCTCCGCCTCGGCCAAGAGCCGGGTGCGGACTGGCTTGTAGACGATGTCCATCACGACCAGCCCTGGCCGCAGACACGTGCTGGCGAGCGGGCTGGACGCTCCATACTCCGACATCCCCGCGCTCGAGCAGTTGATCACTGCGTCCTCCGGGTTCACCGAGTCGAGGGCCCCCGCGCTCACTCCCAAGCCGTCCGCCAGGCGCTCGGCCTTTTCAGGCGTGCGATTGACGATGTGCAGCCGCATCCCTTCCTGCTTCAGCGAGTACGCCACTGCCCGCGCTGCGCCCCCCGCGCCGATGATCGTGGCGTGCCGCCCCTGGAGCTCCATCACCTCCGAAAGCGCGCGCGCAGCGCCCCAAGCGTCGGTGTTGTGTCCCACCAGAGTGCCGTCGTCGTTCACGATGGTGTTCACGGCGCCGATGCGGGCGGCCAGAGGATCGAGGCGGTCCAATAGCGGGATGACGTTCAGCTTGTACGGCATGCTGACACCGAAGCCCCGGATCCTCAGAGCCCGCATGCCAGCCAGCGCGCCTTCCAGGTCCTCCACCGCGAAGGGGACATAGGTGAACGAAAGCCCCAACGCGCGGTATCCCGCCAAGTGCATGGCGGCGCCCAGGGACACGGGGTAGCGGCTCAGGGAGCCGCACAGGGTGATGGGAGCGGAAGGGGTCACGGCCAACCAGCCTACCGCGCCTGAAAACCCGGCGGTTGTGCGCGGTTTTTGCGGGTATTTTCTTCGGTTGTGGCGGAGGCCGGTCGTGCTATACCGGCGAGCCCTGAGCGCCCGTAGCTCAGCTGGATAGAGCATCGGTCTACGGAACCGAGGGTCGGAGGTTCGAATCCTTCCGGGCGCGCGAAGGCCCGTGGCAAAACCCGCCACGGGCTTTTTCTTTGGTCATGACCGACTCGAGCTGGATGCAGCTTGCCCTGGAGCAGGCGGACCTCGCGGCGAGCCACGGGGACGTGCCCATCGGCTGCGTCATCGTGAACGCGGAAGGCCAGGAGCTGGCCCGGGGCGAGAACCGTCGAGAGCTGGATGGGGATCCCACCGGTCACGCCGAGCTGGTAGCGCTGCGAGCCGCCGCGCGCCGCATCGGGCACTGGCGCCTCGAGGGCGCCACCCTGTACGTGACGCTGGAACCCTGCCCGATGTGCGCGGGAGCGCTGGTCAACGCCCGCATCAAGCGGTTGGTCTACGGCGCGAGTGATCCCAAAGCGGGCGCCATAGACACACTGTTCTCCATCGGACGCGACGCTCGCCTCAACCACCGCTTCGACGTCACTCCCGGTGTTTTGCTCGAAGAGTCCCGCGCGCGCTTGCAGGCGTTCTTCGCCAAGCTGCGCGCCGCAGGAGAGAAGTAGCGCTCTCTCCGTCGCAGCTTCCGTTTTTCTTTTTGGTCAGTACGTCGCGGAATCAGCGGGTTGCGCCGGTTCGGCACTGCCGCTCGCTCCCGCGACCTCGCCTTCTTCGTCTTCTCGCGGTAGTCGCGGCGAGTACGGCACTTTGAACGTCACCTGCTCGCTGAGGGCGTCGGCCAGCTCGTCCTCACTGACACGATGTATCTTCGCGGCAATGTGCATCAGCTTGCGGAGGTAGCCGGACCAACCAGGCGTCACTCGCCCATCCGCGCCAAAGTACTGCCGCTTCGGGTTCGGCAATATGCTCGCCAAGTACAGTGCTTGCCCTAGCGAGAGCTGGCTCGGCGTGGCGTTGAAGTAATACGCCGCCGCGGGACCGATGCCGTAGATCCCGGGACCGAACTCGATGACGTTCAGGTAAAGCTCCATGATCTCGTCCTTCGTCAGCTCCTGCTCCAAGAGCTGAGTCAGGACGGCCTCCTGCAGCTTGCGCGAGACTGTCTTCTCCTTGGGTAAGTACAGGTTCTTGGCGAGCTGCATGCTGATGGTGCTCGCCCCCCGCACGAAGCGGCCGGCCTTGAGGTTCTCGCGAATGGAGTTGGTGATGGCCTCGTGATCGAAGCCGTGATGGCGGAAGAAGGCTCCGTCTTCGCAGATGAGCACGGCCGTCTCCATGTGCCGGGAGATCGCCCCGCGAGGCGTCCAGCCCAGAGAGCCCGGACCGCTCTGGATCTGCACCATCCTACCGCTCGCGTCCTTCACGTCGCGAGTCCAGGTGGAACGGAAGCGGCGGGGGGCGACATCCGCGGAGGTGGCGGTGATGCGACACTCGTTGGTCACGTTGAAGCGGGTGACCACGTCCTGGGGCCGGCGGGTGTCGAGCTCCAGCCGACCATCGAAAGCGAAGGTCCCGCTCGCTCGCATGCCGTTCAGCAGCGGCGCGAGCCCTTCCGGAGTGGAATCGAGCATCGATTGGCACGATGCGAGGGGGACGCCCCCTTCGAGAACGATCTTGGCCTGCTCCTCGTCCTTCTCCAGGAAGCGCTCCACGTAGCCCTTGAGGTCCATTCGAACCTTGCCGACGTCGAGCTCACCCTCCTGGATGTCCATGCGAGAGCCGTCCAGCTGGACCTCCCCGCGGCCCCGCCAACCGAAGTCGATGCCGCTCACCGGCTTGGAAGCGAGCCAACGCTTGTCGATCCCGAGCCCCGTGAGCTTGCCGGAGCCGAAACCGCGGAGCTTCTTTCCGTCCGCCGAAAGCACCGCGGTGCTGCGGATCTCGAGCTGTGCACCCTCGACGTTGGTGAGGCCGAGATCCCCCTCCTGGATCCCCAGCAACGACAGGCCGATGGGTCCCCCCGAGGCCTTGATCTCCACCTCGCCCTCGCCCAGCGGAAGCGATAGGTCGACGCGTACCGGCTGCTTCGCTTGCTCTCCGGGCACCAAGCTGGCGTGAACGGACTGCTCGTCACGTTTCACCCGTAGCCGCGCGGGGCCGAGGTTGAGCGTCTCTCCGTTGCGCCGAAGCTTGAGCCGCAGGCCGGACAGGTCCAGCTCTCCCGACGCTGGCAGCCCGACCGCCGCGAGCTGCGCCACGCGATCGAAGGCACGACGGATCTTGGGGCCGCGCTCCGGCGCCAAGGCGATCAGCCGTCGCAGGCGGCTCTTGGCTCCGAGCGCCGTCTTGTCCTTCGCCCCCTTGGCGGGCTCGAGCTGCTGGGCGGGCTTCGTGGGGCTCGTCTCCGTGGGCCCGTCGGCGGGCATCAGGTCGTGGGCGGCGCCATCGAGATCGAGGGTCGCGAGCACGGACTCCGCGCTGAGGCGCTCGAGGACGCGGCGTCCGTCCTTGCGTGCGAGCTCGACCGCGGGCTTCAGCGCTTCCACGCGTACGCCACGGACGTCGACCCGGGCGAGATCCGCCGTGATCCGCTCGCCCGCGTCGGACCGTCGGTAAGCGAGGCCCCAGACGCGCTGCGGCGGGCCGCCCGCTTCCGCGTCGTGCCAAACCAATCGGAGGCCATCGGCAGTGTAGGTGGTGCTGCTCGTTCCGCCCTTGCTGCTCGCGCCCCGCTTCTGGCGCCAAGCGCTGATCTGCTCCCGGAGCTCGGCGGCGCTGCCTCGAATCACGACAGTGCCGCCATGAACGGCCACGCTCCGCACCCCGAGGCTCGGGGTGACGTTCACCTCGATGGCGTCGAGATGGGTCTCGAGCGCGGGGATGTCCGCGAAGTGCACCACGACGTCCCGGAGCCAGACCCGCCCAGCACCGGGACGAACGGATCCCACGGTGAGGGTCGCACCTCGCGCCTCCGCTTTCGCCTCGGCTTTAGCGCGCACCATTGGAGCGAAGCCCCCCGCCAGGGTGGCGAGGGCGACGGGAGTCGCGAACAGGGCGATCTTGACCGAACGGCGCATCGAGGGCGGAAAGGGTAGCGCCAGCGGACCGAGCTGGCCCACCTCCCGGAAACAACGCCCTGCGTCCGTTAAGGAATCCGCTGGGGTCAGGCCTGCTCGACCTCGAGGATGGCGTCGCCGACCTCCAGGTCCGCGCCATCATTGGCCAAAATGGCCAGTACCCGGGCGCGGTGAGGCAGGCCTGCACCGCCGTAGGCGATTCGGTGGAAGGTCTTCATCACTTCCAAGAGCGCCACCGGCGCCCCCTCCTCGATCACGTCCCCCACCGTGACGAAGGCCGGCTTGTCGGGGCTGGAGCGCGAATAGAACCGTCCGCTGGACGGGGCACTGAAGACCAATCCGGTGTGCTGATCGCGCTCGCGTTCCGCCTCCAGCTCTGCAGCGTGCACGGCCGCCTCGCTGGGATCGAGCAGCAGTAAGGCCTCCCCGTGCTCCACCGCGCGTCGCGCCGAGCGCACCGCGGGGATCTCGCCGACCACGAGGCCGTGGGCTTGTTCGTCGCTACACACCTCATACAAGGTGCCCAGGAGCTCGAGCTCCCCCACCAACGTGTTGGGCGCCACCAACGAGCCGGGCCCAGGCCCGCCCCGGAAGAAGCCCGGGAAGGGGGCTCGCACCTCGAGGATGCCGTCGTCGCGCGAGGTCGTCTTGGCCACCACACTGGGCGCGTGGCTGCGACCGTGACGGATCCAGCGGCGCTTCGCGGTCGCCATCAGCGCACCCCCTCCACCAGATCCGTGAGGTCGTGCAGGCTCCAGATGCGCGAGTTCTTGATGCGACGGGTGCCCGGAGCCTGGTAGGCCGCTTCGACCAACATCGCGAGGTAGTCACGGAGCTCTCGAAGCTCGACGATCTCGTCGGTGTCCATCTGACGAGCGGACACGAAGGGATCCATGTCCGCTTCGATGCGCTTCTCGACGGCCTTCATGCCCTCTTCCACGGCGCGGCGCTCTTGTGGATCCTGCGTCAGGATCTCGAAGTCGTCGTCCAGCTTCGTGTTGTAGGTCGCGATCGCCAAGGTCCGCCCTTCCATCACGGAAAGCCTCGAAACCATTGTCGAAAGCTGCACCACTGGATCGTAGGGCAGCCCGCTCATGGCGTAGTACCCAGCGCCGGATGCCTTGCGCAGCAGCACCGTGAACATGGGCACGTCGTTGGTGGAGTTCGTGTAGATGAGGTTCGAGCCGTACGCGAGCAGGCCCTGCCGCTCCGCCTCCGCGCCGATGTCGAAGCCGGAGATATCCTGCAGCCACACGATGGGGATGCCATCTGCGTTGCAGGCGCGAGAGAACGCGCTCACCTTGGTGATACCCTGGCGGTACAAGATGGCGCTCGGGCGCTGACGGCCGGGCTGATCCGGATCGCCCACGAGTCCCTGACGGTTGGCGATGAAGCCAGTGTACAGGCCGCCCACTCGCCCCACGCCGCAGACCATCTCCTCGCCCACCGACGGCATCACTTCCCAGAACAGGCTCTGGTCGCACAGCCGCGCCAGCACCTCGTTCACCTCGTAGGCTTCGCGGTGGTCCGCCGGCAGGAGCCCGGCGAGCTCATGGCTGGGGTACGCCGGATCGAGCGGCCCGGTGTCGCCACGATAGAAATCGGCGCCCGAGGTCGGCAGCTTGCGCACTTCGCGCCGCAGCGACTCGATCAGGATCTCGTCGTTGGGCACCCGTGCGTCGGCGCAGCCACTCTGGTGCACGTGCACCTCCGGTCCACCTATGGAGAGGCTCGTGATCTTCTGGCTCTTGGCGCCCTTGATGAGGGCGGCGCCGGCGATCACCATGTACGCCTGCTCGGTCATGTACACGCGATCGCTGATGATCGGCATGTAGCCACCGCCTGCGATGGAATCGCCAAAAACCCCGGCAATTTGCGGCACGCCGCTGGCGGAGAGCAGGCTGTTCATCTTGAAGATGTGGCCCGCACCAATGCCTCCCGGAAAGCTCTTCGATTGCTCCGGGAGGAACAGCCCGCTGCAGTCCACCAGGTAGATGGTGGGGATCCGAAGCCGCAGCGCCATCATCTGGGCGCGCTGGATCTTCTCCGGTGTCTTGGGCCACCAGGAGCCGCTGGCCACGGTGTTGTCGTTCCCGATCACCATGCACCAGCGCCCCTCGACTCGGGCAAACGCCGTCAGCACCCCGGCGCCGGGGGACTTGAGCCCACCCTGGAACTCGAGGCCGTAGTTCACGAAGGTGCCGACCTCGAAGATCCTGCTGCCGGGATCTGCCAAGAGCTGGATCCGCTCCCTTACGGTGAGCTTGCCTTTCGCGTGAACGCGGTCCTGGTACTTCGGTCCCCACCCCTGATGTACGTCCGCCCGGCGTTCCTGGAGCTTCTGCTCCAACGCCAGCAAGGCCTCGCGATGCTCGCGGAACGTCGAGTCGTCGACCACCTGATCGCGCGGCCGACCAATGGGTGTGAGGGGCACGTGGGCCATGGTTCAGGCCTTACCTCCGTCGTCGAGGCCGGGAATGTGACGCGTGTCGTAGTCTCCGGTGCGGAAGGCCTCGGACTCCAAGATCTGGAGGTGCATGGGGATGGTTGTGTGAATCCCGATGCAGCGAAGCTCCTTCAGCGCCGAAATCATGCGCTTACGGGCGGCCTCCCGGTCCTTGCCGTGGGCGATCACTTTACAGATCAGGCTGTCGTAGAAGGGCGGCACCACGTAGCCGGGCGCAACATGGGTCTCGATTCGGAGATCCGGCGCGTCGGGGGGCAGCTGCCAGTCGGTGATGGTGCCAGGGCTTGGCCGAAAGTCCTGGGCTGGATCTTCGGCGTTGATGCGGCATTCGATGGCGTGCCCCGAAAAGGTCACGTCCGCTTGGGCAAAGCTCAAGTGGTGACCTGCGGCGACACGGATCTGCTCTTGGACCAAGTCCATTCCCGTCCGCATCTCGCTCACCGGATGCTCCACCTGGAGGCGCGTGTTCATCTCCATGAAGCGCAGCGTGTCACCGTCCAGCAGGAACTCCATGGTGCCTGCACCCACGTAACCGATGCTTCGCGTGGCACTTGCCGCCAGCTCCAGCGTGCGGGCCCGTAGCTCGTCCCCGAGAGCAGGCGACGGGGATTCCTCGATCAGCTTCTGATGTTTGCGCTGCACGGTACAGTCGCGCTCGCCCATGTGACACACGTTGCCGTGACGGTCCGCGATGACCTGGATCTCGACGTGGCGTCCTCCTTCCACGAGGCGCTCCATGTAGACGCGGGGATCGCCGAAAGCCCCCTGCGCCTCGCGCTGGGCACTGGTGAATGCGTCGTCGAGGTCGTCAGCGCTGCGCGCCACTCGCATGCCGCGGCCACCACCGCCGCTCTCCGCCTTGATCAAAACCGGGAAACCCGTTGCAGCAGCGACCTCACGCGCCTCTGAAAGCCCCGCGAGCACGCCGTCGCTGCCAGGAATGACGTCCAAGCCCGCGCGCGCCATCGCTCGCTTGGCGGGCGTCTTCTTCCCCATCAAGTGCATGACGTGAGCCGGGGGCCCAATGAACGTGACGCCGTGGCTCTCGCACAAGCTGGCGAATACTGGGTTCTCCGCCAGGAAGCCCCAACCCGGATGCAGCGCCGTACAGCCGCTTTGCTTCGCCGCCTGGACCAAGCGCTCCATGGCCAAGTAGCTCTCGCTCGAGCGCCCTGGACCGACGCACACGGCCTCGCGTCCTTGAGTGTAGGCCGCGCCGCGGTCCGCCTCGCTCACGGCCAACACCGGCACGATGCCAAGGAGATCGCACGCTCGCATCACGCGCACGGCAACCTCGCCGCGATTGGCGATGAAGAGCCGGTGGAAGGTGTGTGGTGGCGCGCTGTGGCCCTTGTCTCCGCTGGCCATTGGGGTCGCGAGGCTAGCAGAACGCGCCGCGGATTCGGCCGTGCTCGCGGACAAAATAGAAAAAGGCCCTGAGCCTACTGGCTCAGGGCCTTTGGGTATTAACCCGGCAGCGTCCTACTCTCCCACACGGATTGCCCGTGCAGTACCATCGGCTCCGAAGAGCTTGACTTCCGAGTTCGAGATGGGATCGGGTATGGCCTCTTCGATATCGCCACCGGAAATTGTCGGGCGTCCACAGCGTTTTGGTGCTGCACAATCACGCGCACAGCGCGCGTGATGCTCGCTCGCAGCGAGCACTTCGGTCGTTTTACGACGAGTGCTGTTGCATGACCCGTAAAGGGTCCCTCGAGCAGTTGCTCGAGCTCGTCGGCCCGGACTCCGGGCGCTAGCTCAAATGTTTGCCTTAGAGAGATGGTCAAGCCGCACGGCCTATTAGTACTGGTTAGCTCCACGCCTCGCAGCGCTTCCACACCCAGCCTATTACCTCGTCGTCTACAAGGGGCCTTTAGTGCCTTGCGGCAGGGATACCTAATCTTGAGGCCGGCTTCCCGCTTATATGCTTTCAGCGGTTATCCGTTCCGCGCATGGCTACCCGGCTATGCCAGTGGCCTGACAACCGGAACACCAGAGGCGCGTCCACCCAGGTCCTCTCGTACTATGGGTAGCTCCTCTCAAGTATCCTGCGCCCACGGAAGATAGGGACCAAACTGTCTCACGACGTTTTAAACCCAGCTCGCGTACCGCTTTAATTGGCGAACAGCCAAACCCTTGGGACCTGCTCCAGCCCCAGGATGCGATGAGCCGACATCGAGGTGCCAAACCGCGCCGCCGATGTGAACTCTCAGGCGCGATCAGCCTGTTATCCCCAGAGTACCTTTTATCCGATGAGCGATGGCCCTTCCATGTGGTACCACCGGATCACTAACACCTGCTTTCGCAACTGGTCGACCTGTCGGTCTCGCAGTAAAGCTCCCTTATGCGTTTGCACTCTACGGCTGGTTTCCAATCAGCCTGAGGGAACCTTCGCACGCCTCCGTTACATTTTAGGAGGCGACCGCCCCAGTCAAACTGCCCATCAGGCAGTGTCCCTCACCCGGATCACGGGTGCAGGTTAGATTCCCAGATTATCCAGGGTGGTATTTCAACGTTGGCTCCACCGAACCCAGAAGCCCGGCTTCAAAGCCTCCCACCTATCCTACGCAGAACAACCCGAAAATCACTGCCAAATTGCAGTAAAGGTTCATGGGGTCTTTCCGTCTTTCCGCGGGTAGAGGGCATCTTCACCCCCTATGCAATTTCGCTGAGTCCCTGGTCGAGACAGTGCGGATGTTGTTATGCCATTCGTGCAGGTCGGAACTTACCCGACAAGGAATTTCGCTACCTTAGGACCGTTA
>JACKEA010000010.1:0-25000 GCA_020633235.1 Polyangiaceae bacterium | reverse complement strand
GGCGTGCTGTCCGTGTGGCAGATGATCCGGTGGCTACGCGGACGCGCCGACACCGAGACGCCCGTGGCAGCGCGCGCACGGGTGCTCCGCGTGCTCGCGCTGCTCGACGCGCTGCCCCACGAGTGCGTCGCGGTCGTTGGGCATGGCTACTGGATCACGTTGGCGGCGATGTCGCTGGGCAAGCTCACGCGCCCAAGGTGGGTCGGCAATTGCGCGTTCACTGCCGTCGACTCCGACGGTGCCGGGCGTTACCGCATCGTCGACCACGCGCGTCCGATCACCTGACGCTTCCGCGTCGAACCAACAAGAGAAGACTGATCCTGAGGAGAATGTCGGGGCGGCGCGATACCCGGATTGGTGCGGACTCACAGCGCGGATGGTGGCGGCGTGTTGGTGCGGATTCACAGAGTGGCTTTGCGGCGGCGCGTTGCCCGGATCGCTGCGGATTCACAGAGTGGCTTTGCGACGGCACGACACCCGATTGGTGCGGATTCACAGAGCGGCTCGTGGCCGCGCGTTGGTGCGGATTCACAGAGTGGGTTTGCGGCGGCGTGAGGTGGGCACCGAGACGACCTTGGAGCGTCCGACCGGGGCGGCGCGGTGTTCGCGCTTCACGGAGTTCGACCGAGGATGTCGGCGCGGAAGGCTCGACGCGATCTTGGCCCGCGGAGGGTGGTTGGCCCGGGTCGGCGGGGAGAACGCGATGGAAACTTGCGTCGACCGACGGCATGCTGCGCGCATGCGCTGGACGTGGATGATCGCCGTGTTGGCCCTCGCCGGCAGCTCGCGCGCCGACGAAGCGCCCAGCTGCGGTGCGCCGGGAAAGCCTCCCTGCCCGCTGCAGCAGTGGATGCGCGTGAACATGGCGGCGCCGATGGCCAAGGGCAAGAACGAGGAGCTGGCCGAAGCCTTCGACGCACTCGTGGCGATGAACCCGCGGCCGAAGGAGTGGCACAACTGGAACAAGTTCGCGAAAGACGGCGCTGCGGCCGCACGGGCAGGCAAGGAGCACACGGCGGAGTCGGCATGCGGCCACTGTCACCGCGTGTACCGCCGCGAGTACAACGCGCGCTATCGCGAGCGCGGCGTGGAGTAGCTCACGGCTCACGGCGGCTCACAGCGACGGCTCACGGCGGCGGCTCACAGCGACGGCTCACGGCTCACGGCGGCGGCTCACAGCGACGGCTCACGGCGGCGCCCGCGGCCCGCGCCTTACGCCTCACACTTGCGGCTGTGACGGCGGCTCACAGCTGGGGCAGCTCTTCCGCGTACCAGCGACCGAGCTGCTCGCGCACCAAGCCCACCTCCGCGCCGTTGGCGAGACGGGCGCGATAGCCGAGCTCACCGCGGTCCAGATCGGCATCGTGGTAGCGACCGAGGACCTCGACCACGCACCACGTGCCGCCGTACCAGATGGCGTGAGGCCTTCGCTCGTCACCCGGGGTCGGCCGCACCTCCACCCGCGTCCAGTGCTCGCCCTCCACATAGCGCGAAGCCAAGGGCAGGCCCGCTTCGGAGGAAGCCTCCCGCACGGCTTCCGACACCGCGCGATAGGAAACGGAGAAACAGTGCGGCAAGAGCTGGATCACGATGGCGTAGCCTTCTTCCATCGCCACCAGGGCAAAGCTCTTCTTGGATCCCCGCAGGATGATCTCGTCCGTATCCGACCAGATGGACACGGCGGAAACCTCTTTCAGGATCAGACGCAGCTCCGCCGCGGCGATGCGAATGTCGAACGGGTCTATGGTGCCCGCGTAGTCCACGGTCTCGCCTTCTGGATCGACCAGAGCGGCTCCGGGCGCGCCGACGCTATCGCACAGCCGGAGCAAGATGGCCCCGAAAGCGCTGGCCGCCTGGTCGCGGCCGGACAAGCTGCGCAGGCGAGCCCTCATTGGATCCGGACCTTGCCCGTCAGGCTCGCCGCCGCGCGGTCGATGGATACCGCCGGGCCATGGGAGAGGATGGCGGTTTCCGCAGCGCGCGCGCGATTCGCGATGACCTCGCCCTCCACCGCCTGGCGCCGTTCCTCGAGGGGGACGCGATGCTCGGGCAGGCGCTCTTCCAGATAGATCACGTGGTAGCCGTAGGACGTCTGCACCACGCCGCTCTGCTCCCCCACGTTCTGGATGGCGTTGGCAGCCCGCGCGAACGGCTCTTCGAAGCGTCCCTGCGGCTGGTCCGGCGGTGGAGGCTCCGGGGGCACCACGCGGCCGTCCTCGGTGACCGGCGGCAAGTGCTCGACCAGCACCGTGAGGCCGTTGGCCGGCACCGCGGTCGCGCGCTTCTCGAAGTCGGCGGCGCTCTCGGCTCCCACGGTGGCTTTGGCGATGCGCTCGGCCAGCTCTCGGGCGGCAGAGTCGTCGACCGGCTTCTTCACGCGCACCACCGCGTGGGTCACCTTCACGCTGGGCGGGCGGTCGAGGTCCCACCAGCGGCGCTCGGTGACCTGCTGGACCTCCGTGTCCGTAGGCGGCCCGGCGGCGCGAGCAGCGCGCTGAAGCTCCTCCAGCAACGCCCGCGCGGCCGCTCCGCGCTCGGCAGCCGCCACCGTCGCCGGAAAGCGATCGCGGGCTTCCGCCGCGAACAACGCATCCGCCACCATTCGGTCCAACGCCTGCTCTCGCGTGATGCGTTGAGCCGCCGCGACCTGGCCCACGCCCCGAGAAGAGATGTCGTCGCTACCGACGCGGGCCACGACACCCGGCGGCAGATCTTCCACGCTGGGGGGCGTTGCCGCCGACGGCTCGCTGCAACCCACCACCCAGACGAGCAAGAGCGCACGCCGCATCGCGATTCAGCGCGCTCCG
This sequence comes from Polyangiaceae bacterium, assembly GCA_020633235.1. NCBI lineage: Bacteria > Pseudomonadati > Myxococcota > Polyangiales > Polyangiaceae > Polyangiaceae bacterium. The sequence continues at coordinate 22,193 of JACKEA010000010.1, read as the reverse complement.
GACTTGGGTCTCAGCATGTCCGTCGCCGCCCGCAGCACCAGCGCCCCCACCACCAGCCAGTACAGCGCCGCCAGGTCATGACGATCCCCGAGGGCGTACACCCCGGCCGCAAAGGCGCCCGCGCTGGCGAGTAGGAGGGCGATGGTGGCGACGTCGATGATCTTCATGGTCTCAACGGAGCAAGAGCCACACGAAACCCATCGCCAGTACCACCCCCAGCAGCATCAGGGCACCCGCCGCGGAGTTGATCCGCGCGGAAGCGGTAGGGACCGGCGCCCACTTGGCGCGCTCCACGGCGATCTTCGCACTGGCGCCCAGAAGCGCCAGGGAGCACAGCACCGCCACGGCATGGCCCAAGAGCGCGTGCTCCGGACGGGTCACGCGCCAAGCGAGAAACGGAGGCGCCAAGGCCCCCAGCAGACCGACGCCGAGCACCAAATAGGCGATCGGCGGCAGATGACCCCGCGCAGGCAAGGGAGGTCCCTTGATGGCGTGCGGGTCCTCTTCCGGAACCTGGCCGATGGAACGCACCGCACCCCAGCCCACGGCGAACAGCGCCCAGCCCGCGGCGCCCAAGGCCGCACGAATGGGCTCGACCTGATCGACGGCAATCTGGGGCGAAACCCAGAGCCAAGTCGCCACCGCCGTCGCCACGAAGCCGTAGATGCCCAGGGCGCGCCCGAGCCCTGGACGCGCCAAGGCGACCAAGGGTCCTGCGAGCAGGAAACACAAGGACAGCAGCGCGAGGCTGCGTGGCCCCCAACCCACCTCGCGACGGAACGCCGGCGTGGCCACGGTGCTGACCCACGCGTACATGCCGGGTAGGAGCATGTTGGTGCGGACCACCAAGTCCACGGCTCCGCGCTCGGCTGACACCATCGGCACCAGAGTACTCAGATCGAGCGGCGCCAGCGAGCCGCGATGACGCCGATCACGACCAGTGCGGCCAGCACCAGCCAAATCCGGAAATCCGTGGCGGGTGGGGGCGGCCACGCTGCCACCACCACGCGCGGCCCCGGAGCGCGGGCCTTCTCGTTCTCGGAGAGCAGGCTCATCACCTCCGCAGAGCTCTGGGCGGCGTCCCCCGCCCGCAGGAGCTTCACCCCCTGAGGCGGAGTGATCTGCACGTTCGTGATCTCGATGCCGGCGGGCCGGTAGTCGTCGGACAAGCGGAGGGCGCCGATCTCCGCAGCGTCTTCCCGCAACCGCAGGGTCCAGGCGAAGTGCAGGTCGCGGGACGCTCCCGGAACCCATCCCTGCGCCTCGACCTGCTCCACGTCACGATGGGTCAACGCCCGACAGCTGACCTGCTCCAGGGTGCGCCCGGTGCACACCGAGAGCTTCGCGAGCAGGGCGTCGGTGTGGGCGTCCAGCGCCGCGTTGCCCTCCGCGGCGCTCACGCCGAACTGGTCGTCCGTGTCGGCGCGCCCCCGCTCGGCATCTGCCAAACGCGCACCCAGGCCGATCCGATAGCGAATGCGGATCGGGTGCTCGTTCAGAGCGATGTCTATGGAGCGCTCGCCGGTGAGGCGCGGGTACTGAAGGTGCGCCGCGGCGGGCGCCGCCGAGAGCAGCACTCCGACGGCGACCCCCGACCAGCGCAGCGCCACTCAGCGCGCCAGACTCTCGACCAAGTGCAGGAACGTGAGCACGGGGTGCCCCGTACCGCCCTTGGGGTACGCGCCCCGCGCGCGATCCGCGAGCACGGGGCCGGCCACGTCGCAGTGCATCCACGACGGTGCGTCCACGAACTCCCGCAGGAACAAGGCCGCGGAAATGGAGCCACCCCAGCGGTCGCCCGTGTGCTTCAGATCCGCCACGTCACTCTTCAGCTGCTCGCGCAAATCCTCGAGCAAGGGCATGCGCCAGAACTGCTCGCCCGCCTCACCCGCGGAGGTGTCCATCCGCTTCGCGAGATCTTCGTCCGACGTGTAGAACGCGGAGCACGTCTTGCCGAGCGCCACCACGCACGCGCCGGTGAGCGTCGCTGCGTCCACGATCAGATCCGGGCCCAGCTTGCTGGCGTAGGCCAGGGCATCCGCCAGCACCAAGCGACCCTCCGCGTCCGTGTTGATGATCTCCACTGATTTGCCGGAGAGGGAGCCGAAGATGTCGCCCGGGCGATACGCAGCGCCGTCCGGCATGTTCTCGGCGGAGCCGATGATGCCGTGCACCTCCACGTTCGGCTTCACCGCCGCCACCGCGGCCATCAACCCGAGCACGGCGGCGGCGCCGCCCATGTCGCTCTTCATCTCCCCCATGCCGGGGGCCGGCTTGATGCACAGACCGCCGGAGTCGAAGGTGAGGCCCTTGCCCACGAAGACCAGCTTCTTCTTCGCCTTCTTGGGCGTGTAGGTCATGTGAATGAAGCGCGGCTCGTGGCTCGAGCCCTGCCCCACGGCGTAGTGGAGCAGCATGCCCTTCTGAAGGATCTGCTTCTTGTCGAAGACCTGGATCTTGAGCTTGCCCTTCTTGGCGACCTTGCGTGCGACCTGCGCCATGATCTCCGGGTACAGCTCGTTCGGAGGCTCGTTCACTGCATCGCGAGCGATGCAGACGGCGTGACCCACCTCCACTCCGAGAGCGACGGCCTTCTTCTCCGCTGCGCCGCGGCCCATGCCGACGAGCTTCACGTCCTTGAGGTCCGACTTGGGCGCACGCTCACCCGTGAAGTACTTGGTGAAGCGATAAGCCCCGAGCACCAGAGCTTCTCCGACCACCCGCAGATCTTTGGCCTCCTCCGGAAGCTCCACGGCGAGGCTCTTGGCGTTGGCCGCGTTGGCGAAGCGGGCCGCGCTGGCGACGAAGTTGCGAATCCCCGCTTCGTCCACGGACTTCTTGTCGCCGAGCCCGATGACCAAGATGCGCTTCGCCTTGATCTTGGAGAAGCTCACCAGATCGAGCACCTGCTCTGCCTTGCCCGCGAACTCCACGCGCCCAGCGTGGGCGAGCAGCTCGCCGCCGAGAGCCTTGTCGAGCTCGGTGAGCTGCTTCTGCTTGTTGAGCGCGCTGCCGTATGCGTACACGGCCAGCACATCCGTAGACTGGGCGGTGGAGTTACCCGTCGCGGGCTGAATGTTCATCGGTTGGCTCTCCTCTTGGTGCGGCGCCGGGATACTGCCATCCGACAATCCGCCGCATCAAGCACGGAAAGCCTCAACCCTTGTAGATGGCGATGATCTTCTTCAGCAGGTCCAGGCCCTCGGCGCGCGAGCGTTGGAACGCGTTGCGCCCGACGATGGATCCGAACGCGCCGCCATCGTTCAAGCCGCGGATCTCTTCGAGCACGTCGTCCGTGCCCTTGGCCGCGCCGCCGGAGAAGATCACGATGCGCTTGCCGTTGAAGGCGGCCTTCACGCAGTAGCGAACGCGATCCGCCAAGGTGGCAATCGGAATGTTCGCCTTCTCGATCGCCTTCTTGTTCTCGGCCTGTTCCACATGGGCCGTGGGGGGCTTGATCTTGATGATGTGGGCGCCGAGCTCCGCCGCGATGTGAGCCGCGTAGGCAGCGATGTCCACGCCCGTCTCGCCTTCCTTGCTGAGACCGTTGCCACGCGGATACGCCCACACCACCACCGCGAGACCCTTGGCCTTCGCTTCGTAGGTGAGCTCCCGCAGGTCTTCGTACATCTGATTGCGGAAGTCCGAGCCGGGGTAGATCGTGTACCCGATCGCGGCACAACCAAGACGCAACGCGTCGTCCACCGTGCCCGTCACCGCGGAGCAGGGCTCTACCTTGGCCAAGGTGTCGCTGTTGTTGAGCTTGAGGATGAGGGGGATCTCGCCCGCGAACTTGGAGGCGCCGGCTTCGATGAACCCAAGGGGAGCAGCGTACGCGTTGCAGCCGGCGTCGATGGCCAGCTGAAAGTGGTACTCAGGATCGTGAGCGTCCGGGTTCGGGGCGAAGGAACGCAGGGGGCCGTGCTCGAAACCCTGGTCCACCGGCAAGATCACCATCTTGCCAGTTCCCGCCAATGCGCCAGTGTTGAGCATCCGGGCGATCTGGGTCTTGGTGCCAGGGTTGTCGGAGGAGTACCAGGAGAGGATTTCCTTCACGCGGTCCGTGTGCGCCATGCTCGTTCCCCTTTTTTCTACGCGTCCAAAAATGACGGGTATCGCTTGAATGCGGGCCCGGAACGTAGATCCATATCTCGTGGCCCGCAACAGCGCGCCGCGAAGGAGCAAACGATGACCAACGCGTCCTGGCAGCCACCCGATTCCTCGCGCGCCGGCGCGACGTTGGAGACGTTCATCCTGGAGGGGATGTACAAGAGCCCGGCCGCGACGGGGACGTTCACGTCCCTTTTGAATCAGATCGCTTTGGCGGCAAAGCTCATCGCCGGGCGTGTGCGTCGCGCCGGCTTGGCCGACGTGCTCGGCTGGACCGGGGAGACGAACGTTCAGGGCGAGTACGTGCAGAAGCTCGACGTGATCGCCAACGACACCATGATTTCCGTCTTGCGCCGTCGCGGCCATTGCATGGGCCTGGCGAGCGAAGAGCTGGACGACCCGGTGCTGTTCCCGGACGCCACCGGCGGTTACCTGGTGACCACGGATCCTCTGGACGGCTCCAGCAACATCGACGTGGACGTGTCCATCGGCACCATCTTCGGCATCCTCCGCGTGGACAAGAGCGAGCTGCCGGTCGAAACCAAGACGTTCCTGAAGCCGGGACGCGACCTGGCCGCTGCGGGCTACGTCATCTACGGCTCGTCCACGGTGTTGGTCCTCACCACCGGTCAAGGCGTGCATGGCTTCACCTGGGATCCGAGCGCGGGCGAGTTCTTCCTCAGCCACGAGAACATCCGCTGCCCCAAGAAGGGCAACCTGTACTCCGTGAACGAAGGCAATTTCGAGCGCTGGTCCGAAGGCGTGAGGCGCTGGAACGCCCACCTCAAGAAGCTGGACAAGTCCGACGGCCGCCCCTACTCCCACCGCTACGTTGGCTCCCTGGTGGCCGACGCCCACCGCACCTTGCTCAAGGGCGGCATCTTCGCCTACCCCGCGGACCTCAAGAATCCGAACGGCAAGCTCCGGCTCCTGTACGAAGCCAATCCCTTCGCCTTCATCTTCGAGGCCGCCGGCGGCATGGCCTCCACCGGCAAGGGCCGGGTGCTGGACGTAGTGCCGGGCGAGCTACACCAGCGCGTGCCCCTGATCATCGGTTCCACCGAGGACGTGAAGACCTTCGAGCGATTCGTCTCCGAAGACTGATTTTTCCATGGGATGTCGGGGCGGCGCGGAACCGCTCGTGGTTCGCGGGCGAAAGGCGCGTTATGCTCGACCCATGCGGGCTTTGTTCGGAGTCTCGAGCGCTGGAGCGCTGCTCCTCTCCACCTCCTTGGCGGCCGCGCAGTACGGCTCGCCGCCCCCACCTGGCTACGGCCAACCGCCCCCACCTGGCTATCAGCAGCAGCCGCCACCGGGCTACGGACAGCCCTACGGACAACAGGGCTACGGCCAGCAGCAAGGCTACGGCCAGCAGCAGGGCTACGGCCAGCAGGGCTACGGTGCGCCGCCCCCGCCCCGAAAGCCGGACGACGGCGGCTTCGAGATCCCCGACTTTTCCGTGCGGGTGGATCCCTTCAACTGGCTGCTCCAGGGACGCCTCGGCTTCGAGCTCGAAGTGGAAGTGTGGGAGTTCATCAGCTTCGAGATGGTGCCGGTGTTCGTGGTCAACGACTCACCCCCGGCAATGAATCTGTTCCGCTCGCTACCGAGCGAGCTCACCCAGCACTCCAACGGCATCGGCAGCTTGGCGGGCACCTCCATTGGCGCCGGCTTCTGGCTCGAAGGAAAGCCCTTCGAGGGCCACGTGCTGCGCGTGATCCTCACCAACTACGGCTACGAGTACCGTACGGAGGACGACGCCGGTCGCATCGACACCGTGGATCACACGGAGCGACAGCTGTACGGCTTCTTCGGCTCCCACGCGAAGTGGGGCCCGTTCACCATCGCCGGCGGCATCGGCCTGGGCGTGGAGCTGAACAAGCAAGAGCGCTGCTACCCCTCCACCGCGACCAGCTCGAACGACGCCACCACCTCCGGCTGCGATGGCGAGCAGCTCATCTCCTTGACCCGCACCTACGGCGGAACCGGCGCTAGCTACGCGGACATCAACGGCCCCCTGCACCCCGTCTACATCATGGGACGCTTCTCGTTGGGCTTCGTGTTCTGATGAGCAAATCCGGCAAGCTCAGCAAGACACAGCGACAGTTCCCGGAAGAGGCGACCATCGTCGGACCACCGCCGGACGTGGAGCCCACGCTGGTGGGCGCACCGCTGGGCTGGGCGCCCGAGCCGGAACAACCCACGGCCGTGCAGGTGGAAGCGCCCATCCCGCCGCCGGCCGCCGTGGAGGCGCCTTCCGAGCCCGTGGCGGAGCCGCGCCCCGCCGTCGAGGTCGAGGTCCGCACCGTGAAGAACCCGGCGACCCTCGCGCGCCGGCAGCTCCCCACCTACGAGCTGTGGACCAAGAACCGCGTCTACAACCTGGACGCCACCATGTCGTGCATCGAGGTCATCGACCTGGCCTCAGGGCGCACGGACAAGAAGCACACGCTGCTCGGCGCGCAGCTGGTGGGCGGCCAGATGCGCACCCCCGACGGCAACGAGCTTTCCTACCCGTTGCCCACGCCGGGCAGCGATGCCGTGTTCCAGAAGCTCGACAACAAGGGCCGCGTGCGCCTGGTGATGACCAGCAAGGTGACGCGGGTGATCCTCCACGTGCAGCTCGTCCGCGTGATCGCCGACGAGAGTGAGATGACCTGGGACCACATCGCCAGCACGCGCCACGGCGCGTGGCCCGAGCCCGGTCACCAGTAGTTTTCGCTCGAGACGTGACCCGGGCGGCGCTGCCGGTGACGCCGCATGCCGCGGTGCTCGAGCAGCTTGGTCATGTCGGCAATCATCTCCGGGTTGCCGCACAGCATGACGTGACTCCGCTCCGTGTGGAGCTCGAGCCCCGCCGCCTTTTCCAGCTCGCCGCTCTCGAGGCTGCTGGTGACGCGACCGTGCACGACGTCCGTGGCGTTCGGCTCACGGCTGACCACCGGCACGCAGGTGAGCCGCGCGTCGTGCGCGCGAGAGCGCTCTTCCAGCTCCTCGCGATACGAGAGGTGCTCCGCGGTGCGCACTCCGTGCACCAGCACGATGCGCTCGAAGCGCTGCCACGGCTCGTTGGTGCGCAGCATGGCGATGAAGGGCCCGAGGCCGGTACCCGTCGCAACCATCCACAGCTCCGGCACGTCCGGCACGTAGTTCAGCGTGAAGAAGCCTTGCGGCTTCCGCTCCACGGCGACCTCGTCCCCGAGCTCGAGGTCGAACAGCCGCGGCGTGAAGCTGCCGGTGGACACACGCGTGAGATAGAACTCCGGGGGCGATCCGGGAGCCGACGCCAGGGAGTAGGCCCGGCGCACGAGCTCGCCGTCGATGCGGAGCCCGAGGTTCAGCCATTGCCCCGCGCGAAAAGGATCGATGTCCGCATCGATGCGCAGGGTCATGAGCCCCTCCGCCCAATCGTGTCGTTCACTGACGAGCCCGTCCACCCATGCGCTCATGGCTCAAGGCATAGTGCATCGGCCCGGAGCCTGAAAGGGCGGGGGCTTCGATCCATGACGGGTGTTTTTTGTTGGCTCGGCGCGGTCACGGATCGGTGAAGACGACCAATAGCGTCTCGGTCACGCCGCCCTTGGCGCGATCGAGCACGACGTAATAGCGACCGGCACTGACGGTCGTGGCAAGGACGCGCTGGGCCGACGCGACGCAGGCGTTTGGACGCGGTTCGTCGCGGAGCAGATGAATGTCGACCTCGCCGCCGCCGCGATCGAAGCCGAAGATCCGCAGCGCGGTGCGCCGCGGGAGCTCGAGCCGGTAGGCGATTTCCGGGCCGGGCGCGGGGCGCGCCGTGCTGCAGCCGTAGCCGTCCAGGGTGCCCGCGCCGCGGAGGATCCGGGAATCGATGAAGGGCGACCCCGGGATGACGAACGGATCCGCGGGTGCGCCCGTTCCGGACAGGGGCGGTGCGACGGGATCTGGCGCAGGGGCGCCGGACAGGACGGCGCTCACGCGGGACAGGGCCTCGATCGCGAGCCGATTGCGGAGATTGTAGCCGTGACGGAGGCCGTCGGGCGTCAGGGCGCAGGCATCGCGACCGCGGTGGCCGTGGAAGGTCGTGGGGTGGATGCCGTCCTTGCCCAGACCCTTGCCGGGCAGCTTCTCGATCTCGCGGAAGTAGTCGACGAGGGGCACCTGCCGCGCCTGCGCCACGCCTCGAATGACCGCATTGTAGAGCGGCACCTGCTCCGCGGCCTTCACCCGATCCGTGCGCGGCATGATGGTGAACAGCACCGGCACCACGCCGCGGTCGATCAGGTGATCCACGATGTTCCAGTAGTGATCGGCAAAGTGGTGGAGCGCGCCGATCTCGATGTCGTTGGTGCCATATTGCACGAGCGCAATGCTCGGCGAGAGGGCCGAAAGCTCCCTATCGACGGGCGACGGGCTGCCGCTGAGCGCTTGCCACGCACTCCAGCCGATCTTCGCCGCTTCGCTCTCGCGCCGATACGGATCCGTCCCGGCAGCGTTTCCCTTTCGGAAGCGCTCGATGGTGGGCAAGAGGCCGGCGTAGCTGCCGAGCTCCAGCTCCTTGTGGGCGAAGCAGCGGAGGTTGTCGTCGCTGAAGGTGACGGAGTCGCCGATCTTGGCGAACACGTCGCGCTGCGCCTTCGGGTTCTTGGCGGCAATGCCACGCAGCCGCGCCGCGAGGTCCGGCGTGATCGGCGAGTGGGTGCGATCGAAGGGGTAGCGGACGGGCGCCTCTGTCGCCTTGGCTGCCTGCGGTGGCGCTGCGGAGGCGACCGGCGCTCTGGGTCGCACACCGGAGGGCGCCGCCGCGGGGGACGGCGAAAGCGGCGCCGCCGAGGGCGGCGCGGGGGCAGCGTCACTGGTCTTGCACGCGGGCAGGCTCAGCGCGAACGCTGCGATGACGAGCAGTCGGGGCAACGGAGCGGGAGGATAGCGCGCGGGACGCGCAGGGGACGAATCGCGGGCTTCCGCGGCGGACCAACAGAAGAGCACACGGCTTCACTGGCTCGAGACGGCGGGGTCGGCACCAGCGAGGCGTCGTGGTCACAAAGCGCGAAAGCGCCGCCCCGACCTGCGGGACGACGCTTCCGTGCTGGTGAAGAGACGATCAGAGACCGAAGGTGCCCTTCACGCCAAGGGTCAGCCACTGGTGCATGCCCTTGTCCTTGATGGAGCTGTCGAAGCCGGGGGGCTCCGGATCCGCCGACTGGCTGGAGAACTGGCCGAGGGAAAAGCTGAGGAATGGACCCACACCGAACGAGTCCGCCACCTTGAAGTCCGCGCCCGCTTGGATGTTCGCGAACTCGAGACCGGACAGACCGCTCTTGGCGTCGCCAGCCTTGGTGTTCAGCATTTCGTAGCCAATGCCGAGGCCGAACCAGGGGTCGAGGGACTCGGCGGGGGACAGGTGGTACTGACCCTGAATGCCGAAGCGGATGTCGCTGGCAGAGCAGTCCACGTTCAGAGCATCACAAGCGTCCTTGCGGTCCGAGGACAGCATCACGAGACCGTACTGGCCGTAGAGGCCGACCATGATGTTCGGCGTGACCATGTAGCCGAGGTCGAGCCAGATCGGGATCATGCCGCTGACGCCGTCGCTCAGCTTCCCGTCCTTCACCGCATCGCCCATCGGGATGCCGTAACCGACGCGCAGACCGATCTTGATCTTGCCGCCGGCATCCGGAGCGCCGTCCATGGAGGCAGCTGCTTCGCCGGAAGCGCTGGCTTCGCCGCCCGAGTCGCCGCCGGAATCGGCGGGAGTGGCCGTGTCTCCACCGCCAGCGCCTTCTTCGGCTCCTGCAGTGTCTCCGCCGTCCGTGGCGGCAGCGTCCCCACCCTCTTCGTCCTGTGCGAAAGCGGTGGTCGCCATGGCGGCGATGGCAATGCCCAAGGCAAGTGACGTAATGCGACGAATCATTTTCAACTTCCTCCTGTAATTGTCCCCAGTGCGCTCTGTACCGCTGGAGTCGAGCAAAACCGTCAGAATGCGCGCGCGCTGGTGACTACCGCGAATCTTCCCCGCTACTGTTTCGAACGGCCCAATTTCAGGGTGCTCGGTCTCCAAGCAATTCAAGGTGGGTGACGGCTTCGCCACCCAGCCCGCCTATACGTCAACTTGGACGGAAACCCCCCTTTCCTATTCTGCCGCTGCCGAATTGTTCCATCCCCGCCTCCCGTCTGGAGCGGTCGTAACAGTTTGGTTTCCAACGTGTTTCTGGAATTTCTCGAGGGCCTGAGGGGAATCAGGCGGTGGTCTCCGAGAAGGAACGTGAGCCCTGAGGATTACGTAGAATTCGGGCCCTGGGAGGTTCTACCAGGGGCAGTAGCGACATGCCGAACCTGCCGGCACGGGAGTTTTGAGTTATCCCTGCCCCCGTGACGGAGCTGTTCGCCCATCCCTACGCCGCGTTCCTGCAGCGCGTCGCCAAGCCCAATCGCTACACCGGCGCCGAGCACGGCGTGCGACGGAAGGACTGGAGCGGCGTCGACGCCCGCGTGTGTCTGGCGTTTCCCGAGATCTACGACATCGGGATGAGCCACCTCGGCTTTCGTATCCTGTACAAGCTCCTGAACGACGATCCGCGCACGCTGGCAGAGCGCTGCTACGCACCCTGGATCGACATGCAAGACGAGCTCATTGCCCACGGCAAGCTGCTCGTTTCGCTCGAAAGCGCGCGACCACTGTGTGACTTCGACGTGGTCGGCTTCAGCCTGCAGTACGAGCTGACGTACACCAACATCCTCGGCATGCTGCAGCTGGGCGGCATTCCGCTCCGCTCGGCGAACCGCAGCGACGACGATCCACTGGTGATCGCCGGCGGCCCGGTCGCGACTCATCCCGAGCCCCTGACGCCCTTCGTGGACGCGATCTTGATCGGCGACGGCGAGGAAGCCGCGTCGGAGATCGCTCTCAGCTGGATGGACGGCAAGCGCGCGGGGCTCGGCCGCGAGGAGCGCTTGCGCCGACTTTCCCAAATCCGTGGTGTGTACGTCCCCTCGCTGTATGACACCGCCATCGACGCGGACACCGGCATCGGCGTCGTCTCGGCGGCGCGGGACGGGGCGCCGCTGCCCGTCGAGCGGCGATTGGTGGACGACATCAATCGCTTTCCGTTCCCGGACGACGGCCCCGTGGGCGGCCCCGAGGCGATCTTCGATCGCATGAGCATCGAGGTGGCCCGCGGCTGCACCGAGGGCTGCCGTTTCTGCCAGGCCGGCATGATCTACCGGCCCGTGCGCGAGCGGGATCCGCAGACGGTGGTGAGCACCGTGCTCTCCGCCCTGGAGAAGAGCGGCCAGGACGAGGTCAGCCTCACCGCGCTATCCACCGCGGACGTCTCCTGCATCTCGCCGTTGATCAAGACGTTGGTGGAGAAGACCGCGCCCGAGCGGGTGAGCCTGGGCGTGGCGTCGCTGCGCGCCTACGGCCTGGGGGAAGATCTCCTCGACGACATGCGCAAGGTCCGCGCCAGCGGGCTCACGTTCGCTCCGGAAGCCGGAACGCAACGTATGCGCGATGTGATCAACAAGAATGTAACGGAAGAACAGCTGCTGGAGACCGCGGAACGGGTGTTCGCGCGGGGCTTCGACAAGATGAAGCTGTACTTCATCTGCGGTCTGCCCACGGAGACGGACGAGGACGTCCTCGGCATCGTGGAGGTCGGCAAGAATGCGCTGGCGGTGGGCAAGCGCGTCGGCAAGCGACCGAAGGTCACCGTGAGCGTCAGCGTGCACGTGCCCAAGCCCCACACGCCGTTTCAGTGGTGCGCGATGGACGACTCGGACACCATCCGCCACAAGCAGGGGCTCCTTGCGGACGCTGCGCGGGGCGTGAAGGGGCTCACGCTGCGCATGCATCATTCGCCCTCCAGCGTGCTGGAAGGGATCTTGGCGCGGGGAGATCGCCGCCTGGGAGACGTGATCGAGCGCGCGTTCTTGCGCGGCGCGCGCTTCGACACCTGGGAAGACCAGCTGCGGATGGATTTGTGGGACGAGGCCTTCGAGCACTTCGGCATCGAGACGTCCCGCTATCTCGCGACGTTGCCCGTTACCGCGCGCTTGCCCTGGGATCACCTGAGCGTCGGCCTGGAAGAAGGCTTTTTGGCCCGCGAATACCGCCGCGCCCTGCACAACCGGCTGAGCCCGCCCTGCGGCAAGGCCAAGGGCATGTTCATCCACCACGACAACGTGCAGCAGGCCGAGTCCGATCACCGGAAGCTCATCTGCTACGACTGCGGCGTTGCCTGCGATCTGACGCAGATGCGTGAGGAGCGGCTGGTGCAGCTGCGCAGCATGGCGGCTTTCGAGCCACCGGAGCCTGCGCGGGCGCCCGTGCGGCGCGCCCGGCCGGAAGACTACCGGCCGGAGCGCAGCGGCGGCCCGCCGGTGCGGGTGCGCCTGCGCTTCGCGAAGACCGGACCCGCGGCCTTGCTCGGCCATCTGGATCTGATCCGAGAGCTGCCGCGGGTGATCCGTCGCGCCGGCGTGCGCACCGCGTACACCCAGGGCTACCACCCGAAGCCGGACATGAGCTTCGGTCCGGCGCTGTCCCTCGGCGTCGCCAGCCTGGACGAGTACCTCGACTGCAAGCTCATCGACCCGCCGCCCGCCGACGAGCTCGCCGCGCGGCTGGACGAGGCCGCCGTGGGCGGCCTCGCGTTCTTGGGCGCGGCCCACCTGGGGCCGCAGGATCCCGGCATCTCGCGCATCCTCACGGGGGCGCGCTACGTCATCGCGCTGCCGCGCGACACCCGAGACGTGAAGGCGCGCATCGCCGAGTTCCTCGCCCGGGAAGAAGCCACGGTGCGCCGCACCGTGAAGGGCATCGGCAAGAACGTGAACGTGCGTCACTACGTGCAAACCCTGAGCATCGGTGGGCAGGGCGCGCTCGACCGCGCCGGCGTGGTGGGCGACGTGATCCCGCTGAGCGTCACGGTGCAGATGGATCAGAGCGGGGCCGCCAAGGTCACGGAGATCGTCGCGGCCATCTTTGGAGAGGAGCTACCCCACGTGGCCGTACGCGCGGCAATGCTTGCGGGCAGCACCACACCGCTGGAGCTCGCGGCACACCGGAAGTCGTCACCGCCGATGCCGCTCGAAGAACGCCCAGATGACCTCGTTGGCGCTCATCTCGCGACCGGCGGGACCGACACCGGGCAGCACCAGACGATCCCGCGCGGGTAGGTACTGCCAACCGCCGGGCCACGCGTGCCCGGAGCTCTCGTCGAGCAGCAGCTGGATTTCACCCGCTGGCGGGCAATCCGGTCGTGTGCGAATTACGCGCGTGGCGTTGCCGGGAGTCGGGTCCCACACGTCTCGTTGCAGCGGCGGCTTGCATCCGTTGCGCGCCAGCCAACCTGGAAACCGGCGCTTGGACGTGATCTCCGTTGGCGCGCAGAGGTCGCTACCGAACAGTCCTTCGCACACGCTCAGATAGCGTCCGCCGAGAACGCGGCTCTCGCCACCCTCGAAGGGATACACGGGGTCTACCGCACCGTGGATGTGCAGGATGGGCACGGGCCGCTTGGGCTTGCACTTGCCCGTGAGCTCGAACATGTCGCTCCCCGCCACCGGCGCGATGGCGGCAATCTCTTCCGACATCTCACACGCGAGCCGATAGCTCATCAGTGCACCGTTGGAGATGCCCGTGGAGTAGATGCGCGAGCCGTCCGCGAAGTAGTGCTCCTTCAGCTCCTTCAGCAGCGCGCGAAAGTAAGATAGCTCGTCCACCTTCACGTCACAAACGCCCCGACCCGTGCACACGTAGCCATCCACGGCCGGGGCGATCTTCCACGCGCGCGCCCCCTTCACCGGGTTGTGCTTCGACAGCGCGCCGCTCGGGTACACCACGATGAAGCCCTCGCGATCCGCCAGCGCGTCGAGGCAACCCGGTGCTCCGGCGTCCGGCGGGTGGTGCTTCTTGCCGAGCCCGGTATAGGGGAACGGGCAGGTGCTCTCGGCGGCGTGCTCGCTCCGGCCGCCACCGCCGTGCAGCATCATCACGACAGGCAGGCGCTTGTCGCAGTCGTAGGCCGGCGGCAAGTGCATCAGCACGGGGCGGTCGGAGAATCCCGCCAATTTCACCGTCAGCTCGGGCCCCTTGTTGCAGGCCGACGTCGAAGTCGCGATGGCCGCGGGCTTCTCTGGCCGCTCGTGTCGGCGACAGCCACCCAGCATGAGAGCCAGCGCCAGCAGCACGAGATGACGCATCCTCGAATCGTAGCAGTATGCTCCTCCCGTGACCTATCGCGATTCCTCCGCCCCCGATCGCTCCCTGCTCGTGATCGGGCTCAATGGCCGCGTCATCGGCATCGACCGCAACACCGGCGCGCGTCGCTTCGAGCATGACATCGGTGGTCGCAGCGAGGTGGAGCTCGCGATTCTGGACAATCGCATCTTCGCCACCACCGGGAGGTCGCTGTACTGCTTCGAGTACCCCACTGGAAAGCTGCTCGGCACCGCCGCCATCCCGGGTTCCTACACTGGTCGCCCCACCATGCTGATCGACGGGCGGCATTTGATCCTGGCCACGCGCGGGGAGGTGGCCTGCTTCGACGATCAGGGCCACTTGTTGTGGTTCGATCCGCTGCCCGGCCGCGGCGTGGGCAGCGTTGCCCTCGGCTTCCCGAACAACGTGCGCCAAGCCGACGACATCGGCAGCGAGTAGCCATGTTCTTCCTGTTCGGCACGACGGAGCGGCAGCTCGAGCGCGGCGTGGTGGCCGATCGCTGCCCCGAGTGTCGCGCGTTTCGCTGGCTCACCGTCACCGAGCACCGCAGCGTGTGGCACGCGTACTTCATCCCCCTCGGACGCGGACGTCGCGTCGCCACCAGCGTGCAGTGCCGCCGCTGCGGAACGCGCTTCCAGGTGGACGACGCCGACTACGCGGAGATCCTCCCGACGACCGCTCGCGACGAGCTCTCCCTCGACGCCGCCCTCGCGCTCACGCGCCCCGACATCGCCGAACGCTTGGCCGCCATCGACGCTCTCGCGAAGCTCCCCACGGACCCCGCCTATCGCCTGGCCGACGACGAAACCGGCCGTACGCATTTGAAAGGCGCCGTGGCCACGCTGCGCGAGCTGGAAGCCGCCGGCGTCGACAGCAGCGACTGGGTCACACGCTTTTCGCGCTGGCCACGCCTCGAGCCCTCCGAGCGCGACATCCTGCTCGCCGAGCTCCGGGGCTTCGCCCGCGCTAGCCAAATCTGATGTTTGTCGGGGCGGCGCGAGCCGCCGCGGAACCCTTGAAGGAAGGGAACCTCGCGCCCGCGCCAGCCCGCTCCGACGTTCGTGCACGCATACTCGCAGCCGTTGGTGACCGAACGACTCCCGTGCAAGACGCCCGGTTGCGCGGGCACGATTCTCCCAGCTACCGCGGAGCGCACGGGCGGATACTGCATGCCCTGCGTCAACGCCAAGGGGCGGCAAGAGCGGCTGCGCTACGAGGAGCAGAACCGTGTAGAGGTAGATCGCTTTCGCGGGGTCGTGGACCCAGTGGAGCACATCCTCCTTTTGCACGACGAGCCAACGTACGACCCGCTCAGAGTCCAGAAACCGTCACCGAGGTCCGCGTCAGAGCTGTACGGGGCTCTCGACGAAGTGGCGAGACAGCGTCTGCTGAGCAGCGTGCGGAGCACTCCCGAAAGACTGCGCATCGTCGCCCAGCATCTGGCTCATTTCTCCAGCTTGCCCCTTGGGTCGGTCCAGAGCGCCATGCTCCAAGCGGGCCTGGTCTACCCGGGCTACGTGTTTCGTGAAGCTCCCGACGGCGTCGTGCGGGCGTTGATGGATCGGCTACACGATGGAGACAACCTGACCCGCAATCACGTCCTCGTGGCGCTGGCCTGGAGCCGCAACACGCTCGCCATCCAAGCGTTTCGCATGTGGGCCGAGCACCCGCCGAGCTGGTCCAAACAGCTGCACGTGCCTGTGAGCGATTTCACCCTCGAAGCAGGATGGGAGTTGTCGCGGGGAGAGCCTCGATGTCTTTTCTCGCAGCGGTGCGAAGCGCTCGTTCTGGACGAGACGGGCGAGGTCGCGGTTTGCGCGCCGCAATCAGGCCGTGACTGCCCCCATTGCGGGTCCGCGCCGGTA
This sequence comes from Polyangiaceae bacterium, assembly GCA_020633235.1. Lineage (NCBI taxonomy): Bacteria > Pseudomonadati > Myxococcota > Polyangiales > Polyangiaceae > Polyangiaceae bacterium. The sequence goes on along the minus strand of JACKEA010000010.1, from coordinate 6,014 downwards.
GTGCTGTTGCCCGAAATCGTCACTTGCCCGTACTGCGTCAACACCGCGGTCGTCTTCGCCCACGCCGCCTTCGACCGAGACGGGTGGGTGGCCAAGGGATCACAGAAGGTTATCAAGCCGGAGGAGGCAGAGCTTCCTCAGCGCCGCGCCCGTCGAGGCCCGAGGCGTTCTGCCTACGCTGCCGTCGATTGGTGCTTCGCGTCCGCTCTATCGCAGCTGGGTGGCCACCCATCGTGGATCAACGACGCAGCGTATCCACTCTGCCCGGTCTGCTCGTCCCGGATGCCGTTCGTCGCGCAGCTCGCGCTCGAAGATCTCGAAGACCACGGGGAGGGGATCCTGTACGCGTTTCGTTGCGATGCCTGCGGCATCGTGGCCACGTCGTACGATCAATCGTGAGCAGCGGGCGTGCCCATGGCGGCGGAGATGTTTTGCGGGCTCTGCGGTTGGCTTGGCCGCGAGGTTCCGCGGCGGACCGACAAGAAGAGGCCTCCTCACGCGTTCGTGGCTGAGGGATCGTCAGCCTTGGTGCGCTTGTCGCCACGTTTCGGCCATCGTGAAAGCGGCGGCGCAGCAGATTGTCGAGCTCCGCAATTGAGCCCGGTGCTTCTTTGGCGAACAACGCAGACAGGGTTCAGAGGTCGTCGCCGCTCAGGTGCGTGACCTTCGCCAGCGAATGGAATGCGCGCAGCGCCGGCGTGCTCACCGAAGAAAATCGCCACCCGATGTCGAATTTGGTAGACAAGATTTCGGGCGCACCGTGCCTCGTCACTACCGCTCGCACCACGATGGGTGCCTGGACGCACGTCCGTACGCGCTGAGCGCGTTTCGGTTTAACCCCAGTGCTCACCTGAGTCGGACCTCTCTCACAAGCGGCGGCCCAGCGACGATTCTTCCCACCGGGCAGCTTGTCGGTCCGGCGCGGAATCAGCCCGCGCGCGCATCCCGCCTATCGCGGAACGAGCAGCGCCAGGGCACGCCGAAGCAGCTCTTGTAACGAGAGAGTGCGGGCTTCTCGGGCGAGCTTTTCCGTTGCCTTCTTGGCTTCGCCCTTCTTGAAGCCTTGAGTCGTCAACGCCAAGAGGAGCTTGTCTTGCTTCTCCCGCGCCTCGGTGTCCTCGGCGTCGGTAGTGTCCCCGGTGTCCTCGGTGTCTGAACGCCTTCGCTGACGAAGGCGAATCTTCTCTTCAACGTACTCGCGGCCGAAGGTCTTCTTGGCCGCATTCAAATTGTGGCTCCTGCAGTACACCCGACCATTGGAGGCGCCATCGCTACCACCGATGCCGGTGGCTTCGATGTGGTCGTACTCCAGAAACCCCCTTGCCGTGCAGCGCACGCCGGACTCCGACACGAAGCAGCACTGGGCACCGTCGCGCTCGTACACCTCGCGCCGGGCCGCACGGCCGGGCTCGCCCGGCTTCGTTCCGCGGGAGCGGCGCGGCTTGTCCGTAACGCCCCAGCGCTTCTTCTCCAGCTCGCGAATCAGCGCGTCGAGCGCCCGTTCGATCACGACCTCCAGCTCCCGGCTCACGTGGCTCATCAGATTCTGGGCGTGCTCGAGCTTCGCTTTCAGGCTCTCTCCGGCACTGAAATGCACCTCGAAGCGCCCTTCCGAAAGCGGTTCCACGCCGGGCGCTGGACCCCTTCCGCCAGTGCGCAGCGGCTTCACCTGGTCCGGGACGTCCGGCTTCGGGAACCAGCGCGCGAGCACGACGCGAATCCCGGCGCCCGTCTTGCCGGCGACTTCTTCCAGCAGCGCCGCGTGGTTCTCCTCCGTGAGCCGCGGAGCCAACAGAGAAAGCCCGGAAAGGTGCAGATCTCCGCTTGCGAGCAGCGAAAGCACCACCGGAAACGAGAGCGCCGCCCGCGCCCCGGCGATGCTCCGATACGCCGTGCCCTCGCTCATCCCCAGGCCACGCACGCAGAAGTCGTACATGGAGGAGTAGCCGTGGTCGTACACGAGCTCACGTCGGTCGATTTCGGCGAGGTGCGCGACCAAGTGCGCGGTGGCTTTGCGCCGCCCGGCGTTGGCGACGACCGCGCTGGACCAGAGATCGCGATTGGAGAGGTCTTGAAATGCGGAGAGCGCAGTGCGCTCGGTGGCAGACAGTTCTACGGAAATGGCTTTGGACGATGACATGGCAAACCCCCGTGGTTTCCTCCGGCATACCATGGGAAATTTCGCCTTCTTCAGCGCCCCCTCGAGGCGCTTTCGAGCCCGCGGGCACTTCGAAGAGCGATTTGCTTTCGAACGCGCGCCCAGTGGGCGCACGTGTGCTGCGCAGGCACTGTGCGAACGAGAGCGACGAAATGAGAGCGCGGAGCGTCCGAAATCTCGTCAACTGAAATCGCCTTCGCGGTGTCGAATTCTGTCGTCCGCTTCGCACTCGTCTCGGATCGCCATCGCTGCAGAAATTCCAGCCGCTTGGTCCGCCCTCGAACGACGCGCGGCAACGGCGGCGCCCCCGTCCGCCGCTCTCGCCGGAGTGGCATTGGAGGTGGTCAACCCAGGTGGACAGTGGGTCTAGTTTCGATTTCCAAAGCATCCAGCGCTCTGAACGCGCACCAGCAAGGCGCTGAAAGAGCCAGGATTTCGCGTGGTATGTCGCTGGGAACCCAAGGGGGACTCATGTCGAACCAGAACCACGAACGTCACGAATCCAATGGGCCGCAAGAGCTCGATGCGCTCTCGAACGACGCGCTCTGGCAGAGTACGCTATCCGCGAACGCCACGCGTCGCCGCGCGGTTGCGCGGCTTCTGGTGCATCTCGCGCTCATCGAGGAGCGGCGGCTGCACCTGGTGCGCGGCTACTCCTCGCTCTACGATCTGTGCGTGCGCTGCCTCGTGATGAGTGAGGGCCAGGCGCATCGCAGCGTTTCCGGCGCGCACGCGGCGAAGAGCTTTCCCCTCGCGCTGGAGATGATCGCGGACGGCCGCTTGCATCTCACCGGTCTTTCGCTGATCGCCAAGCGCCTCACTGCCGAGAACCACGCTCAGCTGCTCCAAGAAGTGGCCGGCAAGACCAAAGGCGACATCTTGATCGTGCTCGCGCGCTGGTTTCCAAAGCCGGATGTCCCACGGCGCGCGCGTTCCTTCAGTACGACCACGTCGACCCGCGCGGCAAGGGTGGCGGCGGCGAAGCGCGCAACGGTCGCCTGCTGTGTGCCGCACATAACGATCTCCACGCACGACAAACCTACGGCAGCGAGCTCATCGACGAGAAGATCCGGCGCGCCCGATCACAGGCGAACCAAGCAGACGCGGCTCAAAACGCGAAGGACAAGTGCGACAAGCTCTGCCAGGCGCTCGTGACCATGGGCTTCAAGAAGGCACAGTGCTGCAAGGTGGTCGCGGCACTCGAAACAGAGGCCAAACGCTTGCCCTTGGACCAGCTGATCCGTGAAGCGCTCCGCAGGCTCACGCCGGGCTGACTCGTTAGCATTCGCCAGCGAATGTCATTCGTAGTTCCGCACAGGGGGAACGCTTCGGCCCTTTGCCGCGCCGGACCAGAAAGACCATGACCCAGTCGAGTGGCACGTCCCTCTGCGCGCTCCGTCATCGCACTCAGGCACCCACGAATGTGTGAGGAGAGCCCAGAAGATCTAGAGCAAGGCGCCGCTGAGCACGACGTGGGCGGTCGTGAAGTAGATGACGAGACCCGAGACGTCCACCAGCGTGGCCACGAAGGGGGCGGAAGCGCTGGCGGGGTCGGCGCCCAGGCGGCGGATCACGAAGGGCAGCATGGATCCGGAGAGGGTGCCCCACATCACGACGCCCACCAGGCTGATGGACACGGTGATGCCGACGCCGACCCAGTGCGGGCCGTAGCTCGAGAACATGGATTGCCACACGGCGATGCGGATGAAGCCGAGCACCGCCAGGATGAGGCCGAGGGCCAGCCCGGCGCCCAGCTCGCGGCGCATGATGCGCCACCAGTCGCGGAGCTTCACTTCGCCCAGCGCCATGGCGCGAATGACGAGGGTGGCCGCCTGGGAGCCCGAGTTACCACCGCTGGAGATGATGAGCGGAACGAACAGCGCGAGCACGACGGCCCGGGCGATTTCGTCCTCGTAGCGGGACATGGCGCTGGCCGTGAGCATCTCGCCGATGAACAACGCCGAGAGCCAGCCTGCGCGCTTCTGCACCATGCTGGAAAAGCGCGTCTGCAGGTACGGCGACTCCAACGCTTCCATACCGCCGAACTTCTGGACGTCTTCCGTGGCCTCTTCTTGGACGACGTCCACGATGTCGTCGATGGTGACGATGCCTTGCATGCGGCCCTCGTCGTCCACCACCGGGATGGCGATGAAGCCGTGGCGCGCGAACAGCCGCGACAGGTGCTCTTGGTCCATCTCCGCGTGCACGCTGACGACGTCGTCGTCCATGATCTCGCGCACCGTCTTGCCGGGCGCCGCCGCGAACAGCTCACGGAAGGAGACGACGCCCAGGAGCTTCTGCGCGGGGTCGAGCACGTAGGCGTAGTACAGCGTCTCGAGCTTCTCGCTCGCTTGGCGGCGCAGGTAGCGGATGGCCTCGTCCACCGTCATGTCCGGCCGCACGCGCGCAAAGCGCGTGCTCATCAGGCCACCGGCGTCGTCTTCGGCGTAGGCCATCAGCGCCTGCACCTCGCGGCGCGTCTGCTCGTCCAAGAGCGAGAGCAGCTCCGCGCGTTCTTCCGGTTCCACCTCTTGGAGCACGTCCGCCGCGTCGTCCGGCGCCAAGAGGCGCATCCAGATGCGACGCTGCCCGCGCGGGAGACCCGTGATGATCTGCGCCTGGCCCAGGGGCATCAGCGTGAGGAAGAAATCGTCCGCCTCCTCCGCCGGCAGCATGCGGAAGCCGTCCACGCGCTCCTCCGTGGCCAGGGCGGGCCAGGCGTCGCGCAGCTCGTCCTCGGAGAGTGCCGTTCCGTCTTCGCTGTCGATCACGGGTTCTGCGGACATCGAGCGACTCCGATTCGCGGCACGCTATCCCGCGGCCGGCGGGGCACGCAATGCCTCGCGCTTGACAGCTCGTCGTTTCGTCGAAAGGTTCCCGGTCGACCTTGTTCCTGTACTACGCCGCCAGCGCCTTCACTATCTGGATGATCATCGACGCGATCCGACGGCGCGCCGAGTACTACTGGTATTTGATCATCCTGTTCGTCCCGTTCGGGAGCCTCATCTACTTCGCGCTGGTGAAGGTGAAGGACTGGGATCTCGGTCGCCGTCTGCCGGGAGCTGGCACGAAGGACGTCAGCCGCCTTCACCGCAAGCTGCAGGAAACGCCGAGCGTAGCCAACAAGCTCGAGCTGGCAGACGCGTTGGAGGGCGCCGAGCGCTTCCAGGAAGCCGAGCCGCTGTTCCGCGAGGTGCTCGAGCAAGATCCCGGAAACCTCCAATCTCTCCACGGCCTGGCGCGTTGTGCGATGAGCGATGGTCGTTTCGACGAAGCGGTGGAGTATCTCGAGAAGCTCCTGGGTGAGGACAACGCTTACCGCGACTACGGCGCCGCCCTCGACTACGCCGAAGCGCTATGGCGAAACGGGCAGCGTGACGACACCGTCGAGGTGCTGGAAGGCCTGGTCGCCATCAGCACCCGGGTGAACCATCACGTCGCCCTCGCCCACTACCTCCAAGAAGACGGCCGCACCGCTCGCGCCCGGGAGGTGCTGGAGCGCGGCCTCGCGAACTGGGAAACCTCGCCGGACTTCGTGCAGCGCCGCGACGAGAAGTGGGCGCGCCGCGCGCGCAAGATGCTGGCGCAGCTTTGATTTCTGATTGTCGGGGCGGCGCGATACCCGTCTATCCGCACCGCCACCAGCCGTTGGACCACTTGCACGATCCGCTGCAACACTGGGCGTCCGAGCTGCAGCCGTCGTTGTTGTTCTTGCACACGACACACTTGCCCCAGACGGCGCAGTACGCGCCGCTGCAGCACGACCCCGGATCGAAGCCGTTGCAGCCGCTGTCGATGCACTGAGCACCACCGCTGCCGCCGGAGCCGCCCGTGCCGCCGGAGCCGCCCGTGCCGC